>JAIENA010000214.1 GCA_019751755.1 Burkholderiaceae bacterium | reverse complement strand
CTGACCTCAGGGTTGACCGCGCGGCTATTGCGGCTTATTGCGGGTCCCAGCCGGCGCCGTTGTTGTAGCCAGCGAAGATCTGGGCGCGGGTGGCGAAGCTGGTGGCGACGTCGCTGGCGCTGAGTTGGTAGCCGCCAACGCGGGTCGCCAGATTGACGGGATTGCCGGCCAGGTCGGTGGTGCCGTATTCGCGCCAGCCGCTGGTCGCCGTGGCGGTGACGGGATTGGGCGCGGGTTGGCCGTTGACGCCCAGGCCGGCCCAACCCACCGCCGCCACGTGGCGATCCATCTTGCAGTCGATGAAGGCGATGTTGTCCCAGGTGGTGGTGCCGCCCGGGCTGCGCGCCAGATAAGTGGCGCCGTTCGGCACATCGCCGCGCAGCGGGCCGGGGCCGGGGCCGTGCGTCAGCCTGCTGTTGAGGAAGACATAACCCTTGTCGGTGGCGTTGGCCACGCGCGCCTGCAACACGTAGCCGCCGCTGGTGCTGCTGGTGGTGTCGCCGACCGAGCGGATTTCACTGTCTTCAAACAGCGCGGCGCGGCTGGAACCCCAGATGAAGTCGACATTGCCCGTCACCAGCGTGCGGTAGAACCACGACCAGCCCTTCAGGTTCAGCGTGTCCTGCTCGCTGTGGAAGGCGGCATCGGTGGCGATCAGGCGGCCCGCATCATGGTTGAAGTACAGCGTTTCGGCTTGCGCCGAAATCGATGGCGAACGCAGCGTGGTGTTGCGCAAGGTCAGCGATTGCAGGCGCAGCATGTCCGACGCTTCCACCAGCAGTACGGCACGGCCACCGGCCGGCGTGGCGTTGGTGCCGGCGGCCTGGCTGGCGCCGCTGCCGGTGTTCAGGGTGTCGTGGTTGGTGTAGCGGATTTCCACGCCGTCGCGGCTCTCGCCGACCAGCGTCACATTGTCCTTGCCGCGCAGGTACAGCAATTCCTGGTAAATCCCGTTCTTGATGCGCACCGTGACCGGGGCCGTTTTGTCGAATTCTTTCATGACAAAGTTCAGCGCGCCCTGCACGGTATTGAAGTCGCCGCTGCCGTCCTGCGCCACGGTGATCTCGCTGTCGGCCACCGGCGGCGCGGCGCGCGTGCTGAAAGTCCAGCCGCCCAGCTTGCCGATGCCGACGAAGGGCACGCCGCCCAGCACGGCACCGGTGATGGCGCCGTTCGAGATCGCCACATAGTATTCGCCGCCATAGGCCAGCTTGTTGGCATGGGGGCGGATCGTCAGCGTGTTGCCGCTGATGGACAACGGTGTGGTATTGACCTTGCGCACCTGCGCCTGCCCGGCGTGGCCGATTTCCTCGACTTCGCCGGCCAGTTTAATCGTGTCCACCAGCGCGTCATCGACCTTGCGGAAAATCCGGATGGTGCCACCGCTACCCAGCGTGGGCGGGTTGTCAAACGTCAGGTGCAGACTGGCGTCGATATTGACGCCCGCTTGTGCCACCGCAGGGGAGGCGCCAGTCATGGTATAGCTCTGCGTCGGCTGCACGAACTGCGGGCTGATGGTGGCGGCAATGCTGCGCTTTAAGGTCGGGTCGCCATCGCTGGTGATGCTAATGGTGGCGCTGCCGGCGCCGACCGGTGTCACGGTCACCGTGCCGCCCTGGATGCCGACGGCCGCCACGGCGGGATTGCTGGAACTGGCCATGAAGGTGTCGGCGGCGCCATCCGGTTTGAGCGCCGTGATGGCCAGCGACAGCGGCGCATCGCCCGCTTCCGCCGCATAGGTCGTTATGGCGGGATTGAGCGTCAACTGCGATGGTTTCAGGCGCGGGTCGCCGATGCGCACATCGTCGATCTGGAACGATTTGTTGGCGGTATACAGGCCGACCAGTCCCCGGGCGGCAAAGGCCGAGTCGGTCACGGAGCCCAGCGATTCGCCGTCGAGGTACACCGTCAGCACGCCGCCGATCATTTCAAAGCGCACGGTATAAAACTGCGCATCCATGTTGATCGGCTTTTTCACTTGCTTCGGACGGCTCAGCGAACCGGCCGCCATCTTGGCGATTTCCACCTGCGTCGACGCCGTCGTGTTTTGCACGTTCAAGCCCGCGCCATACCAGTTGCTGGCGTTGCTGTAGCGCGTGATCAGATACAGCTGCTTGTTGCCGGTGGTGCTGTTGGTCAGCGGCTTGATGCGCGCCTCGACGTAGTAATCGGCGCCGGGAATCGCCGCCAGCGCTGCCGGTTTCAGCAAGGCCAGCACGCCACCGCTGCTGGCCGCCGTGTATTGCAGCACCTTGTTGGTGCTGCCGATGGTTTCCGCCTTGACGCTGAAGGCGCCGTTCGGACCGGCCACCGGCAGCAAGTCCCAGTTGGCGCTGGAGCCATTCTGGAAGTCGTCGCAGAAATACAGGCCATTGCCGGTGGCGGGGCAGGACAATGCCAGGCCCGGATCGGTGCTGACATCACCGCTGCCGCTAATGGTGGTGGCCAGCTTGCCGCTGCCGGCCTGCGCCAGCGCATTGGCTTTCACCAGCGCCGCCGGACGCGGTGTGAAGGTGTAGGGCGGGGTCCAGGTCACGGTATTGGGCACCGTGCAGCCCGACAGCGCCGCGCCGTTGAGCAGCGAGCCGGTATCCTTGAACACGCCGGTCGGCGTGCCACCGGGGTTTTTTATCACGTGGTCGCAGCCGCTCGCGCCCGCGATCTCGAACACATTGCTGTGCGAGAGGATTTTCGCGTTGTAACCGGGGCCGATGCTGTAGTCGTGCGGGTAGACGCCGTGCGACTTGCTGCCGACAAAATAATTGTTCAGCATGTGCACCTGGCCATAGCGCACCCGTGGCGCGCGGTTGGTGACATCACGGAACAGGTTGTTGGCGAAGGTCACGCGCAACTTGCCCTCGTCGGCGCTGGCCGAATCGCTCGATCCGATCAAGTTGTTCTTGTGGTGCTGGCCAAACACGTTGTACGACACCGTCACATAGTCGGAGGCGTTGGTCACGTCCAGCGCGCCGTCGTGGCATTGCTTGATCTTGCCGTTTTCAATGGGCAGCCCATCATCGGTGGTGGGCAAGTCGGTAAAGGTGTTGTGGTCGATCCAGACGTGGTCCGACTGCGAAATGGCAACGCCGTCGTAGGCCGAATTCCAGTTGCCGGTGGTACCGTCCAGCGGGTCCCAGATCGGCCCGACATCGCAGGCATTGACGATCTTCAGGTTGCGGATGATGACCTGGCTGACATTGCTGATCAGGATATGGCCGTTGACGATGCCGGCATTGGCGCCGTCGCCGATCAGCGTGGTATTGCTTTTCATGCGGATCGCGCCGCGGATGGCCTGGTCGCCGGTATTGGCAAAGGGTACGCCTTCGCGCATGTCGATGGTGCCAACCAGTTTGATGATCTTGGCGTTGTTGCCGCCATTGTTCAGCGCCGCCAGCAATTGCGCGCGGTTGGTGACGGTATAGATAAAGCTGGCGGCGGCATTGGCGCCGCCGGTGGTGCCGCCCGCCTGGCTGGCCCAGCCGTCGGCCGGGGCCGACTGGCGCGCCGCATCGGTGCTGGACGCTGCGCCGGTGGTGGTGGCGGCATTGGTGGCGGTGATGCCGGCGCCGGCACTGATTGCCAGCGTGGCCGACAGGCCAAGCGCGGCCCTGAAACTCCAGTGTTTCATGGTGAACTCCTGTGATCGGGGTGATGGTCGCTCAGGCCGGGCGGCGGCGCGTCAGCGCCAGCAGGCCAAGGCCGCCCAGCAGCAGGGCGGCGGTACGCGGTTCAGGCACGCTGGCGCTGTTGGTGGCGTCTGCGATGGTGGCCGTGATGGCGCCGTAGCCGTCGGCCCACGTCACGCCACTGAGGTCGAGTCCCAACACGCGGCCGCCATCGAGCAGCGACAGCAATGGTATGCCGCTGGCGCCGCTCATGTCGGTCACAGTAAAGCTGACCAGTGGCGCGGCCAAAGACGCGCCGAAATCGAAGCGGAAGCGGTAGTCGCCGGTCGGAATGGGGGCGTTGTTGTAGACGACCAGCGTCCCATCGTCATTGAAGTCAAAGCCGAACAGGGCGTCGGCGGTGAAAAATTCCACGCCGGCGCCGCTGGGATAAATCGCCGAGGTGTTGGAACCCGGCTCCGCCACGAAACCATGGTCGAGGCCCAGTACGGACGCGCCGTCGCCATTATAGGTGGCGGTGATGACGGCTTGCTGTAGCGGCAGTACGGCGGCGTGGGCGGCTGGTGTCGCCATGGCGGTGGTGGCGGCGAGGATGCCGTAGAGTGCGCCATGGAGGGTGGCGCGGACGAAGGTCTCCCGTATTTTTTTCATTGTTGCTCCTTGTTGGTCAGGAACTGCTGGGGGGATTGAGCGCGCCTCCGGCTGCTCGGCCGGAGGCGCTCGGGCCACCTCGCGTGGCCCGTGCCTCATGAACGAGGGCCGCAAGGGGAGTGGGCCGAGGTTCTGGAAGGGGAATGGTGAAAGGATTTTATATTGGCCTGACCAAAACTACAACATGGTCAGGCCGGATGTGTGGATATTTCAACAAGGAATGGCCACTTTTGTCACATTTGTGACCTGCCTCGCTAAACGTCAGGCTTTCGCGCCGCGCTTGTGCAGGCTTTGGTACTTCTGGTAGTAGGCTTCCAGCTCGGTTTCAATCAGGGCCTGGCCGGCATTGACCATGAAGTCGCGGAACGCGGCGGCGATGCGGGGCAGTGGCTGGTCGGCCAGGTGCATCACGTGCCAGTCGCCTTCCAGCGGGCTTTCCTTCATCGGCAGGATGTCGATCAGGCCCGCCTTGAATTCCAGCGCGCACGCGTGCACCGACACGAAGCCGACCCCGAGTCCGGCCGCCACCATGCTCTTGATGGCCTCGTTACTCGACACTTCGGAACTGATGTGCATGGCTTGCCCGTGTTCCTTGAACAGCCGCTCGACGGCGGTGCGGGTGCCGGAGCCGCGTTCGCGCACCAGCAGGTTCGATTTCACGATGTCATCCAGCGTCACGCGCTTCTTTTTCATCAGCGGGTGGCGGGGGCTGGCGACGAACGCCATCGGGTGGTGCGCGAAGCGGGCCGCGTTGATGCGTAGCTCGCGCGGCGGCGTGCCCATGATGGCCAGGTCCACTTCCTTGCGCGACAACAGACCGAGGATTTCACTGCGGTTGCCGGCGCGCAGGTTCATGCGCACGTTGGGGCGCTCCAGCGTGAACTTCACCAGCATCGAGGGCAGCAAGTGTTCCGCCGTGAACACTGCGCCGATGCGCAGCGTGCCGCTGCTGACGCCTTGCAGTTCGCCCAGTTCATCGCCGGCTTGTTCCCACAGTTGCAGGATGCGCTCGGCGAAATTGCGCAGCACTTCGCCGGCGGCGGTCAGTTGAATATTGCGCCCGACCTTGCGTGTCAGGGCCGTGCCGGCCAGTTCTTCCAGCGCGCGCAGCTGGGCCGAAATGGCCGGCTGGGTCACGTGCATT
>JAIENA010000056.1 GCA_019751755.1 Burkholderiaceae bacterium | reverse complement strand
GGCGCGGCCCAGGCCAGCGCCGGCATGGTATTGACATCGAGCGCGGCCAGCGCACAGCGCTGCAGCAGGTCGCGCCGCGCGGCCGCCGTCCCGGACGGCAGCGCCAGCAAGCGCACCCCGGCCGCCCAGGCCGGCAATTCCAGGAACAGTCGGCGCAGGGCGTGCGCGTCCGCCTTGGCGGGATCGGCGGACGGCGCGGCCGCACCGGAGTAGCTCGGCGCGGCCGGCTTCGCGGGGGCGACGGTGCCCGTTATCGTGGAGCGATCACCTGCATCAGCGGCGGCCGCCGCGTCCGGACTCCCGGGCCGGGTAAGGAGCCCGGCAGCATCGCTGGCGCCGGCCGCGAGGGTGAACGCGCTAGCGATGCTGCCGCGTGGTGCGGAACCTGTAGTGGCGGTACCGAAGACTGTCGGTGCGGGTGCGGCTGCGGGTGCAGTTACGGCTGTGGCTGTGGCTGCGGGTACGGATTCAGTGACGGCTGCGGGTGCGGTTACGGGTACGGTTACGGGTACGGGTACGGGTACGGCTGGGGCTGGGGGCAAAGACGTGTGGTGCCGACCCGTGGCCCCCTTACCTTGCCCAGCAGCCGCCGCGTCCACGTTGCCTGCGCCCGCAGGCAAGCCCGATTCCGGGCCGGACGCCGCCAACCTCGTCACCGCCGCCGCCGCAACCGTTGCAGCATCGTCCGAGTGGCGGCCCAGGGCGCTGGCCGGGGCAGCGGCCAGATCACCGGCCGCTTGTTCACACTGGTGATGGGTGTCCCCCGGCGCCTGCCCGCTGGCCGACGTCCGCACCGCGACAACGGCGCCGTCCGCTGCCGGCGCGGCGCGCGCGCGCAGCAGTGCCGCGTAGTCACACACGTCGCCCAGGTCGACCGGCACGCAATCATCGACCGTCAGGCCGAAGCGCGTATACAGCAATTCATTGATCCCGGCGCGGAAGCCGTGCCATTCATCGAGCGTGGTGCAGGCCGGCAGGTCCAGCACGCCCTGCGCCAGCGCAGCGCGCACGGCGGCGGCGATAGCCTGATGCAGTGTCTCGACCGGCAAGGTCTGTTCCGCCTCGCTGAACAAGAACAGGTCGAAGCGCTGCTGCGCCACGCGCGGGTCGGTGGCATCGACCAGGTAGCGCAGCCGCAAGCCGATTTCCGGTGCGCCGGCAAATGGCGCAAACACGGTTTCATAGGGACCGGGGTGATAAGCGAACGCGACCTCTCCTTTGCCGGCGCGGCTGTGCGGCGCGCGGCGCGCCTGCCCCGCCGCGCTGAACACCAGTTCCACGCAGCCGGGCGGCAGGCACACCTCGCCGTGCACGCGCATCGCCACCAGCGCTGAACCCAGCGGTGCTGGCGGTGCGGCCGGGCGGGATTGCATTTTTCCGAACATGGCCGAGGTCAATTGCATGGTTCAATGGCAAAGGTCGCGCCATAGCACTGGAAATGCGCCATCGGCGCCAGGTCGAACGGCCAGGGACGCTCACACTCGCCATCCGCATCGAGCCGGCCCTGTAACAGGATCGCACCGCCGCCATCGACCACACGCAGCAAAGGACGCTCGCGCAACAGCCGCTCGGCAAACGGCGCCTGCGCATCCAGTTGCACGATCAAGTGCCAGCGGTTATCGTCGCCCGGCACGAAATGCAAGGTCCAGTGGCCATCATCGGTCTGCAACGCTGCCAGCGCGGCGGCGCTGGCAGCCGCGCGCAGCATGCCCGCGCTGCCATCCCAGCAGGCATCGTTGGCGGCCGGCTGTGTGACCGGCTGGAGCATCGGCTGTGGGAGCGCCTGCGCGGCGGCATGGCGCTGCAGCGCCAGGTGCCGAAAGCGGCGCAGCGTCAGCGGCGAGGCCTGCAATGCCCGCCGTTCCACCGGCGCCAGCGGGCGGCTGCCGTCGAGCGCAGCCAGCAGCACGGCATCGGCCAGCAGCAGCCGATCGCCGGGCGCCGCGCGCGCCAGCAATGCCTGTTCCAGCAATTTATCATCGATCATCGTTGTCCCTTTCCAGCGGCGGCCACGTGTTGCAGCCGCGCCATCGCTTCATTGCGGCGCTTGCGCAAGGTCGGCATCGAAATGCCATCGAGCGCGGCCAGTTGTCGCAACGGCGGCAACTCCCCCGTCGCCGGGTCCAGCCACGCGTCGGGATAGCTGTCGTCGCGACTCCCCAGCAACGTGTGATACACCGCCAGCCGCACCGGCAGCGAGACGCCGGCCAGGATGGCCGTCACCTGCCCCGCCGCAGCTTGTTCCGCCTGATCAACAAAGCGGGGGGACAGGAAAAACGCCTCACCCGCCGCCTCCTCAACACCGATATCGGCGGCGGCCAACTCGCCAACGGCGTCATCGTCGCCGTCACCTTCACCATCGTCGCCATCGTGCGTCAATCCGCCGTCGGGTGGCGCCAGCAAGGCGTCCAACAGATCGGGTTCGGGCGCCTCCAGCGATTCCAACGGCGCCAGCGGCGCCAGCGCCCCGTCACCGTGATCGCCGCCATCGCCGTACAGCGCCTCCGATTCGGCCACCACGCGCCAGTAATCTTCCAGCCACAGCGCCGCCTCGCCCTCATCGCCGCGCACCTGTCCCAGCGCGCCCTGGTTGGCCGACAGCGCTTCATAGTCGCCGATTTCCTGCAGCATGGTGGCTATCGCTTGCGGCTGGTTTTTCAAGCTGGCAAAGCGCTTCGATTTGGTATGCAGCGGGCCCGGGGCGCCCGTATGGCGCTCCAGCGTGGCGCTCCAGCGGATCACCCACTCGGCGCGGCAATCGGCGATCGATTGCATCTGGCGCGCGGCGGCCGGCATGCCGCCGGCGACCATGCCGGGATCGACCTCCAGGATATCGGCCACCTGCGCCGAACAATGGCGCCAGTTGGCGAACAGGCGGGCAATCTCGCCAAACGCGGTATCAAGCATGCGGTACGTATACATCCGGTTCGGCGTGCAAGGACGACCGCTGGCCACCTGGCACGCATCGGCATCGGCCTTGTCGCGCAGCACCGCATACAGGTCGTTGGCTTTCTTGCGTAGCATGGCGTGGCCCGCCTCGCCTTGCCATTGCCAGCAAGCGCCGTGGCGCGCATGTTCGGCCGCGATGGCGCGACAAAAACCGTCCCAGCATGCTGGCTGCACCCGCAATTCAAACAGCAGGGCGCACGCCAGTTCACCGGCCGTGTCGCCATAACTGTTGCCGGGCATGGCGGCCTGCGCCTGGTGGCGCGGCGCGCGCAATTGCAGCGCCATTGCCTCCAGATACGCATCGAGCGCCTCGCTCCGGCGCAGCGGATCCAGCAGCGCATCCAACGGCGTGCCCGGTAGCGTGCCGATTTCCTGGCGAATCAACACGGCGAGCGAACAGCGGCCCAGCAGCTTGCGCACGTGCTCCCATCCATGTTCCTGATAACGTGTTCCCGGCAACCGCATGCCCTGTCCTTGCCCCGGCCGGACCGGGCAAAAGGCACGGACTGCGGCGGAGTCTGCACGATGATGCCATGCCGGCCGCCCGCTCAATTGAATGGATATGCAGCAATTTCCCCTTCTGTTCCCCCGATCCGGCCAATCCGTGCGCGCGCCACGCCATCGGCCAGCAGCGCCGCGATGACCGGCGCCGCGTGTTCGCCACCGCTCGCTTCCGAATGGCTGACAAAGACCGCAAACGCCAGCCGGTGCGCCTGTCCGGGCAAGGTGCCCGGCTCCAGCCAGCCGGTAAACCAGACCGTGGCCGTGCCTTCGCCGGTGGGCGCGGTGCCGGTCTTGCCGTACAGGCCACGCCGTACCGTGGCCAGCGCCGCGCCGCCAAACGCGCCGGCCGCCGTGCCACTGTCAATCACCCCTTTCATGCCGGAACGGATGCGGTCCAGCCGCGCCGCCAGCGGCGCCGCCGGCGCGGGCACGGCGCTGCGCCCGTTCAATGCCTGGAGCACGTACGGCGCCACCGTCGCCCCCTCGCCGATGGCGCCCGACACCAGCGCCATTTGCAGCGGCGTCGCCTGCATGCGCAAGCCGATCGCCAGTTGCCGCACTTCGTGCCGGGTCTCGACCGGATCAATGCGCGATGGCGTCGCTTGCAGCGCGTCGTAGGCGGACCAGCGGTAGTCGGGCGGCAGCAAGCCACCGTCCAGGCGCAGGGTGGCGCCAAAACCCAGCCGGCGGCTTGCTGCCACCACCGGACGCACGGTATCGAACGCGCCGGGTTCGAGCGGCTGCACATCGGGCATGCCGCCTTGCGGCAATCCCAGCAAACTGCGGTCGCTCCATTCAACGGCCCACGCGAACCAGGTGTTCTGGCTGTAGGCCAGCGCCTGCCGCAGCCCCAGTTTGCCCTCCTGCGCGCGGTGCTCCAGCCCCTGCTCGCGGTAATTGGTGATGTGGGCGCGCGCACCGGTCGGGTAAGTCGGTGCTGATGTGGCGAAGTCATAGCCACGCGCGTGCGCCATCTGGTTGATCGCGGCCGGCGCCATGCCATCGAGCAGCGCATCGAGCTGCCGGTCGCCGCGCGCGGCCAACTCCAGGCCCAGCGCGCTGACCACCTTGAAGGTCGAGCCGGGACTGCGGTGGACGCCGCCGTCATGCTGCCAGGCGGGAATGCGCAACGGGCTGCGCGCCGGATTGGCGCGGTCGAAATCACGCACTTCGGCCCAATTACCGTCGCCGGCTGGCGCATTGCCCGCGCCGGCCGCCGCCAGGATGGCGCCGCTGTGCGCATCGAGCAGCAGCAATCCGGCCTGGCGCCCGGCCGGCGGCGCGGCGCCGCCGCCGCAGGCCGCGCCATCCCAACGGCCGCGCCGCATTGCGATGCACTCGACAATGACTTGGGCCCGCTGCTGCAACGGCAAGTCGAGCGTCAGTTGCGCCGACTGCGGCCCCCCGTACGGGATGCGGGCCAACATGCCGGCGATGCCCGACGCATGCTCCGGCGCCACCCCCAGCATGGCCGACAAGCCCGCTGCCCGCGCTTCGCCCACGGCGGCGCCATCGGACCACAACCAGGCGCCGTTGCGGTCGGCGATCCGAACCTGGCGGGCGGCATGGCGCAGCGATAGTGGCAGCTCTTGCGACAGTGACGGAGCCAGTGGCTGGCCTGGCATCGAGTTCGCGTGGCGCGGTGCGCCCGTGCCAACCAGTGCGCGCCAGACCGGCACCCCGTGCTCGACGTGGATATGGCGATAACGCGCATCGCCCGGTGCCACGGCCGACGGCAACGGGCGCACGTGGACGGTGACGGGGCCGGCGCCATCCGGTTCCAGTAGCAACTCCGTGACATCGGCCGGCGTGGCGCAGCCATTGCCGCTACAGGCGTCGACGCGCGCCGCGATCCGCGCCCCGCGCACGCCCTCGATCCGGCCCGCCACCATCAGCCGCAGCGGCGCGCCGCCGCCCGGATGAACCAGCGCCAGCGCCGCCGCCCCCGGCCAGTCGGGGG
>JAIENA010000392.1 GCA_019751755.1 Burkholderiaceae bacterium | reverse complement strand
GGCTGAAGTCGCACGCCTGGAAAGCGTGTATAGGTTAATAGCCTATCGGGGGTTCGAATCCCCCTCTCTCCGCCAAGGATAATTCCAAAGACGTCGAAAGACATCCAGCAAAACCGCTAAGGGCTTGAACCTAAGCGGTTTTTTTGTTTTTGGCCGTCCAGTTAGGTCTAGCTTTGTGCAGGGGTATCCAGCTTTTTTCCGGGTAAGTTAGTGGGTTGATCCAAGTTCAAATTGGACACCTTACCCCTATCATCCTGGGACATGCGACCTACAGTGATCTTGCAGCTTAGACCTAAGGAGGTCCGTCATGCCCAAGATCACAACACCCCTCACTGATGCCCGCATCAGGAATGCCAAGCCCCGCGACAAAGCTTACAAGATGTCCGACGGCGAAGGCATGTTCATCGACGTGATGCCCAGCGGCTCCCGCATCTGGCGCATGAAATTCCGCCAGGCAAACGGCAAGGAAAACTTGCTGACGTTCGGCCCCTATCCCGAAATCACGCTACAGGATGCCCGCGAAAAGCGCCTGGCTACGCGCCGCCTGCTGCTACAAGGGATAGACCCCGGCAAGCAGCGCGACGAAGCCAAGCGGCTTTTAAAGGACCGCGCCGCCAACACCTTCGAGAAGATCGCCCGCGAGTGGCACGCCAATAAAGTGCCGACCTGGAGCGAGCGTACCAGCAAGAACATCTTGCAGCGACTGGAGGCCGACATCTTCCCTGCCCTCGGCCGCAAACCCATTGACGCCATCAAACACCGCGACGTGATCGCGGCGCTGCGCAAGATCGAAGAGCGTGGCGCCAGCGAAGTGGCGCACCGCCAGAAAGCCGTGTGTTCGCAAATCTTCAGCTACGCCATCCAGTGCGGCCACACGGAACGCAACCTGGTGGTGGACATGAAGGACGTTTTAAAAACCGTGCGCGCCGGTCACTTCGCCGCCATCGATGCCGACGAACTGCCGCAGTTCCTCATCACGCTTGATCGGAACGAAGCGCGCATGTTCGCGCCGACGCGCATCGCATTGCGCCTGATGCTGCTGCTTTTTGTCCGCACCAGTGAATTGATCGAGACGCCATGGAGCGAGATCGACCTCGAACGCGGCGAGTGGATCATTCCGTGGCAGCGCATGAAGCGCGGCAAGCTGACCGTCAATCCGGATACGACCAACCACCATGTATGCCTGTCACGTCAGGCAGTGGAACTACTGCGCGATCTGCACGCGATTACGGGCCGCAGCAAGCACCTGTTTCCGAACCAGCGTGATCACGAAAAGCCCATCTCCAACAACACGATACTGGTCGCCCTTGGACGCATGGGCTACAAGGGCCGCATGACGGGCCATGGCTTCCGGGCGCTGGCCATGAGTACCATCAAGGAGCGCCTGGGCTACCGGCATGAAGTGGTGGACCGGCAGTTGGCGCACGCGCCGAAAGACAAAGTCGCCAGTGCTTACGACCGCGCCCAGTTCCTTGCGGAGCGGCGCAAGATGATGCAGGACTGGGCGGATTACATTGATGCGGTCAGCGGGAAAGGGGCGCCATTGAAGACGCCCAGGCTGGCACTGGTCACAGAAGCTCCGACATAGAAAACCCATTCCCTCTACGACTGCCAGCCAGCGTTACGAGCGATTTAATTGCGCGCACGCATACGCTGACCTGCCCAGTTCTCAATCTCATGCTGGACCCACGCACGGGCGCGTTCGCCAATGGGTACCGAGCGGGGAAAACGGTCCTCTTTGATGGCGGCGTAAATGCCGCTGCGGGAGAGGCCGCAAATGTGAATGACTTCACGCAGGCGGAGCAGGCGCAATGCTGCCGTGCGGGGAACGGCACGCCGTTCGATGACACTGGTTGCCATGATTTTTTCCTTTCACTCAAGTATGCGTGCGCATTTGCGAGTCAGCCGCGCAGTGGAAGTTTTCTTGCCAGCATCACGCGCGACGAATTCTGCATGTGGAGAATTCTCCGGCGGCCATTTGATGCAACTTGCATGCATCTCGACGCCGGAGATGAGAATGACGCGTTCGATGTATGCCAGAAGCACAGCGGATCTGAGCACGCCAGTTGCCGCACCTACGCCATGTTTCTAAGCAGCCATTTCCCGCGATGGTTCATGCCGTCCTCCCCAGTATCGTGGCTGGGCAGACGTCCGAAAAGGATGGAAGAAGAAAAATTCGGATAAATCAACCGGGCTTGAGTCTTGTCAATGTATCGAACTCACAAACGATAGCGTGGCGCCATCCCTTCCTCAATCCTCACTCCCCGACCGGCATGACGGACTGCGCCAACAGAGCATGCCGCTGTCCTGCTTTTTCATCGCTTTTTTCCGACTGCTGGATGCTTTTTCTTGACTGTTTCTCCGCTGCTGAGCGCCGCCAAGTGCCGATACCGCGCTGCTGGACGTGGTTTTTTCCGCGTTTGTTCCTCCTCGGACGATGAGAAGCGCAAGAGCGGCAGCGCGGCAGCACTGGAACAGCGCCAGAACAGCAACTCGATCTTGGAGTAAACGCGATGAAGACGCGGGCAGGATATGTGAAGTTAGCTAACCTTCCAGGTTGCTATCTTCACGTTCCTTATTCGCACCTGCGGTGCTCAACGGAAATCCTGATACTGCAAGCATGCAGCAGCAACCTGCCATGGCTGTTTGAGTTTGATGCCAGCCGAGGCAGCCGGCGCCACCAATGGCAGATGCACATGCACGGATAGTGGCGCGTGCGTGGTTGCAGGGGGAAGGTTACGCTTCGAGTGTCTGAGAGCGCAAGCTCAACATCCAGGAGTGAGAATGTGTGATTTTTTCCAATTGGCAATATGGTATGGTACAGCGTTGGCTAGTTGCCAGCCAAGCGCCATAAACACCCTGCAGCGTATTTCCACATTGCGGGGCCGAGCAGCGATGGTGGCGATGTTGCCATAGCCCAATGTCGACCAGTTGCTGCCATTGCGACTATATAGCCCTCCCTTAGTTTATTGGAAATATATAAAAATTAAAAAGCCGGGACGATTCATTTATTTACATTTTAAAAACTAACATGGAATTATAATAAAAATTAGAGAAACCACGCCATTGAATGGTTTCCTTAGTAAATTACAGCGGATGTCACATCATAGACGCCCGTTTTAACTCAGTATTTAGCAATCTATAACACGTTATATTAATTAGCCCTATGCCCAGTGCCACGATCAAAATATTCTTAGTGCATGGTGATGCCAAACGTTTGCGGACAGCCGAGCTTTCTAATTGGACAGGTAAAGCCGTTGCTGCACCACGCAATGAATTTGACGGACTCATTTCTCGCGATGAAGCAGTCGGGTCTGGCATCTATTTCTTGACCGGGTCAGATCCAGAAACAGGAAAAAATGCTGTCTACATTGGTGAAGCAGAAGTAATTCGAGACCGACTGAAAAGTCATCTAGAAAAGGACTTCTGGAACCACATCATCTTCTTTGTCAGTAAGGACGAGAATCTTACGAAGGCCCATATTCGCCATCTTGAGGGCAGGCTAATTGAGCAAGCGAAATCAGCCGAACGGTCAGTTGTAACTAACAGCCAGGGAAGCGGCGCCAAGCTCCCGGAATGCGACCGGGCAGATATGGAAATATTTCTTGAGAAGATCCATCAACTACTTCCTGCACTCGGAGCAGACTTCCTCGTGCCAACGGCAGTTCAACAGAATGCCACTTCGAAAAAGGACATTCTTATTTACGAACTCAAAGGCATCAGCGCATCAGCAACACGGGCATCAACCGGCTTTGTTGTATTCAAGGACTCTCAAGCGGTATTGAAAGAACGACCAGCCGCTTACAAATATCCATGGGTTATCAATTTGCGAAAACGACTATTGGAAGATGGCTCGTTAGAGTCTGACGGAAAGGTACTCACGTTTTCAAAGGACACCGAGTTTCCTAGCCCAAGTACTGCGGCTGCCGTTGTCTGTGGTGGGACAGCAAATGGTCTCGCGGTATGGAAGAACAAAGATGGCATCCCGCTCAAGGATATTGAATCGGCATAACCCATCATTCCACTAGGTCTGCGTAAAAGGCTGAGAAGCCAGTGGATTCATAGTTGATGTAGCAGGCAGAACTCGACCTGGAGCAGCCGGTGGATGATCTTGCAGTCAACTTGGTATATAGGAAAATCCACCATAATAACCGCCGCACTTTTATATTTCTTTAGCGACATGCTTGTTATTCCAGAATTCATTTTTAAGCTTTCCCAATCCGTTCAACCATTAGTATTTGAAACGGGTTTCCCGGAATTTCCGTATAGCACGTCTGGCACGGTCTTTCTTGTTGGCTATAAGGGTAAGGCATATGTAATAACGACGCGACACGGCCTAGCCGCAGAGAATCTGCCAGCCATTTGCATATTTCCTACAGATACTTCGCATAAGCTTTTACCTTTGGGGCATATGTTCTCCGTACCGCTAAAAGACGAGCCGGAGGATTTTATGGATCTCGCAGTTATCGATATCTCGCCATCTGCCACATTGGATCAAGAATTAGGAAAAGCATCTCTAATCGACATGGCTAAAGCATACGAACCTGATTGGGCCAGCAATGCAAAAAGTATCAAGCTATATGTTGTAGGATATCCCTCTGAACGCTCTGAAATTAATATTGATACGTGGGACTTGCGAACCGACCGAATCGTGCTTTCTGGCTCGTACGAAGGTCCATCGCCATTCCCGTACGTACACCTTCTCCGAGTTAGTGGTGCCGAAGAATTTGGATCTTTTAGTGGCTTTAGTGGAGGACCTGTTTTTGGTCTACGGCAAACTACCAAAGGTATTTTAAAACCAGTCCTATGCGGGATGGCAATTCGTGGCAGTTCAAGTTCTGCACTCTTTCACTTCCTCGACGCTTCAGTGATAGTAGATGCCTTGAATGTAAAATTCAGTCTCGACAACATTTAGGCTTAATTCTTAAATTCGGTAATGGCGATTTGGTTCCGGTGTGATAATCGCACTTAGATTAGTTTTTAAATGTTTTTCCTGAATTACCAATCGTGGAATTTTTCAAAATTCCAGCTTGGAGGGCGAAAGCAGACGTTCTACCAATAAAAATTTTCTATTCTTTTTACCCTGCGGGTAAGTGTGGTGGTATTTTCAATTTCAAATAGAAAAGAAATATAGTAACCATGCGGTTTGGCGCAATAGATATGAATCCCCCTCTCAGCGCGTGGACCAGCAACGCACGAACTCCGGTGTTCTGCGCCACGGCGATAGCGCGGTTCACTGCATCTTGTAGCATGGCCGCCCCAAGTTTGATGCCTTGCGATCGGCGATCGCCGGCCAGCCTGCCAAGCACCGAGGGGAAACGTCTTACCGAAGCGGCTTAAGATGCTGAATCTAAGCGGTTTTTTCGTTTCTGGACGTTTCACGACGGCTCTCCACATCTCAACTGC
>JAIENA010000420.1 GCA_019751755.1 Burkholderiaceae bacterium | reverse complement strand
TCGATGCCGTCAACCTGCAACTGGCTCGGCATGGCTACATCGCCCGAGGCGGTCAGATGATCGATGCCTTCATCTTCTAGGCCCCCAAGCAATCGCTGAACAAGGAAGAAAATCCCTCGTCGTGGACCAGAACGCCATGTCCGCCGACTGGTCGCTATCGAAGCGACGTCAGAAAGACCTGGATGCTGCGGCACAAATCTAGCCGGTGTTCGCTTCCATCGCTAGATGCACCTTGCGCTAGGTACGGCGCTTGCAATAACCATGCTTGCGCACCTTCCATTCGCCCTCGCCAAACACCTTCAGACCGGTGCTGTCGGCTAAAAGATGCAGGGCTTCGCCGCTGCGCAGGGGCGGCAGCATAACGTCGAGATCCCGTGCGCGACGGCACAGGGTCGTGTAATTGGGCACCGGCAGATCGGCGAAGGCGAGCTTGCTCATGTTCCTCATGAAACCCTGCAGCGCGCGCAGCGGCAGGCGAAACACCTGTTTGAGTCCGAGCAGCATCCGGACGACCGCGTCGGCGTAGACGTGCCGTCGGCCACGCTTGACGGTCTCGGCCTTAACGCCCCGTTGCCACAAGTCCCGCTCCATCCAGATCGTCACGTCACCTCTGGCGATCAGTTCGGCATTGTAGACTGCCTGCCAATTCTTAACCCGGGACTTGCCCTTGGGTTCCTGTCGCAGGTGTTCGTCCTTGCGCATCGTTTCAGGCAAAAGGCCAGAATCTAAGCAAGTTCGTTCAAAGTTAACAGCCCTGTGGCACCTGCTGTTGCGCGTAAACGTCAGCCATGGTTGCCACAGGATTCATGCAACATATATGGACGCCTTCAGTTTGCCAAGCATTAAATCGATGATAGTAAGCAGGTAAAGATTGCAGCCATATATCCGGATTTTGAGTGAGACTTTCGCCTCTATCCCTGATGGAATATGCTGGTCAAGTCCTTATCAACGCCGCGCGCTCGAAGCGCATGTTGCATATCAGGTTTTCTCAACCACGGTCTAACCTAGTTTGCGATCACTTCATTCTTGCCTGTGCAACCTGTGGAAGTACTCCTTCGTTTGCTAATATTCCGTTATTGACGACTCCATGTGCCTTTACCCAACCGTGCGGATTACGCGCCTGCGCCAGCCGGCGCGTAATCAGCACGGAACTTCCGATCATCATGCATCAACAGCGCCCACACGATCCTGGCGTTTTTGTTCGCCAGTGCTACGGCTGCGATATTCTTATTGCGTCGCTCGAGCAGCTTGTTGAGTCAGCTGGTCACCGGCTTGTTTTCAGCGAACCGGATCACTGCCCGGGCACCATGAATCAGCAGCGTGCGCAGATACGTGTCGCCGCGCTTGCTGATTCCCATTAGGACAGATTTCCCTCCGCTTGAGTGCTGCTTTGGCACCAATCCCAGCCATGCCGCCAATTCCCGTCCGCTCTTGAATCCTTTGGCATCGCCAATCGATGCCATCAACGCGGTGGCGGTGATGGGACCAATCCCCGGAATCTCCGCCAGTTTTTTGCTTGCGTCAGAGGCTTTATGCCATTGCTGGATCTTGGCATCGAGTTCGTCGACCTGTTTGTCCAGTTCTTTCAGATGATCATACAGGCGCTGCAGCAGATCGTGAAAGGTGCCAAGCAAATCCTGCTTTTCCATAATCTCCGGTAGACGCCTGGCAATGTGCGCTATCCCTTGGGGCATGATCTCGCCAAACTCAGACAGCAAGCCGCGGATCTGGTTGGCCTGGGCGGTCCTCGCCCTCACGAAACCTTGGCGTACACGGTGGAGCGACAATACGGCTTGCTGCTCGTCCGTCTTGATCGGTACAAACCGCATGTTGGGCCGGGTCACCGCTTCGCAGATCGCTTCCGCGTCGGCAGCATCATTTTTGTTCGTCTTCACGTACGGCTTGACGAATTGCGGCGCCATCAACTTCACGGTATATCCCATCGCAGCCAGCTTGCGCGCCCAGTAATGCGTGCTACCGCAGGCCTCCATGCCGATCAAGCAAGGCGCAAGCTTGACAAAGTACTCCGTCATCTTCGATCGATCCAGCTTTTTGCGCAGCACCGCCTTTCCCTGAGCATCTACACCATGAACCTGAAAAACGTTCTTTGCCAAGTCAATCCCAGCAGTAGTAATCTTCATGGTGGACGCTCCTTTCGTTTAGGGGGGATACCACCCCTATTTTGGCACTTCGATGCCGTTTGAAAGAGGGCGTCCATTCCATTAACGCCATTCGGCATGGTACCCGATGTCAAATTCCACTGGAAATGGGATTGAACCTTTTTATCAAACTAGATGAGCTGGGAGGAAATGAGAAAATCTGCCATCCTCTTTAATCTTGGAGCAAAACTCATCTAGGTTCGAAATCCGTTCCCACCATGGAACAGCTGCCTTTACTAGGTCAGACTCAACCCAGCTACTAATTTCAATTTTCCATTCATCTTCAATTTTCAATTTGAGTGGCATGAGTACTTCTGAAATATTTTGCGAATTTAATTTATCGTAATCTATGCTTACCAAATTAGGCAAACTTTTTCCAATGTGCTTGAAAATTCCAACAGTTATTTGATGGGCTGATATTCTAGTTATTGAATTATCTACATCTAATACCAATTTTTCAGATCGTTTTATTTTTGATTTTTCATTGCGAAAGGAATGATATACCCCACTCTGTTCAGCAAGCATAGATGATAAAACAACATCGATTGAGTTGTTTCGAATGATGTGAATAAATATTGTATCTATGTCAGCAAGCGCACGCAGTACTGGTGGCGGCTCGCAGAGTGTAAATGTCGCTGGCAGTCCAGTATGAATTACATTGTATTTCAAATCAATTATAAAATTATCGGCGTGATTATTTTTAATCCAATTTAGATAATTTTTAAAAAACAAGTCACATGAAAAATATTTTGTCGGAGACGGCCATCTGGTTCTGCTTTCCTTCATATACCAGTACAGCCCTGTTGGCTTTGCGTGACTTGATAAAACTAATGCCTCGTCCAAATCAAGTACATTTAGTGTTTTAGATAGTATTGATCGGAGATGATTGGTGCCGGAGCGTTGATTGGAGATTATAGCTATTTGAGCCATTTTTAACTATTTTAATTTAATTGTCAATTCGAATTAAAAATCCACTCGATTATTTGGTTATTTTGAGTTTGTTAATAATTTTTGTAAAAATATTTTTGCTTTGTAGAGCTGCGGCTACTACCGTTGTAATAATTTAGATAAAATAGGATAAGCGGTTAAAGTGATAATTCGGATCCCCTGCGTACTTATAGGTGTACTTAGTCGATTTGAAAAGAATGATGTCTGCTGCAAATCTCAGTTTTTAGATCATCGAGCAGTATATTTAGCAGTTTTAAATGCTTAGATTTCGCTCCAGCCCTTGTTCTTGATGGCAGGGGGGGCGGTAAAGTTAATGGCTGCACAAATTTCAAAACAGATCTAGCTCTTGAACACAACGTACTGTTTAGTATCAGCGCACTTTATGCTCGAAGTCTATCATGAGAACGGTCATGTGCGCTAAGGCTTGGCGTTCTCAAAAAACAAGTGCAACACCTATTTTCTGTAAGTTGCTGCAATGTCAAGAAACTATGTCCATTTGATACCACAATACCGCGCAGTCGTCATGCTTATGCGTGATGACCAGTGCAGCGTCCGCTCCATTGCTAAACGCCTTTGCCGTTCTGCCAGCACGATTAGCCGCGAGCTCAAGCGGGCAGATGCTGCTGGCGTCTACGATGCCAACCATGCCCAGAATCAGGCGCTGGCTTTGCGCGTGAAGCGGCGTAAGTTCCCGAAATTACATGTTCACAGCAGGATGTTCATTGTCGTTCATCATTTCCTCAAACTACGCTGGTCGCCACAGCAAATTGCTGGCAAGCTCAAGGCTATGTGGCCAAATGACTCCGAAATGACCGTCTCGCATGAGACCATCTACAACGCTATTTACCTGCATCCGCGTGGCGAACTAAAACGCGAAATGATTGCCTGCCTGCACCATCAGAACCAGGTTCGCAAGCCCCGCAGCCAGGGTGACGATCGCCGTAACCAGATCCAGGACATGCAAAGCATCCATATACGGCCGCCGGAGGGCGAGGACCGCCTCATCCCCGGCCAATGGGAGGGCGACCTGATTAAAGGCGCCGGCAATCGCTCATTGATCGGCGCGCTGGTCGAACGCACGACCGGCTTTGTGGTGCTGGTCAAGATGGACAACGCCACCACCAAGGCCGTCGTCGACAACTTCGCCGCCGTACTCAATCGTGAGCCTGCTGCCCTGCGTAAGACCATGGCATACGATTAGGGACGCGAAATGCATGATCACAAAATTCTTACCGAACGTACAGGCATGCAAATCTATTTCGCTGATCCGCGCAGTCCATGGCAGCGTGGTTCCAACGAGAATACCAACGGTTTGCTACGGTAATATATACCCAAGGGATCGGACCTGTCGGCCTACTCAAAGGAACAGCTCGATGCAATCGCGCGGGAAATCAACCAGCGTCCGCGCGCACGATTTGGCTTTGAATCTCCCCTCGCTATTTATACTGCTCACATGGGACAATTAAATAATCTGGATATTACCGGGAACCTCGATTTACTGGCAGTTTTAGCGGTGATGCCGTAAAAATAGCTGTCTACAAAGCTGTCGCGCCACGATCGCCACCATTTTCATGGCCATTTTGCTGCAGGACCTCGCCTTTTGGGACGGTTCGGACGGACTACGGGCGTCAAAACGCCGAAATCTTCGCCTCCTTCATGTAGCAAAGCCGAGGCAGGTTGTACGCGGCGGCCTTTCAGTGCAGTTGCAGCGTGGCGAGTGCCAGGCCGAGCCAGCGTAGCATCTTGCCACCCAGTTGCGCCATGCCCGCGAAGACGTGCTCGACGCGGGAGCGTGGGCTGGCGATTCGCCGGTTGCGGCGCTGCTGAGCCTCGGACAGCGGTTTATCTTTGCAGCCTTTGCGCTTGATGTGCATGCGGTAGCCTTCACTGGTAAGCCGCTCTTCGCGCTTGTAATTGACGCGCGCCTAGCCTTTGTTGGCTGATGTTGGCCGGGTCCAGTACGTATTCAAAATGCAAGGTGTCATGCTCGCTGGCGGTACTGATCTTTATCTTGCGGATTAGCTTGCAGCGCTTGTCCGCGTTCACCGACAGCTTGTAACCAAAATAAGATTTGCCATGTTTCTTGGTCCAGCGCGCATCTAGGTCTTTCTGACGTCGCTTCGATAGCGATCAGTCGGCGGACATGGCGTTCTGGTCCACGACGAGGGATTTTCTTCCTTGTTCAGCGATTGCTTGGGGGCCTGGAAGATGAAGGCATCGATCATCTGACCGCCTCGGGCGATGTAGCCATGCCGAGCCAGTTGCAGGTTGACGGCATCGA
>JAIENA010000235.1 GCA_019751755.1 Burkholderiaceae bacterium | reverse complement strand
GGCTACGCGCCGAATGGCGATGGACAAAGCTGGGTCTTTGAGCGCGTCATCGAGCGATCCTTGAACGCGCAGCATGCGGTGGGCGCGCTGGAGGTCTTCGCGGCTGGGTTCTGCCGGCCGGACGGAGATTGCGCAAAGAGCATCGCCGGTATGTGTTGCGGCCGAATCGTAGGCGTCAAAACTGGTGCGGGAACATGTGCTGAACTCGCAGGTGCATTGCGCACTGCGAACCCGGACATTGAATTGCTGCACCAAGTGGAGGTGCATCACCAACGCCATTTTGAGGTCGTCAGCGGTGTCGCCACGGGAACCGGCGTGGCCGGACAGGGTCAGCAAGTCCAGCGCATTCTGAGCGGTCTCTTGCAGCCGCGCACCACTGAGGGTCAGAGCATTGGAAAAGTCGGCAAGGGTGCCTGCTACTGCAATCGGGGATTGTTGTGCAGACGTCTGCACATTAGTCGAATCGGGGTAGTTCTGAACTGCCGTACATGGATGTGTATGCATTGAGCCCTCCGTAAGAAGTGCTCAAATAATAGCTGTTAGCTACAAACAAAACAATAGCCAATGGCTACTAATTGATAGCTAGCGGCATCGCAATTGCAATATTTTGCTATATTTTGTGATATTCAAAATTGCTGTGACAATTGGTGAGAATGCTCAGGATGCATACTCAGCGTCGTGTTAGGTGTTTTTCTAGCAAGTGTATTAGGTGGCGCCCTGCATCGCTCAGGCGGTTGCGCTCCGCAGTGCAGATGAAATGTTCTCGGGTTGCCCATGCATCTGATATCCGCTTTATTTGGATTGGCTGCGTTCTTGCATGTCGTATGGCTGGTCCTTCTGGGGTAAGTGCAATTCCGAGGTTGGTGCGTCCGACTAGGATGCATTGGGCTTCAATGCTGCTGACTCTTATCCGGTAACGAGGGGTTCGTGCATGCTGGATCGAGATAGCATCCAGAAAGCCTTTCATCGGGCGGTCGTCATTCAGACCGACAAATTCGTATTGCAGGGCATCTTCAAATTCGACTGGCCCTCCCTTTTGCGCAAGTGCGTGTGTGAGTGGGGCGATGATGCATGCCCGCTCGCTTTTGTACGCGGTTGCTTCAATCTCCGGGGATCGTGGCGGACGTGCGGTAAAGGCGATGTCAATGCTTTGGTCGAGGAGTCGCTGCCCCAGTCCCGTGTCGTCGGACGTGATGTCGAGGCGTAGGTATGGGAAGTCGCTTATCAATTCATCCAGCACGAATGGGAGATCGTCGATCAGCGTGCTGTCTGAGCAAACGATGCGCAGCTGCTCCATCCTGGTGGCGCGGTCAGTCCGCAGTTTATCTTCGAGATTGTCGATTTCTTCGGCAATGCGATCAGCTGTGACAAGCAAGAGCCTTCCTGCTGGCGTGAGGCCAAATCCGCCGCTGCGAAAAACTAGCTTTTCATTCAGGTAATTTTCCAGGCGGGATAGGCGCTGGCTCGCTGCTGCAGTGGTCATGCGGGCGCGTTCGGCTGCAGCTGTTAGTGTCTGCTCCTCACTAATGTAGCGGATCAGTTTTAGGTCAAGGAAATCGTACACGGCACCTCCTGCACGCGCCAGTTTACGTAACAACCTTGTAAATGGAATGGTGTTCTGGTAACTCAGAGCAACTTCTTTAGCTTTCGTTAACGGCCATTAAGAAAATGCAAATAGCCGAAATAAACGAGCTGAAGTAAGATCAATACGTTTATTGCAAGCAATATTGTTTGGATTGGGACGATCGGGATGACGGAAGATGAGAGGGAAATGCTGGAAGCCTACAGGGTGCTTCCTGCTGAAATACGACTAGCGCTGCGAAGTACCATCTTGTCGCAGGCTGACTATTACAGGCCTAAGTGCCCCCAGTCGCCGGCGCCGGCGCGATTATCCCTTGTTGTTGGCGGGAGGGGGAGTTAATGGGGGTGCTTGCTTTGGCGCGTTTTGCGCTATCTCTCGAACGAGACTTTGACCTGCTAGAGTCGATTCTCGATACAAGGTAATCAGTCGCGCTTCCTCTGGTGTGACATGGATCAGCAGCAGTTTGTCTTCCATGGCGGACCTCCCAAGCTGGCTTTCGATTCCTGAAATTAGGTATTCAGGTGTGACACCACATGCTGCAGCAAGCTTGGCTATCGTAGCAGTGTCCGGGCCTTTGGAGCCTATGCCCTTCAGGATGCGGTTAACTGCCGATTGCGAAACCACGGCGGCCCTCGCCAGTGCAGACTGGGAGGTGTAGCCGGCGTTTCGCATTGCCAAGTCAAGTCGCGCAGACAGATCCATGCGCGGACTATATCGGCGTTGCCAAAACAGCTCCATCAGCTACCCGCAAACGGGTAGCAAATCCATTCTTCTATGCATAGAGTGCGGTTAGGACGCTGCTCTAGCTTGTTCTTTTCCCTTTTCGGCCTTCTCGGCAAGGTCTAGCAACAGCCGTTTCCCGGCGTCGGTGCATTGGCGATATTCGCTTAGTAGCTTTTGCTCGTCAGACTTCACCCAGGTTAATGCGTCCTGGCTCGTGCTTTCCTTCGACACGCGGCCAGTCAGTAGCCAGTCCACAGATGTGCGCCCCCAGTCTGCGATTGCCAGCAGGTTTGACGCATCTGGCAGGGAGACAGCGTTAAACCATTTGTTAACAGAACTTGGCTTGATTTCGCATAGGCGGGCTAGCGCAGCTTGTCGGCCGCGTTCAGGCAATTTCTTCTCTTCGCAAAGTTGTATCAGGCGCTTTGCAAACCCTGCATAAATTTCATGACTCATCCATCGCACTATAACCTCCAAATAGTTCCCGTTGGCTATTGTCCATTTAGTAGCTAACGGCTATCATTGGACACATGAATACTTCTCCCGATCCAGCCAAATCCCCGCTCGAGGTGGCGTTCGAGCTACTAGGTCCTAACAAGATTGCCCGCATCTGCGGTGTCAAAGGGCCATCGGCATGCAAATGGCGCAGCAAAGGAATGCTGCCCCGTACTGAATGGACGGGAGAGACGAACTACGCCTCGCTGATCGCGGAAGCGACTGGCGGGGCGGTAACGAAAGAACAGTTACTCGTGCGCGGCAATGGCTGAAGTGTAAGCCCCGCTCCGAGAAAATAAAACCTCAATAAAAAGGCAGGTTATGGGAATTCGAGATGCACTTTTAAAGACCGTCAACGAAATGAACGGCGGCTGGTCGGTCGCTGCAGCCTACCTTGGGATGAGCGAGGCAGTCCTGCGCAGTCGCATTTATGAGAGCAAGGGGTGGCAGTTGGCCACGCGCGACGCAATCTCCCTGCAGCAATTTGCCGATGTGTCGTATTTCGCCGAAGCCGTCGCAAGCGAATGTGGCGAGACGTTCATTCGCCTTCCTGCGGTCGACGCAATCGAAAGCGAGTCGATACATCTGACGTTCAACCAGTACTTTGCTGACCTGGGCTTGCTGTGGACCGAGTTTTCTGGTGCGGTTGCGAACGACGGGAAAATTGACGATAACGAGCGCGAAAAACTGCAGGCTATGGGGGAGGCGCTTCATCGTAAAACCGAAATGCTTCTCGCCTTGATGTTCAGCGTGTATTGCCCCCGCACGAATGCCGTAAAGATGCCAGCTATGCGCGAGGTGGCCAATGGCTAATCACGAATGGCCACGTCGCGGCGGCGCAGCAGCCACTGGCCTTGTCACCTTGCATGCGATAGGTGGCATGGCAACTGCCGCCGCATGGGCTCGCTCGCGCGGCTGGAAGGGGAATACGAACCAGTTCGAGCAAAATGTCATTGAGCGGCTGCTCCGCGCCAACCTGGTGGCGGTTCGCGAAAAGAATTACTGCGTGACTGCTGACGGTCTGGCTTATCTTGGTTTCGCGAAAGCACCGCACCAAGACGACGTGAAGCAGATGCCTGCGCCGTCCCGCTACGTCCATCCAGTGCAGCCTTTGAATCTGAAACGGCACCGCCCTGCACGCGTGATCCGTGCCGGCTCGATGGATTTCCGCGCAGCGCCGTCGCTGATTGGCGACCAGGTTGTAGCCTACAAAGGCCCGGGTAGCTTCTCTGGGGCGAATTAATGAGTGACGTTGGCCAAGTAATAGCACAAATGGGCCTGGCCGGGCTCCCTCTGCTTCCAGCAAATCATCCGAAGCTCGATGGCAGGTTCAACCGCTTCGGGCCGAAGAAAAAGGCTTGGTATATTCTGCGCGAAATGACGCTCAAGTCCGGGCGCAGGGTTGTCACGGGCGCGTTTGGCGTGTTCCAGGGCGAGAACCGCAACACCGTGCCGGTCACCATCGACTTCAGCGAAATGTCTGAGGAGGACCGCACCGAGCTGGCGGCAAAGCAGCGTGCATATGAAGCAAAGGAAGCCGAGGAGAAGCAGCAGGCTGCAGCGCTGGCGGCCAATCGCGCGCGCGACCAGTGGGAGAAGGCCCAAGGCGGCGCAGTCCAACATCCATACCTGGAGCGCAAACAGATCACGCCCGAAGGCGTGCGCGTGAGCGACGAGGGCTTGCTGTTGATTCCGATGATGCGTGCTGGCCGGATGGTTGGTCTGCAGAAGATCGACGGCGCCGGTGAGAAGCTGTACAACAAAGGCATGGACAAAATCGGCGCCGCATGCGCGCTGGGTACGCTGGCCGGCGCCGAGGTAATAGGCATAGGCGAAGGCTATGCTACTTGCCGCAGCGCCCGCATGGGAGCGGCCACTGTGGCTATAGACTTTCCGGTGGTGGCGGCGTTCGATGCCGGCGGCATCCTGGCCGTAGCGCAGACGCTGCGGCGGCAATACCCACAGGCGCATCTGCTTTTTCTCGCTGACGATGATTTCCTGCTAGAGCATCGTCTCGTCGAGCGCTTGCGCGAGGATTTCCACATCTCCCAACCGGTGACGATCGACGGCGCAGCCCGCGCCGTTACTGCTGATGATGGCGAAGTGTGGCAGGTTTGCGCCGAATGGCGGAAGGATAAAGCTGGCGTCGACTTCATCGATGTGGACCTGCGTAAAGGGCGCATCTGCAAGTCCCTCAAGTACGAGAACGCAGGCCTGTCACGCTGCACGGCGGCCGCACGCGAAGTCGGTAACGCCAGCGTGGCCCTGCCGCTGTTCCAGTCGCGCGGAGCGCGCAAACTCACCGATTGGAATGATCTTCATGTCGAGGAATCGCTTGATGCAGTGGCGGCGCAACTTGCTGGTTTTATCCTTGCTGCGCAGCAGCCTAAACATGCTTCCTCCGTTGCCCAGCTTGCGGAACCGGCCGTCCAGGCCGCCACGCAAGATGACGAGAGCCATTCCTCTGAAGTAGTCGGGGACGTGGCCACGCCGGCGGCCGCCGCCTCTCCCCCCCCCTCTCCTGATGTATGCGGAGCCGCCGGAGCCGAGGCAGGGAAAAAGCCAACCTTCGCGCTTCCCCCGC
>JAIENA010000259.1 GCA_019751755.1 Burkholderiaceae bacterium | reverse complement strand
TGAACGCTGGCCTGCGGCCAGCCATCATCAACTAAACTGCTACGGCACTCAACACGGTGCTGAGTCGACGCTTACTTACCTTGCCGGCCAGCCATACTAAAACACTACGCATGCGCGTCATCCCGATCATTCCGGCGCTGCGTCCGTGGTTGGAATACTTCCCGCTGGAAATCTCCATCAATGGCGTGAAATCGGCTTGGCGCAGGGCGCGGGTGAGGGCGGGTATGCCCCATGTGAACTTCCATGATTTGCGGCACTCCTGCGCCAGCATCCTGCTTAGCCTTGGTGTTGACCTGTACACGATAGGCCGAATACTTGGGCACAGCAGTGTGCAAACGACCCAGCGCTATGCGCACTTGCAAGTCGATGCGCAACGCGCGGCGCTGGATAAGCTGTCTAAGCTGGTTGAGTCCAGCGACAATGCCGAGATAAAAAAAGAAGGAATTGCACCAGAAATTGCACCAGATACGAAAAAGCCGGCTTCGTAATGAGCCGGCTTTCTTGTAACTGCTTGATTATGCAGTGAATCTTTGGTGGGAAGCACAAGTTTCGAACTTGACGGTGATGCAACTTCAGAGCGTCATGGATGCCCTCCGCGTAGGGCGGGGGACTGGATGCGGCGGGGCTTTGATGCGCTGACGTGCGCAGTTAGCGCCGTTCATTGCCCCAAGTTTGCCCCAAGTTCCAACCGGTAGCCCTACTTGTATTGAACCCTGGCGCCAAGATCATTATAGATTTTCGATGCGGTCTCGCCAAGGCTGGAACCAGGACGCCGCTCCGGGTCATTCCCAGGACTGTTGATTCTTCGGGAGTGCATTGTCCGGGTCGTGGACGGCGATTGCATCGGCGCCTGCCAGCGCGTCCGTATAGATGACCAGGTTCGCGCGGGCGGTGATCGCCGAATTGAAAAGTATGCCCTTGGCGCCTGCAGCCAGCACCTGGTCGCCGATAACCCAGGACGGCGGCTCAATACCCTGGTTGAAATATATGTTCCGCCAGTCGCAGTAGAAATCCTGCCAGAGCGGGTCCCAGTCGCTGGTGTGGCCGCCACGGAAGTCCACGACGGCGTCGACGCTCACGTTGTAGCTGACCATGAGCCCGGGCGGCATGAGTGCATCGAGCTGCTGGTACTCGGCAAGGGCGGTCTCCAACTCCAGTGACAGGTAGAGTGCGTTGACGCCCGGCCGGTTGGCGCGTCCGCCATAGGTGCCGGCACCGGCCCCCGAGGTCGGCGCGAACGACCATTTGGGTTGATGGACCCGGTAGGCAACTGTATTGAGCGGGGTGACGATCATCCGGTGTAACCGGCCCGCAGCGACTGCAGGTACTTGATGAGAGCATCCGTGCGCTTTTCTGACACGAGTTCCTGCGGCGTCTTGTAGTCGAATACCGGCAGCGGATGGTTCTTGAACCAAAAGATCGCCTTCTCTATGCTGCCCGACACGTCGGCGGCCGCGCGTATCACGCGCAGCGATTCGCGCAGATGCGCCTGGAGGGTCTCGGTGTCCGGTGCCAGCCTGAGTGTGTTCCTGTGAACGTGCGCTTGCGCGGCGAGGGTCTGCATATCGACCCTGAATACAAGTCCGAACCGTTTAGGCGAAATCGACGGGCTCGCCTCGGCATTGAGGAAATCCATAAATCCGTCGAAATTCCGATCGAATACTGGAACCACCTCGGCGGCTAGGGTGGTTCTTTCGGCGGTAGCCATGCCTGCTCCTCTGTGCACTATATATGCACTATTATTGCACTAGTTTTCGCATTTTTCAAACTTGCAATGAATGAAGGACGCAGCGTTGCTCAGCGGCACACCGTCAGCACATTGGCGCCACGACTGGTGACGGTAAGCGTGCTGGATGCGCGTCCGGTCATACCACGGCACAGTTACCCAAGCGCACGCAAGCTGCCGAAGGTCACCAAGTCGTTGCACCAGCGCGGCTGGATGTTTGCGCTGCCCGGGCAGAAATCACTTTACGGTACGGCCGCATCCGGTTTCGGTCCAGTCCCGGTCGACGGCGGCGAATACATCAGGCTCTCGATGAGTGATCCTACGTCACTGTAGACATGGTGCTGGGGAAGGGAGGGCTAGGAAAGCAGCGTGTATGGCGGTGGGAATAGGTCGTTCGCGGCCATGCTCGTGTCAGCGATGTCGCTGCTCCCAGGGCAGGCCGAGAAAGGCCTAGGCTTGTGCACAAGCCCTGGGGCCAGTCCGCTTCCATGCGTCAGGCAGCCATGTCGTCCGGAGTCGTTTCGCGCATCATCGTCGGATGGAACGGCTGGTTGCGCGGTCCGCCTTTTGCATAACGCTTATGAAAAGCGCTCAGGTCGAGTTGGTCAACGGCGTCGCTGATGAAGTACGCAAGATGGCCCTCTGGCAGCCAGTCTTGTAGCGCATCGGGCGTCAGCCTCAATTGCTCAGGATTGTAGGGAAGGTAGCTGGTTGTCATTGTGTAACTTTACCAGTTTCGATCATTCCTGACTTCTGCCGCGCAGACTCCTAGCCGACACCTCCTCCATTATTTCCGGAACTCCCCACCATGCTCATTAAATTTCCCGAGCGGCGCAGCGCGCTGCTATTGCCAGCCGTCGCCGTCTTGACTGTTTGCGTGGTGGTGGGCGGTGTGCTGACGCGTGGCTTGCAAGCCGAAGAACTGCGCGCACGTGCCGCCGCCCAGGCCGTGCCGATTGTCGCGCTGGTTGCGCCGGACGCAGTGGCGGCGGCGCCGCTGGAACTGCCGGCGTGCATCGAACCGTGGGCCTGGGCGCGCGTCAGCGGCTACCTGCAACACCGCAACGTCGATATCGGCGCGGCGGTCAAAGCCGGCCAGGTATTGGCGCAACTCGATACCCCGGAACTCGACCAGCAAATCCGCCAGGCCCAGGCGGAACTGGCGACCGCGCGCAGCCAGCTGGCGCTGGCGGCCAGCACGGCGCAGCGCTGGCAAGCGTTATTGGAGGCGAAGGCCGTGTCGCAGCAGGGTGCGGATGAAAAGGCCGGCGACTTCGCCGCCCGGCAATCGGTGGTGCAGGCGATGGACGCCAATGTCGCGCGCTAGCTGACCCTGCTGCGCTATGCGCGCCTGGCGGCGCCGTTCGATGGCGTGGTCGCCGCCCGCAACACCGATGTGGGCGCGCTGGTCAGCGTGGGCGGCGCGCCGGGCAGCGAATTGTTCGTGGTGTCGGATTTGCGCCGTTTGCGGGTCTATGTCAACCTGCCACAGCGCCAGGTGGCGCAAATCCGGCCCGGTGGGGCGGCGCGGCTGATGGTGCCGGAGCGTGCGGGCCGCAGCTATCCGGCCACCCTGCAATCGCTGTCGCAGGCCATCAATGCGGCATCGGGCAGCATGCTGGTCCAACTGGCGGTGGACAATCGGGCTGGCGAACTGCTGGCCGGTTCGTTTGCCACCATGCGGTTCGACTTGCCGGCCATGGCCGAAGCGGTCACGGTGCCGCCGGGCGCGCTGATCCTTGGCAAGGGCGGGCCAAGGCTGGCCGTGCTGGACCAGGCCAGCCGCGTGCAGCTGAAACCAGTCACCATTACTCGCGACTTCGGGAATGCGGTGCAGCTCGATGGCGTGCAACGCGGCGAGCGGGTTATTGCCAATCCGCCCGATGGCATCGCTGCGGGCGACACGGTCCGCGTCGCCGAGGCCGGCAAAATTACGCGCTGATGAGTTCGCCGCGCTGCGGCGTCACCAGCGTTGCGGGACGCGCTGCTGCTTTAGCTGCAACCGTTGGCGCGCTGCGGCCGGCCGGGGCGGACATTACCGGCGCCGCCGGACGCGATTGCCAAAAACGAAGGGCGATGCCGGCAGTGGCGAGCACGACAGGAAGGGTTTCGATGATCGACATGTGCAACTCCTGAACGCGTGGTGGATGAGATTTATCTTATGGCGCACTGCGTCATAAAGCTAATTGCGATATCCAATATCTTTTATATTAAATGCCTATGTCTGGGCGCCTGGCGCGCACCTTCAGGCGCCGCCACCCCAGCACCACCCCGGTGGCGCTCAACAGGCCACCTAGCAGGCAGAGCGACACCACCAGCACGTCCCAGACCGGGCGCGTACGCACCACGGAAGCGAAGTCAAGCTGGTGCAGCCCGTTGAATAGCCAGCGGTTCCATTTGCTGTTGCTGTCGGCATGGTCCACCAGTTTTCCATGGACCGGATCGGCGTAGAACGTGGTCTCGTCCGGTAGCTGGAACTGTACGCGCAGTACCAGAAAGGCGGCTTGCTGATGATGGCTGTAGTAATAATGGTCTGCGCTGGACAGCATCACGGCATCGTTTAATGCTGCCTCGGGCCGCGTGGCCCGCACCGCGCGCAACAGCACGTCGGCCGGGAGTGTGTCCACGGTGGCCGCGCTGCCGGTGTCCAGGAAGCTGCGCTGTGTATGTATGCTTCAGCGCGCTCAGGTACAGCGTGCCACCCACGCGCCGCCACTCCAGTTCCAGCACGCCGGGATGGGCGCGGACCACGTCCGCCGCAGCCACCGAAAGGTCGGTCCGGTCCAGCGGCCCGCCGGCAAACGCCAGCTTGTCTTGCGCTGTGATCCCCGGCCGCCAGGGTTCGCCATGGGTGCGCAACGGCGTGAAGTAAATCCAGTGCAGTACCGCGCCGGCCCAATTCCAGGCGCGCTCGCCGCGCGTGGTGTCACGCGCCAGTTCGCCCGTGCGGCCTGACACGTAGAGCACGCTGCCGGCCGCATCGTCGACGGCGACCCGGTACAGCGGCCGGCGTGCGGCGCCAGCATCCAGGTCAGGCCGAGGCGCACCGCGTTTGAATTCAGGGTGGAAGTAAAGCCGACCGCGCCCAGCAGGCTGACCCGTTGCACCTGATACCGGTCGTGGCGCGCGCCGGCCAGCAACAGCCATTGCTGGTTCAGGCGGTAGGCGTCTTCCAGGTACAGCGCATGGGTGGTGGTATCGGTGGCAAAGTTCGGGCGCAGCGGATCGGGACTGTCGAACACGCCGGGATTGAAACCGGTCGGGGTCACGCTGGAACTGCCGCCATATGGCGAATTATTCGTGTGCTGAAAATTGATGGTGGCGGATTCCCAGCCTGCTGCCAGCTGGTTGGCGCCCGCGTTCCAGCGCGCATCGAGGCGATTGGCCGTCTGTTCGTGGTCGTGCCGGATGGCGATGTAATCACTGCGCTCCACCAGCTTGGCGGCCGGGTCGTAGACGTAATACTCGGCGTGGCGCCAGTTGCGGCTCGCTTTCATGTAAGCCAGTTCGTTGCTGATGGCCAGCGCCGGCGACACGCGCCAGGTCAGGCGCGCCACTGCCTTGTCGTCGGCGTAGCGGATATCGGCGTCGCCAACGTTGTAGTTTTCGTTGCGCAAGTGC
>JAIENA010000099.1 GCA_019751755.1 Burkholderiaceae bacterium | reverse complement strand
TGAAAGTAGGTTATCGTCAGGCTAGTTATATAGAAAAACCCCGCTGAGTTAGCTCTTGGCGGGGTTTTTTGCGTTTAGGCCAAAGAGAGCCGCAGCATGTGCTGATTGAAACGCTGATGGCGCACCATCAGCGTCTGAATCATTATTTAACGCTTCATCAAGGCATCAAACAGCGGCTGCGTGGCATCGGCAATCCGGTCCAGGCTGGCTTCGCGCAGCGCCGCTGTATCGACGCGGTATGCACTGCGCAAGCCGGCCCAGGCCAGCAGCGCGGCACACGCGGACGGCGCATCGAACAAGCCGTGCAGATAAGTGCCCAGCACTTGCCCGTCGGCCGACAGCGCGCCTTCGGCGCGGCCATCGATGTGGAATGCCGGCTGCGTCAATGCCGCGCCATCGGATACGCCCATATGGATTTCGTAGCCAGCCACGTCGGCCTCCGGCGCGAAGGCGCAGTAGCCCTGCACCTGCACCAGGCGCTTCTCTTGCGTCAGCGCCGTCGTCATGTCTAACAGCCCCAAGCCCTTTGACACCCCCGGCGCGCCTTCGACACCGAATGCATCGGTGACGTCGCGGCCCAGCATCTGGAAGCCGCCGCAAATGCCGATCACCTTGCCGCCGTAGCGCAGGTGGCGCGCGATCTGCTCGGGCCAGCCATAGGTTTCCAGCCACGCCAGGTCGCCCCGCGTATTTTTACTGCCGGGGATAATGATCAAATCAGCCGCCGGAATCGCTTCCCCCTGGCGGATGAATTGCAAGTCCACGTCCGGATGCGCGCGCAGCGCATCGAAATCCGTATGGTTACTCATGCGCGGCAAGCTGGGCACCACGACGCGGAACGCGCCGCGTGATGCCTGCACCGGCTGCACCGCGTCTTCCGCATCGAGGAATAAGCCATGCAGGTAAGGCAGCACGGCCAGCACCGGTTTGCCGGTTTGTTGTTCCAGCCAGTCGAGGCCCGGTTCCAGCAATTTGATATCGCCCCGGAAGCGGTTGATGACAAAGCCGATGATGCGATGGCGTTCGCTCTCCGACAGGCACGACAGCGTGCCGACGATATGCGCGAACACGCCGCCACGGTCGATGTCGGCCACCAGCACCACCGGGCAATCGACGGCTTCCGCGAAGCCCATGTTGGCAATGTCGCGGTCGCGCAAATTGATTTCAGCGGGACTGCCCGCGCCTTCCACCACCACCGTGTCGTATTGCGCCAGCAGGCGCTGGTGGGATTCCAGCACGGCGCCCATGGCGACGGTTTTATATTGGTGATAATCGCGCGCATTCATCTCCGCGCGCACCTTGCCGTGAATGATGATTTGCGCACCGATATCGCTCGACGGCTTGAGCAGCACCGGATTCATGTCCGTATGCGGCGCGATGCCGGCGGCGACCGCCTGCAAGGCCTGGGCGCGGCCGATTTCGCCGCCATCGCTGGTGACCGCGCTGTTGAGCGCCATGTTTTGCGGCTTGAACGGCGCCACGCGCACACCGGCGCGCTTGAACAGGCGGCACAAGGCCGCCACCACCGTGCTTTTGCCGGCGTCGGACGTGGTGCCTTGCACCATCAGGGTTCGGTAAGTGGCCATTAATTTTTCCTGTTCTGGCGTGCTGTTTCCAGTCGTTCGCAAATCATCGCGGCGCCCTGGATCAAGCGCGGCCCGGAACGGTTCACCAGGCTGCTTTCGATGGTAAACAAATTATTGTTTTTGACGGCCTTCATGTTCTTGTAAGGCCGCCACAAGTCGACGCCGCCGTAATTTTTTTCCGCCGTGGCGAACACCGCTTCCGGGTCTTCGCGCAAGACGCCTTCCACATCGACCACCGGCGCGGTGGTCTTCAGCGCGGCAAAAATGTTTTCACCACCGCAGACGCGCATCACATCATTGATAATATGGCCGCCGGCCAGGGTGTACAGCGGCTTGTCCCACACCTGGTAAAACACCCGTACCGGCGGGCGCTGCGCATACTGCGTGGTCAGCGCCGCCAGTTTGCCGCGCAATTCCGCCGCGGCTTTTTCCGCCACGGCTTCGGTTCCCAGCAGTTTGCCCATGCGCTGCAGGTTGTCCGGGATGTCCGCCAGTTTTTTCGGCTCGCTGTGGAACAGCGGAATGCCCAACTGGCGTAGCGTATCGATCTGCCGTTCGGAGGCGCCATGCATCCAGATCACGATCAAGTCCGGTTTTAACGAAGCGACGCGTTCCAGGTCGATATTGCGGTTATCGCCGATGTGCTGGATTTTCTTGGCGGCTTCCGGGTAGTCGCTGTAGCTGACCACACCGACGATCTTGTCGCCGCCACCGGCGGCAAACAGCATTTCCGTCACATGCGGCGCCATCGCGATCACGCGCTGGGCCGGCTTTTGCAGCGTGACCGGTCTGCCATCGTCATCGTGCACGGTGATGGCGGCGTGTGCCGCCTGCGTGGCCAGGGCGGCCAGCAAGGCGGCGGCCAAGGCGCTACGGTGGATCTTCATGGTTGACTCCAAAGTTGTAATGCCTGTTCAAGGCGGCGCCAGCCCGCTTCATCGGGCGGCAAACCAATCCGGATGCCGCGCGCGGCGCGCGGGAACAGCCGGACCCAGATGCCGCGTTGCGCCAGATGTTCGTGCAAGGCTTCGGCCTGCGGTTCCGGCCACCACTGGAACAGGGCCGTGCCGGACGATTCGATGTGATACTGCGCCAACAGTGCCTGCAAACGCCGGCCCTGTTGCGCCAATTGTTCACGCATGGCGTGCTGCCATGCGGTGTCATTCAATGCCGCCAGCGCCACCTGCTGCGCCGGACCGCTGACCGCCCATGGTCCCAGCAACGCTTCGAGTGGCTGCAACAGCGCCGGCGGGGCCGCCACGAATCCGAGCCGTAATCCCGCCAGCCCGAAAAATTTGCCGACCGAGCGCAGCACGATCAACGCGCCGCCACCGCTCCATGCGCGGTCGGTGTGCGCCGCCACGCTGCCACTGACGGTGTCGCCAAAGGCTTCATCGACCACCAGCCAGCCACCGCGTGCCGCCAGCTTTTCGGCCCATTGCAACAGTTGTTCCGCCGGCACTTGCGCGCCGGTCGGATTGTTGGGATTACAGAGCACCACCACATCGCTGTCGTCCACCGCCGCATCAAGATCGCTGTAAGCGACTTCGCGCATGGCATGGCCGTGTTGTCGCCAGTGGTGCGCGTGTTCCGCATAGGATGGCGACGATACCGTCACCCGCGACGGCGGACGCAAACGCGGCAGCGCCTGAATTGCCGCCTGGGTGCCGGCCACGGCCAGCATGCGCGGCGCGCCATAAAACGCTTGCGCCGCCTGCGCCAGCGCGGGATCGGTTTCCGGCAAGCGGTGCCACGCATTGCCGGCAATCGGCGGCGCCGGATACCAGTGCGGGTTGATGCCGGTCGACAGGTCCAGCCAGTCATGCTGGCCGTAGCGGCGCATGGCGTCGCGTAAATTACCGCCGTGTTCAGGCATAGTGTGCTCCCAATCCGGCCAGCCAGGCCAATCCCAGCCAAAGCGCCGTGGTATTCCTGACCAGTCGCCATGCGCGCACGATATCGGCGGTGGCGGCCGGCTGTCCGATCCCCAGCGGCGGGCGCTGTTCAACTTCGCCGTCATACACGGCGGCGCCGCCCAACGACAATCCCAGCGCACCGGCGCCGCTCGACATCACCGGTCCCGCGTTCGGGCTGCTCCAGGCCGGGGCTTGTGTGCGCCAGCAGTGCCATGCGCGGCGTTTACCCGTTAGCGTCGGCGTCAGTAACACATACGACAGCGCGGTCAGGCGCGCGGGAATCAGGTTCAACACGTCATCGATACGGGCTGCGGCCCAGCCATAGCGCAGGTAGCGCGCATTGCGATAGCCCCACATGGCGTCGAGTGTATTGGCCAAGCGGAACAGGATGGCGCCCGGGCCACCCGCCACCGCAAACCAGAACAGGGTGCCGAATACCGCGTCATTGCCGTTTTCCAGCAGCGATTCGGTGCTGGCCTTGGCCAGGTCCGCCTCACCGGCGTCGCGCGTGTCGCGGCTGACGATGCGCGACGTCAGCCAGCGCGCCTGCGGCAAATCGCCGCGCGCCAGCGCGTCGGCAATCGGGACGTTGTGCTCGCGCAGGCTGCGCAAGCCGATGCAGAAATATAGCAGCACCGCATGCACCGCGTAACCAGCATAGCCACCATCGCCACCGTCCCCGGCAGCACCAGCGGCCAGCCAGGCCAGCCACGTCAGCGGCGCCACGGCCAGCAGCCAGCCCAGCACACCGTGTGCATAGCCACCCCGGCGATTCAATGTTTTTTCAATCAGCGCCGCCAGTCGGCCGAAGCCGACCAGCGGATGCCAGCGCCGTGCTTCACCCAGTAGCGCGTCGAGCAGCACGCCGGCAGTCATCAGCAGCGCGATCTCCACGGCGCTCAAGCCGTTCAGCATGGCGTCTCTTTCAATACCAGCGGCAGTCCGGCCGCGACGAAGACGGCGCGGTCGCACACGGCGGCCACCGCCTGGTTCAAGCGGCCCGCTTCATCAGTAAAAGCGCGCGACACGGCGCCATAGGGCACGATGCCCATGCCTACTTCATTCGATACCAGTACGATATCGCCAGCGGCGCCGGCCGCGCTATCGAGCGCCGCCAGCAGCGCCGCGCGCTGTTCATGGAAGCGGGGCGGCAGCACGATGGCGCCGACCTCGGGATAGTCGGTGGCGCCGTCGAACATCAGGTTCGACAGCCACAAGGTCAGGCAGTCGACCAGGATCAGGCGCTGCGGCGCAGCCCATTGTTCCACGGTGGCCGCCAACGCCAGCGGCTCTTCGACCGTTGTCCAGCAGGACGGGCGCTGGTCGCGGTGATGGGCGATGCGCAGCGCCATTTCGCCATCGCCCGCCTGCGCGGTAGCGATGTACACCACGTCCTTGCCGGACTCGCTGGCCAGCTTTTCCGCATACGCGCTCTTGCCCGAGCGCGCGCCACCAAAAACCAGGGTGCGCCGCGCGCGCATCAGGACGCGCTCCGCGACAGCAACGCCGCCACCGCCGTGGGGTTCGACGGGAAGTAGGCGTGGAAATACGACGCCGTCAGCGACCCGACGCGGTATACGGCTTCGCCTTGCGCGCCCGACGGGTGCTTGACCGTGTGAACCAGTGGCGTGGCGATGGTTTGCAGCGATGAATAGTGGAAGGTATGGCCGCGCAACTCGCCCTGTGGCGTCGGCATGGCTTGCGATCCCAGTCCCGCCAGCCGTTTTTGCATCGTGACATGGCCCGGCAACAGGCCTGCCATCGGCCATACCTTATCAGCCTTGTCAGACAGCGTTTCCGCCAG
>JAIENA010000424.1 GCA_019751755.1 Burkholderiaceae bacterium | reverse complement strand
CTTCTCGCTGCCGATGCTGCCCATGCGGCTGAGCGTGTTGTCGCTTCACGGTATGATGTGTTGGCTTGGCCAAAAGCATCGGTGAGCGATTTCGGCTGTTTTTTGGAAAAGACGTTCGCCTACAAGGATGCGAAATTCAATTGCTCCTTAAAGAATTACCAAGCGGTCAGTGATCCATGCAAGCATCAATATGATGAGGGTCTGGATTTTCCGGATAAATTTGCAGCGCGCATCCATCCGTTGGTGAAACGCATTGAACTGAACTGGGAGCATGGTCAACTTCAAGCGGTGACATTCGAATTTGGCAAGAAGATCGATGCGCAGTTCGTCAAGGCAGCATTCGGCCTGGATCTGAACAGCATAAATTCAAAAAATGTTATGAGTGCGGACATTCAGGATTGCACTCTGCATGGTGCATGTCTCATGCTTCAAGGCTTTGATCATCTCGGTGCTGGCGACGTTGATTGCCCACCCCATCGTAAAGGGCGGTAGTCCCGGTCTTGGGAAGAATTTTCCCTCCGTTGCACGGTGTAGAGCAGGTGCGGCGATCTGAGCGCTCGTTGCCATCCGCGGTACTTTAACGAGCAGCGGCAAGGCATCCATGGCCCAACGCGCGCGCCGCCCGCGCCGTTGTAAAACTGTCCTACACAAAAAAACATTTTGTTGCATGAGCGTATGATCGCTGGCATCGCGCTACTATGAATCATCGGCCTTGCGAAAGGCGCCACCGCATCGCGTCGGGCTGTGCCAGCTTTCCAACACGCACCATGAAGGAGACCGCAATGTTTAAATTAGCACCTGCTTGTTGCTTGTCGCTCATCCTTGCCGCCAGCGCGCTGCCGCACGCCTGCCGTGCCGCCGAAGGTGGCGCCACGCGCACCGACGCCGAGGCCATGGTCAAAAAAGGCGTGGCCTACATCAAGAGCGCTGGCGAAGCCAAGGCCTATGCCGAGATCACCGCCAAGACGCCGCAGTTCATCCTGAACGACCTGTACTTGGTGGTCTACAAGCTCGACGGTACCGTCGTCGCGCACGGAGCCAACGCCAAGATGGTGGGCAAGAATTTGATTGATCTGAAGGATATCGACGGCAAGGCCTTCGTCAAGGAGCGCGTCGACCTGGCCAAGAGCAAAGCGACCTTCTGGCAGGAATACAAATTCACGAATCCCGAAAACAAGAAGATCGAACCGAAAGCGATGTACTGCGAAAAGCTCAACGACACCGTCGTCTGCGGCGGCATCTACCTGTAGTTGGCCATCGCGCCGCCCGTGGCGGCATCACGCACAGCGCTTTGAACAAAAGGAATCGCCTGTGAAGATAGCACACAAGATGTTGATCGTCCCGGTGGTGGCGCTGGCTTGCCTGCTCGCCATGGGAGCGATGTCTTATTTCGCCATGCAGCAGAACGAGCGCCGCATGCAGGAATTGAAAGATGTCACTCTGACGGCCGAACGGCTGGCCAACCGGCAAGCCATCGACCTGGGGCAGGTGCATTCCGAGGTGTACGCCAAGATCGCCATCGCCGCCAGTCTCTCCGAAGCGCAGTTCAAAGAGTTTGGCACCCAAACCGATCACCAGCTCAACGCCATCAGGCAAGGTTTGACGGAGCTGAAAAGCTATGCCGGCGCCGCCACCGAGGCGGCGCAAGCGCTGCCCGCCGTCGAACGTTACCGGGACAGCGTCACGCAGGCATTGGATCTGGCGTCGATGGATCCGAACACGGGCGTGGCGGCCATGCAGGGCGCGACCACCCACTATCAGTTGGTGCGCAAGCAGCTCGACCAGGTTTTACTCAACCTTGACCGGCGCACCGGCGACGCGCTGCAAGAGACCAAGACCGCGGGGCAGCGTGCCGCCTGGCTCTCGCTGGGCACGATGGCCATTGGCTTCGCCGTGCTTGCGGCGATCGCCACGTGGGTAGCGCGCGCCGTGGTGCGTCCCATCGACGACGCCTGCCGCTCGGCCGAGTCGCTGGCGGCCGGCGACCTGACCATCCGCATCGACGCTCAGAGTGACGACGAGGTGGGTAAACTGTCGCGCGCGCTGGTGACGGTGGTGCAAAACTGGAATACCCTGCTCGGCGACATCAAGCAGGCCGGCTCCACCATCACGGTGGAGGCGGGCGAGATCGCGCTGGGCAACGCCGACCTGTCGGCGCGCACGGAATCCCAAGCCCACTCGCTACAGGAAACAGCGACATCGATGCACCGCTTGACCGACACCGTGCGCGAAAACGCCAGCCACGCGCGCGAGGCCAACGAGATGGTGCTGTCGACCTCGGGCGTGGCGCTTGAGGGCGGCCGCGTGGTCGGCCAGGTGGTCGAGACCATGGGTTCGATCAAGGCCAGCTCGGGGCGCATCGTTGACATCATCGCCGTCATCGACGGTATCGCTTTCCAGACCAATATCCTGGCCTTGAACGCAGCGGTGGAGGCGGCGCGCGCCGGCGAACAGGGCCGCGGTTTTGCCGTCGTCGCCACCGAGGTGCGCGGCCTGGCCCAGCGCTCGGCCACGGCGGCGCGCGAAATCAAGCAGCTGATCGAGGATTCCGTGGCCAAGATCGAAACGGGCAGCCAGTTGGCCGACAGCGCCGGGCGTACCATGGGCGATATCGTCGCCTCGGTCAAGCAGGTGACGGAGATCATGAACGACATCACGGCGGCCAGCCAGCGTCAGAGCAAGGGCATCGAGGAGGTCAATAGCGCCATTACGGACATGGACGAGCTGACGCAACGCAACGCCGCCCTCGTCGAGCAATCGACCGCCGCCGCGCAAAGCATGCGGGACCAGGCGCACGCGCTGCTGAGGGTGGTGGGAACATTCCGCCTCAGCGACGGAACGCCGCCGTTGCTGCCGCGTTAGCACGCGCCGGTGGCCCCGAGGCCGGCGTACGAACGGTGTGGCTCGAACCGTTCCCGTCCACCGGCTCTTCGCCAGATGGCTGAAATACCGGGGCGAGTACGCCAAATATTCCTCGCTGTAATCCTGTTGAGTTCGTATCTTATTTGTCACATTTGCAGATATCATCAGACGGAGTGCGGCGATCCCTGCACTCGTACAAAACATCCACGACAAAACATTCACGACAACGAGACCACCCCTTTATGCAACTGAAACGCGCTTCCCTGATGTTCGCCCTGGCGGCCGCTTTTGGCGGTTCCGCTTTTGCGCAGACTTGCCCGGCCACCGGCCCTGCCACCAGCTACCCCGTGACCAAGAAGGTCGACCAGCAGGATAATTACCACGGCACCACGGTGGCCGACCCTTACCGCTGGCTGGAAGACGCCAATAGTGCGGAAACCAAAGAGTGGGTGGATGCGCAGAACAAGGTGACGCAGGCTTATCTGGCACAGATTCCGAATCGGGAAGCCATCAAACAACGCTTAACCAAGCTGTGGAATTACGAGCGTTTCAGCGTCACGTACAAGGAAGGCGGCCGTTATTTCTACAACCGTAACGATGGCCTGCAAAACCAGGCCGTGTTGTATACGATGAAGTCGCTGTCCGACACGCCGCGCGTGCTGCTGGACCCGAACACCCTGTCGCAGGATGGTACCGTGGCGCTGGCTGGCACCGCCGTCAGCCCGAACGGCAAATACCTGGCGTACAGCACGTCCGCTTCCGGCTCCGACTGGAATGAAATTCGCGTGCGCCATATCGATTCCGGCAAGGACAGCGAAGACCATATCAAGTGGGTCAAATTCTCCAGCACCGCGTGGGCGCATGATGGTTCCGGCTTTTACTATAGCCGCTACGATGAACCGACCGAAGCGACCAAGCTGGCTGGCATAAACTACTTCCAGAAACTGTACTTCCACAAATTGGGCACGCCGCAAAGTGCCGATACGCTGGTGTACGACCGTCCCGACCAGAAGGAGTGGGGCTTCGCTGGCGAAGTCACCGATGACGGCCGTTACCTGGTGATTTCGTCGTCGCAGGGCACCGAGCGTAAATCGCGCATCTTCGTCAAGGATTTGAAACAGAAGGATGCGAAAGTTACGGGCTTGATGGAGGCGTTCGACGCGGCCTATGACTTCATCGACAACGATGGCCCGGTGTTCTACTTCCGCACCGATAAAAACGCGCCGCGTTCGCGCATCATTGCGGTCGACGTGCGCAAGCCGGATCCGTCGCAGTGGAAGGAAATCGTCGCCGAAGCGCCGCAAACCCTGGTCTCGGCCAACATCATCAACAACCAGCTGGTGCTGGACTACCTGAGCGACGCACGCAGCGCGGTCAAGGTGTTTGACTTGCAGGGCAAGTTCGTGCGCGACGTGGAATTGCCTGGCATTGGTTCTGCCGGTGGTTTTAGTGGCAAGCGCGGCGACAAGGAAACCTTCTATTCGTTCACCAGCTTCACCAATCCGACCACGATCTACCGCTACGACATGAAGTCCGGCAAGAGCACCGTGTACCGTCAGCCGAAAGTCGACTTCGACCCGTCGCAGTTTGAAACGCGCCAGGTGTTCTACACCAGTAAAGATGGCACCAAGGTGCCGATGTTTATCGTGTCGAAAAAGGGCATCAAGCTCGATGGCTCGAATCCAACCTACCTGTATGGCTATGGCGGCTTTAATGTTCCGCTGACCCCGTCGTTCTCGGTGGCCAACCTGGCGTGGGTGGAAATGGGCGGCGTCTATGTGATGGCCAACCTGCGCGGTGGCGGCGAATACGGCGAAGCGTGGCACAAGGCCGGCACCAAGCTGCAAAAGCAGAATGTGTTCGACGACTTTATCGGCGCGGCGGAATGGCTGGTCGCAAATAAAGTGTCGTCGCCGGCCAAGCTGTCGATCGGCGGCGGCAGTAACGGTGGCCTGCTGGTCGGCGCCACCATGACCCAGCGTCCGGACCTGTTCGCGGCGGCGGTGCCGGCGGTCGGCGTGCTCGATATGCTGCGCTTCCAGAAGTTTACCATCGGCTGGGCATGGACCTCGGATTACGGTTCATCCGACAACGCCGATGAATTCAAGGCGCTGTATAAATACTCGCCGCTGCACAACCTGAAGCAGGGTTCGTGCTATCCGGCCACCATGGTGGTGACGGCCGACCATGATGACCGCGTGGTGCCCGCGCACAGCTTCAAGTTTGCCGCCGCGGCGCAGGCGGCGCAGGGTGGGGCCAATCCGATCCTGATCCGCATCGACACCAAGGCGGGCCACGGCGCCGGCAAGCCGACCAGCAAGCAGATCGAGGAAGTCACCGACCGCTGGGGCTTCCTGTCGAAAGCGCTGGGGATGACCGTGCAAGGCGCGACCGGTAGCGGCGCGCAGTAAGTGTTGTAA
>JAIENA010000407.1 GCA_019751755.1 Burkholderiaceae bacterium | reverse complement strand
CGCTTAGGAGGCATGTGTACTATCCATTGTACTACGGGGAGGACGCGGCGCAATTATAGCCGACTGGCACGGAAAAGCTAAGTCGCGTGCTGCTTCGCGTGCCATTTCGCGCGCCATCCTACGCGCCATCGTCGCGCCGCCGGCGGAACGCCAGCCAGCCGGCAATGACGGTAAACGCCGCCACGATCCCGACCACCACCGCGAAGCCGTGCGGCGCGTCGGCCAGCGGAATGCCGCCCACGTTCATGCCCAGCAAGCCGGCAATGATGTTGATCGGCAGCGCCAGCACGGTGACGATGGTCAGCACGTACAGGCTCCGGTTGTTGCTTTCATTGACCAGCGCCGCCAGCTCTTCCTGCAGCAGTTTGATGCGTTCCTGCAGCGCCGACATATCGTTCAGCACCACGGCGAATTCCTCACTGGCCTGGCGTAACTCATCGGTGTCGGCATCGGCGATCCAGGCCGGCGGCTTTTGCAGCAGGCGGAACAGGGCGGCCGGCTCCGGCGCCAGCAGGCGGCGCAAGCGGACCAGCACGCGGCGCAGGGTGCCCAGGTTGGCGCGTTTATATTCCAGTTTGCCGGCCAACAGGTGATCTTCGATGCTGTCGACCCGGGTGGTGGCGTCGCGCACGATTTTCACCAGCGCATCGGCCTGGTCGCGCAGCAAATGGGCCAGCAATTCGACCGGCGAGCGCAGTGGTTCGCCGGCCTGCACCGCCAGGCGCAGGCTGTCGACCGCCTTCAGTTGCTGGCGGCGTGCGCTGATCACGCTGTGCCGGTCGACGCTGAGCCACAGGGTGGCAATCTCGGACGGGTCGAATGAAAAATCGTGGAAGACGTCGTTGATGATGGCGATCAGCGCATTGTCGGCCACTTCGATCCGGGTCGAGCGCTGGCCGTCATGCAGGCTTTCATAGAATTCTTCGGCCAGCGCGGTGTGTTCGTGCAGCCATTTCTCACTGGCGGTATTGGCCAGGTTGAAATGCAGCCAGACAAAGGCGCCATCGGGCTGCGCCGCGCCCTGCAGCCATGCGGCGGCCTGCGCCGCTGTCACGGTTTGCGGCGCCTGGCCGGGCAGGAACAGGTAGCCGCATACCAGTCCGTTCTGGTCCGATCCATAGGCGGGAGGCAGTGTCGCCATACATAACTCCGGAGACTGAAGAGCCGCAAGGATAGCAAAGCTGCCTTGCCAGCGCCAATTTCGGCCGTTTTCCGGCTTGGGTGGCCCGCTGCCGGTACAATGCTGGTTTCCTTCTTCAATGCTACCGCCTGCCACGCAGGACACCACACTATGGCAGTTATTTCTCTCACCAATGCGCAACTGGCGTTCGGCCACTTCGCGCTGCTCGACCAGGCTGAATTTTCGCTGGAAACGGGCGAACGGGTCGGCCTGATCGGCCGCAACGGCACGGGCAAGTCGTCCCTGCTGAAAATTATTTCGGGCCGCTTCAAGCTCGACGACGGCTTGCTGGTGATGCAGCAGGGCCTCAAGATCGCTTATGTCGAACAGGAACCGGAATTCGATCCGGAAATGACCGTGTTCGACGCGGTGGCGTCCGGCATGGGCGACTTGCAGGCGCTGCTGAAGGAATATGACGCGCTGACCGGCCAGTTCGGCCAGGGCGACGATGACGCGCTGATGGAGCGCATGCACGACATCCAGGTCATCCTCGACGCGGCCGACGCGTGGAACCTGAAAAACAAGGTCGAGCAAACCCTGGACCGCCTGAACCTGGGCCCGGATGCGCTGATGAAAACGCTGTCGGGCGGGATGAAAAAGCGCGTGGCGCTGGCGCGCGCGCTGGTGTCGGCGCCCGACGTGCTGCTGCTCGATGAACCCACCAACCACCTCGATTTCACATCGATTAAATGGCTCGAAGGCTTGTTGCGCGACTTCAAAGGCAGCGTGCTGTTCATCACCCACGACCGCTCTTTCCTCGATAACGTCGCCACCCGCATCATCGAACTGGATCGCGGCCGCTTGCTGTCGTATCCGGGTAATTTCAGCCAGTACCAGACCCGCAAGGCGGAACAGCTGGAAATTGAAGAGGTGGAGAACGCCAAGTTCGACAAATTCCTGGCGCAGGAAGAAGTGTGGATCCGCAAGGGCGTCAAGGCCCGCCGCACCCGCGACGAGGGCCGCGTGCGCCGCCTGGAGCGCTTGCGCGAGCAGCGCGCCGTGCGCCGCGAACAGCAGGGCCAGGTGACCTTGCAAGTGTCGTCGGGAGAACGCTCCGGCAAGATCGTGGCGGAACTCGAGAACGTGTCGAAAGCCTATGGCGAAAAAACCATCGTGCGCGACTTCAGCGCCACCATCCTGCGTGGCGACAAGGTCGGCCTGATCGGCGCCAATGGCGCCGGCAAGACCACCTTGCTGAAACTGATCCTCGGCGAGGAAAGCGCCGACGGCGGCATCATCAAGCAGGGCACCAAGCTGCAAGTGGCGTATTTCGACCAGATGCGCGCCCAGCTCAACGAGGAAGCCAGCCTGCTGGAAACCATCGCACCCGGCAGTGACTGGGTCGAAGTCAATGGCCAGCGCAAGCATGCGATGAGTTACCTGAGCGACTTCCTGTTCGCACCGGAACGCGCCCGTTCGCCAGTGAAATCGCTGTCGGGCGGCGAGCGCAACCGCTTGCTGCTGGCGCGTTTGTTCGCCAAGCCGGCCAACGTGCTGGTGCTCGACGAACCGACCAATGACCTCGATATCGATACGCTGGAATTGCTGGAGGAATTGCTGGAAGACTATCAGGGCACGGTGTTCCTGGTCAGCCACGACCGCATGTTCCTCGATAACGTCGTAACGCAGGTGATCGTGGCCGAAGGGCAGGGCGCGTGGCGCGAATTCGTTGGCGGCTATAGCGACTGGGAACGCGTGCGCGACACGGTGGCGCCGGCACCGGCGCCGATCAAGGGCGCGCCGAAAGTGGAGCAGCCGGCCGCGACGGCCGCGCCTGCGGCGCCTGCCGCAGCCAAGCAGAAAAAGCTCAGCTACAAGGAACAGCGTGAACTGGAAGAATTGCCGCTCAAGATCGCCGCACTGGAAGATGAGCAGACCGCGTTGAACCTGCAATTGTCCGACCCGGACTTTTATAAGAAAAACGCGGCCGAGGCGCGCCGCGTGCAGGAACGCATCGAGCAAATTGAACTGGACTTGATGGCAGCGCTGGAACGGTGGGACACCATCGAGTCGCGAACGTAATTTTCCTGTCTGCGCAGTAACTTGAAACGGCCCGCTCATTCACGTGAGCGGGCCGTTTTTTTGGGTTTCCCAGCCGTGCGCTCCTGTTGAGTTGATAGTTATATCATTGACAAACTTAACAAAATTGCTCCAATGCATGAAACCCTACACTTCAACCGTTGTCGCCGTACCCGGCCATGCTGCCGCGCGCATCCTGCCGTTTGCCGCGTACATGGCATTCATGGTGCTGGCCGACGTGTGGCCGGCGCCCGGCGTGGCCGGAGGGGCGGTGCAGGCCGACCTGCGCTGGCTGTATGGCGTCAAGATCGCGGCGGTGGTGGCGCTGCTGTGGGCCTGCCGCCGCCACTACGTGGAACTGGCGCGGCTGGACGTCACGCTGCGCGGCGCAGCCGTCGCCACGGCGCTCGGACTGCTGGTGTTTATGCTGTGGATCAAGCTCGACGCCGGCTGGATGCGGTTCGGTGTTGCGGCCGGATTCGATCCGCGTGATGCGGCCGGCGCGATCGACTGGCGCCTGGCCTTGATTCGGATCGCGGGCGCCGCGCTGGTGGTGCCCATCATGGAAGAACTGTTCTGGCGCGCATTGGTGCTGCGCTGGCTGGAGTCGGCTGACTTTCTCGCGGTGGCGCCGGCGCGCGTCGGCATCCGCGCCGTGTTCATTGGCGCACTGCTGTTTGGCGTCGAACATCAATTATGGTTTGCCGGCATCCTTGCCGGCATGGCCTACAGCATGCTGTACCTGCGCAGCGGCAGCTTGTGGGCCGCCATCCTGGCGCATGGCGTCACCAATGGCGCGCTGGGCATCTGGGTGCTGACCACCGGCCACTGGCATTACTGGTAAGGAGCCGCCATGCCTGCAATCAAAAAATCGTTGCTGCTGGCGCTGGGCGCCTGGGTGGTGTTGCCGGCCGTGCCGGCCCAGGCCATGCTGAGCGACACCATCCACCCCTACCTGGCTGTGGCGCGCAGCCATGACAGCAATTTGTTCCGGCTCGATGAACGGGCCGTGATCGCGCAGCGCGGCGATGATCTTACGCGCACCCAATTGGGCGTGCTGGTGGACCTGCCGCTTGGCCGTCAGCGCCTGACCGGGCACATCAAGCGTTCGAAGGTTTCCTTCAGCCGCTATACCCAGCTCGATTACGACGGCAAGGATTACGCGGCCGACCTCGAGTGGCATATCGGCAATCACCTGGAAGGCCATGTGGGCGCCACCTATGCGCAAACACTGACGTCGTTCAACGATTTCCATACGGCGGAGCGCAACCTGCGGGTGCAGCGGCGTGACTATGTCGATGGCGCGTGGCGTTTCCATCCCAGCTACCGGGTGCGGGTGGCGGCCAGCCGCAACCAGTCAACCTATGATTTGCCGCTGCAGCGCTACAACAACCGCACCGAAGACCAGCTCGACGCCGGCTTTGACTACTTGCCGCCCAGCGGCAGCCGCTTCGGCGTGCAGGCGTCGCGCATCGACGGCCGCTATCCGAACCACCGTTCCATGGGCGGCATGCTGATCGACGACAGCTATACCCAGCATGAATTAAAGGCCAACGTGAGCTGGCTGTTTTCCGCCACGTCGCAGTTCCAGATGCTGGCCGGCTGGGCCGAACGCAAGCACAGCCTGTTCACCGAGCGCGACACCAGTGGCTTGAATGGTCGCGCCACCATGCACTGGTCGATGCTGCGCAAGCTGAAGATGTCGGCCTCGGCCTGGCGTGAATTTGCTGCGGTGGAAAGCAACTTGATTAACAACAGCATCAACAAGGGCGTCAGTTTGAACGCCACGTGGGAGCTCACCAGCAAGGTGGCAGCCACCGCAATGGTGCGTCGCGAAAAACGCGATTTCAGTACGCTGGAGGGACGTCTTGCGGCGCCCAACCTGTTTGATAAAACCCGCATTGCAACAGTGGGACTGAGCTGGGCGCCGACGCTGTCCTCGCAGTTATCGGTCCATGCTTTCCATGAGGTGCGAAGCGGCAATGCTTCGACCAATTACCGTGCCAACGGCGCCGCAGTCAGCGCCAGCATCCAGTTCTG
>JAIENA010000074.1 GCA_019751755.1 Burkholderiaceae bacterium | reverse complement strand
TGGAAGGCTCGGTCGTCGGGCCGATACAGTCGAACGGCGATCGTGAACTGCTGGGTGTGGGAGCGACGGCATGAACTGCAACTGCATCAATGACATCGAGAAGCGCATCCGCGCGCACATGCAACCGCAGGCCGGCGCCGACTGCACCGTGACGGCAACCAGCACAGCAATGATGCTCACGGATGACATGGGCCTGAAGTCGGTACTGCAAGTCCCCTTCTGCGTCAAAGGTCCAAAGAAGGGTTTCAGCAGCGCCAAGGGCAAGACCATGGGCTGTAACGTGAACATCTGCCCGTTTTGCGGGCGCCCGGCGGGCCGCTATGTGGTGGGCGAGGATGCGGGCTTGTCGGCTGCCATGCCGGGAGTTGCAGCATGATCCGGCGCCTCTACAAAGTCTCCGCGACCGTAACTGCGGTAATTCTGGCAACCAGCGAAACGGAAGCTGAAGAGCGTTTCAAGTCCGACTTCGGCGACATCATTTCCGACCAGTCGATTGATGCGCAGTCCGAAGGCGAAATAACCGCCGAGACGCAGTTGCCGGACGAATGGAGCGCCGATTGCCTTCCGTACGGGCCGACCGGCAACACCCTGACTATTGGCGAATGCCTGGATCTGGTACCGCCGCCGGTCGTGCGCGACGACAAAACGGCTGACATGTTTGCCAATACAGAGGGAGTGCCAGCATGACGTCCGCCATGACGCTGCGCCGCGTGGTGGAAACCCTGCCCCGCTTCGCCTACCGCTTTGCCGACGAAGTCAACCTGCATGAAGGCATGGCCACCGTGCTGGAAGATCACGGCATCGCCTACCAGCGCGAGGTGGTGGCCGGCCTGCGCGACCGGTTTGACTTCCTGGTCGAGGGCGGGATTGTGATCGAAGCGAAGATCAAAGGCTCGCTGTCGAAGGCGCTGGACCAAGTCAAGCGCTACGCCGCGCGCGCCGACGTCACGGCCGTCGTGCTGGTCACTACCCGATTCTGGGGTGCCTCGCAGCCGCAGGCACTGCAACTGCACGGCAAGCCAGTCCACGTTATCAAATTGCAGGGAGCATCGTTTTGAACAGCTATGGACAAATCTCTTACCGTGATTCGGCGTGGCTGATCGCCGGTGAACCGTTCGTGAAGACCCGCCTGAAACGCGTCTTCCCGCGCGCGCCGCAGGAAGCGGCCGACGTCATCCGACTGTCCGCCACGCCTGAAAACACGCGTGAACTGCAGTGGTTCCTGCAGCGGTATCCGATGGACATCGATCGACCGGATGTGCTGGAACGGTTGGCGGGGCAGCACATCGAGACCGAGCGGCGCTTGGCCGACCTGATGACTGGCCGCGCCCAGCCGGGCGCCATCACCTTGGCCGAGCCGCCGCGCCAGTACCAGGAATTTGCCGCCGCCCTGCTCGAGGTGAAGCCCGGGTACCTGCTGGCGGATGACTTGGGCTTGGGCAAGACCGTTTCCGCGATCTGCCCGATGGTGAAACCCGCCAACCTGCCGGCGCTGGTCGTGTGCCCAGCCCACCTGCCCCGCCAGTGGAAAGCCATGCTCAAGCGCTTTGCGCCGGCGCTCAATGTGCACGTGCTGAAAAAAGGCACGCCATACGACCTGACGCCGAAGCGGCGCGGCCGCAAGAACGAAGCTCAAGCCGAACTGCTGCCTCCGGAACTGCCGGACGTGATCGTGACGTCCTACCACAAGCTGCGCGGCTGGGCCGAGACGCTGGCCGGTATCGTCAAGTATGTGGTGTTCGATGAATGCCAGGCACTGCGCAGCCCTGGTACCGGCATCCACGTGGCCGCCGACTATGTCGCTGCCCGGGCCGAGCGGCGCCTGGGCCTGAGCGCCACGCCGATCTACAACTATGGTCACGAGTTCTATCACGTGGTCAGCGTGCTGGCACCGGACTGCCTGGGCGAATACAGCGAGTTCCTGCGGGAGTGGTGCACAGCTGAAGCCGGCGGCAAGGCCCGGCTGGCGGACGCGAAAGAGTTCGGGGCCTACCTGCGCCGCGAGGGCATCATGCTGCGCCGCACGCGCGCCGAAGTCGGCCGCGAGTTGCCGGAGTTGTCGAAGATCGTCCACGAAGTCGATGCTGATGCGGCTGCGCTGGACGCGCTGCGCAGCGACGCGGTGGCGCTGGCAAAGATCGTCCTGCGGCACAACGAGCAGTTCCGCGGCGAGAAGATGCAGGCCGCAGGCGAGTTCGACGCCTTGATGCGCCAGGCAACCGGCATCGCAAAAGCGCCGTACGTGGCGGAATTCGTGAAGCTGCTGCTGGATAGCGGCGAACCGATCGTGCTGTTCGGCTGGCACCGGGCGGTGTACAGCATCTGGCTAGAAGCGCTAGCGGAATTTAACCCGGTGCTGTACACGGGCACGGAGTCGGCCAACCAGAAGGCGGAAGCGATTTCGGCGTTCCTGTCCGGCGAGGCCCGGGTGATGATCATGTCCCTGCGCTCCGGCGCCGGCGTCGACGGGCTGCAGGGCTATTGCAGCACCGTGGTATTCGGTGAGCTGGACTGGTCGCCGGGCGTGCACGAGCAATGTATCGGCCGTGTGCACCGCGACGGCCAGGGTGAGCCCTGCTCAGCCTACTTCCTGGTGGCGGACAGCGGCGCCGATCCGATCATGGCCGAGGTGCTGGGTGTGAAGCGCGAGCAAATCGAATCGGTCCGCAACCCGGATATGGCCTTGGCCGAGCGCATCGACACCGGCGAAAACAACATCCAGCGCCTGGCGCGGGACTTCCTCGCGCGCCGTGGTGAAAAGGTGATCGCCGAGCCGGCCAATGTCGTGGTTATGGCTGAAAGGGTTACGGCATGAGCAGGATCCTCATCATCGGTGGCGGTCTCGGCGCCTGGGCCATAGGCCAGATCCTGCAAGTCGATGGCGAAAAGGTCGGCGTGATCGAGCGACTGGAGCGCGTGGGCGTGCAGCAGACCGTCACCATCGCCCCGCTGGTTGAGGTGCCGGAACGGCCTGTCCTGGCGCTGCCGCCGACGCCACCCTGGCAAAGCGCCCGCCCCTGGCTCAAAAAGAAGAAGGGGCGCTCGTGAAAAAACCCGACCTGCTGCTTTTCGGGCTGCTGTGCGCGGCGGCCGGCTGTGTCGCCGGTGCGCTGGTGATTATTTACAGAATGTGGAGTGCTGCATGAAAAATATTAATACCGAAGAATTCCAAAAGCTGGCCGGCGAATGGCGCCGCGCGGAGGAATCCCGCAACATGGCCAAGGCATCGTGCGCTTGGCAGGCGCTGGTGGCGCACATCGAAGCCTGGGGCGCGCAGCAGCGCGATGCACTGAGCGTGGCGCATGCCGAACTGTCGGATAAGTATTCGGCGCTGTCGGCGGAATCCGTGGCTGATGGGCTGACAATCGTGGAACTGCGCGCCACCATTACGCAACTGCGCGAGCGCGCCGAGAAAGCGGAAGCCGCTCTGGCCCAGCGTGCAGCGTCCGCGCCCACCGCCGTCGTCTACCCTGAAGACGGCACCGTTTCACCGTTCACGGTGATCAATCTTGGACGCGGAGAGGTGAAGATCGGCGACTCCATCCATGACGATCGCCTGCCCGCGCTGTGGTTCGGGAAGGACGGCACTGGCATGGGCGACGAGGAAGTTTTGAACCGAGCCGCCAAGGAAGGGGAAACGCTGGCAGTTGTGACGTTTGCCAATGTAGATGGTCTGGATGTTCTGGCGGAAGTGGTATCGCGTATCCGCCGCGAGAAATTCCCGGCCGCCCGTGCGGTGGGCGGGGTGGATCTGAACAATCTACGCCGCCTGCGCGCCGAAGCGGAAATTGCGCTGCCCGTACATCAAGGCTCCCATGCTTCGGAAAGCTGCCGCATTGAGGCTCCGCTCCCGGGCTCCCCGGTCGGGTCTTCCATGGTGATTTACGACAAAGGCGGCCATACGCCCGAACAGGCCAGGTATATCACCGCGCTGCTCAATGCCGCGCCCAGCCTTCTGGCCGAAGCACCAAGCGCGTCAGTGTGCGCGATGTGTAACGGCCATAGCCTCGTCGGCTGCATGGCGCCAGAGGGCGGCGAGGCCTGGCCATGCCCTGATTGCGAAGGTGCGGGCCGCATCGCGCCGCCTGCGGCAGTGCCAGCCTTCCAGCAGCGTGTTCAGCCATGGATGATGGCTTGCTTTGGTGCTGAGATTTCGGCCGACAGGGCGGAGCGCAATCACCGCTTCTTTGAAGAAGCGACGGAGCTTGTGCAGTCGTGCGACATGACGGCAGGCGAAGCGCACCAGTTAGTGGATTACGTGTATGGCCGCCCCATGGGTGAGCCACAGCAGGAAGTTGGCGGCGTAATGGTGACTCTGGCCGCGCTGTGTCTGGCGCAGGGCATGGACATGCACCAGTGCGGCGAAACGGAACTGGCACGCATCTGGACGATGGTGGAGAAGATTCGCGCAAAGCAGGCCGCTAAACCTAAGCACAGCCCATTGCCCGCCGCCACTGTGGCCAGTGCAGGGCCGACGCACGATGAAGAAGCTGCGATCCGCCTGCGTGCTATCTGCGACCGGCTGGGCATCGGCAGCCACGTCCCGCAGGACAACGCCACGTTGTGGGGCGCGGCGTTCGCGGTGCTGGGGCAGATTCGCGCCGCGCTGGATCTGCAGGTCACGCAACCGGCTGGGGATGAGCGCGACAACGATTACTTCTGCCACCTGATCGAGCAAACCGTCGACGCCGGGGGCTTCGATGTCGATACGCCTGCTGGCGTGGACGCAGCATTGCACGCTATCGCTCGTGCCGCCATCGCAGCCAAGCAGCCAGCTCAGGCAGACGATGCGACGCTGATCCGCAAGTTGGTAACTGGTGCCGTAGGCCGCGCTACGCTGCAAAAGCTCGCTGATGGCCAGGGCACCGAAACCGAGGATGGCAAGGCGTGGCTCGCAGCTCAGGCCGCCATCGCTGCGCAGAAAGGCGGTACGTGATGCCTGCCGCCACCACCCATCTCGGCAACAAGGTGCCGGACTTCCTGCACCAGTTCGCCGAGCCGGCACCTGCCGACCTGGCCGCCGAGGTGGCCGCGCTGCGCCGGAGCGTGGAAGACCTGGCGGCCTCGCTGCGCCCCGCCTCGGCCATCATCACCACCGGCCGCGACGTGCTGGAACAATACAAACGACCGGGGAAAAGGATGCCATGACCACCGCCAGCATGTTTTTGGATGACGCCGACCTGGTGAGGTTCACCGGATGGAAGAC
>JAIENA010000279.1 GCA_019751755.1 Burkholderiaceae bacterium | reverse complement strand
GCAGCAGGACGATCACCCGGTGGTGGGGATCAGCTGGTTCGATGCGCAGCGCTATGTGGCCTGGCTGTCGGACCAGACCGGCCAGCAATATCGCCTGCCCAGCGAATCCGAATGGGAGTATGCCTGCCGCGCCGGCAGCAAAACCGCGTTCAGTTGCGGCGATGTCATCAGTACCGATCAGGCCAACTTCGATGGCAATTTCACCTATGGCAGCGGAGTCAAAGGCGTGTTCCGGCAGGGCACCACCGCTGTCGGCAGCTTCCCGCCCAACCCCTGGGGTTTGTTTGACATGCATGGCAACGTGTGGGAATGGATGCAAGACACCATGCACCCGACGTATGAGGGCGCGCCGCTGGACGGCAGCGCATGGATGGAGGGGAACGACCAGGCCCGCCGCATGCTGCGCGGCGGCGCTTGGCTGTATCCGCCCCGTTACCTGCGCACGGCGCTGCGCAACGCGTATTCCGCCGTGCTGGCCAATGACGTGGTGGGTTTGCGCGTGGCGCGCAAGCTGGTGTGACCGGCGGTCCGGCGCGTGCCCTCGTTTGGGGGAGGCGCGGGCGGCGCAAACGGTGTACATTGTGGTTTTTCTGACTCAATCTAGCCAGGACCACCATGACCATTACAGTGAAACGCGACCAGTCGCTCGCCATGCGCCATATTGCCCATGTGCGCAACCACATCATTTCCGTGGACGGTACCGTGGAAGAGGGCGGCGACGATGCCGGCCCGGGCCCGCATGACCTGTACGATGCCGCCGTCAGCGCCTGCAAGGCGCTGACCGTGGTGTGGTACGCCAAGCGCAAAGGCTATCCGTTGGAAAACGTCGAAGTCACCACGGAGCGCGACGCCAGCGACGAACGCAAAGGGGTCTACCGCCTCGCCACCACCTTGCACCTGACGGGCGACCTGACGGAAGTCCAGCGCGCGGAACTGCTGTCGGCGGCGCAAAAATGTCCGGTGCACAAGCTGATGACCACGGTCACCACGGAAATCAGCACGACGCTGGCGGAGGCGCCATGAGCGTGTCGACGGTCCTTAAAGGCCACGAAAAAGACCTGGGCGGCGGCATGATGGTGCGCCGCTACCTGCCGTCCGCCGCCAAGCAGGCGGTGGGGCCGTTTATTTTCTTCGATCATTTCGGTCCGATGGATGTGGCGCCGGGCGCCAACCATGATGTGCGGCCCCATCCGCACATCGGCCTGGCCACTGTCACCTATTTGTTCGAAGGGGCGATGGACCACCGCGACAGCCTGGGCACGTTCCAGCGCATCGAACCGGGCGCCATCAACCTGATGACGGCCGGCAAAGGCATTACGCATTCGGAACGCACGCCGCCAGACCTGGTGCAGCAGCCGCACCGCACGCATGGCCTGCAATTGTGGCTGGCCTTGCCGCAGGCCGATGAGGAATGTGAACCGTGTTTCGAACATACGCCGTCGGCGGCAATTCCCGCGTTCACCGTGGAAGGCGCCAAAGTGCGGGTGTTGATCGGTACCGCGTTCGGTAAAACCTCGCCGGTGAAAACCTATGGCCAGACGCTGTACCTGGACGTGGCCTTGCAGGATGGTCAGCAACTGGGCTTGGCGGGCTTGCCGGAGGAAGCGGCGATTTATCCGATCAGCGGTGCACTGGCGGTCGATGGCGTGCCGCTGGCGCTGCAGACGATGGCGCTGCTCGATACCCGCACGGCGCAGCGCGTGACGGCGACCTCGGAGGCGCAATTCGTCCTGATCGGCGGCGCCGCGCTGGACGGCCACCGTTCACTGCTGTGGAATTTCGTGTCGTCGCGCAAAGAGCGCGTGCTGCAGGCGGCGGAAGACTGGGAAGCGGGCCGCTTCCCGCAAGTGCCGGGCGAAACCGAGCGGATTCCGTTCCCGAAACGCACGCCGGGCTGACCATCGGGTTGACCATCGGGCCGGCTTACGCCGCCGTCATGTCCGATGCCGCCACCGTGCTGTATACATCATCGGCGCCGGTGCGGATAATCCAGCTTTCCGGATACGGTTCGGCGGCAAAGCGCGTGTGGCGCGGGATGCGGCTGAGCTTATCGAGCGTGGTCGACGGCGCCAGCGCGGTTTCCTTGCCCGACAGTTGATCCATATGCCAGAAGCCGCCGTTGTGATGCACGATCAGCGGCAGCGCCCCGGCTTGCGGGGTGGCGATAAACGGCGGCATCGGGTAGCCCGGGTGGGTATCGGGCATCAGCACATAAAAACATTCGGCTTGCCGGCCATGGTCGATCCGGTGCAGGATCACGCCATGCGGCATGATGGCCGACACTTCCAGCGTCACCACGCCTTTGATACTGGCGGTCAGTTCGATGCGCATGCCCTGGCGCAGCCGCACCGGCTTGTGCTTGCCGGGCCAGACGCCGTCCAGCAGCACGCCATAGCGCGACACGTCCTCGATGTCAAAGCCGCCCTGGGGCGAACCGGCGCGGCGGATCACCGCGTGGCGGCCGGACAGGCGGCGCGTTAGTCCGTTCGGCTGCTGGCCGTCTTCGCTGTGATGCGTCAGCAGCAGGTCCGCTTCCGGATCCACCAGCTCAAAGCGGCCGATCACGCATTCGTCCAGCGCGAACAGGCGGATGTGGCGCTGCGCACCCGCGTCGGGCGCGGCATTGACGAAACTGGCGGCGCTGGCCGGGTGCGGGTGAACCGGCGCCATGCGGGGCATGGCGATTTCAATCAGGTCTTCATCCCACGCGATGGTGGAAAAGCCCAGGTCCACTTTACCTGGCGGCGTATCGAGGTTGACATGGGCGATGCCGGCATTGCGGGCCGTGACGTCGAGTTCGAGGCTGTCGCCGCCCTGGGCCTGGACCCGGGCAATCGAGGCATCGTCGGCCGTCACGCGTACGTTCTTGTGGGTGCTGAGGAAAATGCGGTGAATTTCCGTCAGCGTCGCATCGGCGCGCGGGGCCAGGATGATGAACACGCTTTCCCAGCGGCGCGCCGGCAGGCCTTCGGCCATGCTGGTGATGACCACGCTGATCTGGTATTGGCCGTGCTCCTTGCCGCGCGATGAAAAATCGACGAACACCGGACGCCAGCTGCTATCGGCCGCGCGGGAAAATTGCTGGCGCGACATTCCAGCGTTCTGGATCAGTTCCGAGCGTACTTCAATGTCGAGGTGCGGCGCGCAATCGGGCGGCATGCCGCGCAAATCCATCTTCAGCGTTTGCCGTCCACCGGCGGCGCGCGGGTCGAATCCGCTGATATGCAACTGCGGCCGGGCCTGTGGTTTTGCCATCATGCCCGCCATCAGGTCGGCCGGTGCCGCCATGCTCACCGCAGTGGCTTGTTTGGCCTGGGCGTGACCGTGCGCCGTGGCGGGGCCACGGGCGCGCAGGGCACTGAGCAGGGCGTAACTGGACGGCGCATCTGGCACCACCGGCACCAGCGGCGCCACCGGCTCGGCGGGGACGCAGGGGCTAGCTTGCGCGTGTCCACCCGCGCAGGCGGAATCGCCTGGCAGGACCCAGTACGTGCAGTGCGGATGATCCGGATGACTGCATTTATTCATGGCTAATAGACCGACGACATAAACCTGAGTTTATGTGGTATCGGTGGTCGGTGGCAACCGCAACAGGCCTGTTTATTTCCCGTTGTTTCAAGGTATGAGGCCGCGTAGCCACGTTATCGGCAGTTTTATCCGATTCTTGAGCCAGTCAATATGGATCTTCCGCCAATTGCCGCAGCCACAGGCTGCTGACCCACCCGGTTTGCCGGCGGGCGGCGCCATCGGTGCGCACCTGCCACCAGTCGCCATGTCGCCGCCCCGTCGGCGTCAATTGCGCACCGGCAGGTATCACCGCCACGCGTGTCGAACCGACATCGGGACCTGCGCGCAGGTTAAGACTGCGATGGACCCGGAACGGCGCAATTGACCAGGCAGGCGCGGTCGGTGTTGGCGGCAACGCCGGTGGCGCCAGGGCTGGCGCCTGGTGTGCGCCAACGGAGGCCAGCGCGGTGGCCACGGCTGGTGTGGCGGGTGTGGCAGGGAGGACGGAACCGGCCGCCAGGGCCAGCACGCTGCCGCACAGCCAGGTTCCGCCGGTGACGATGGCGATGCCGCGAACGGTTGGACGGTACCACCAGGCCGCAGGGGTCAGCGTGGCGGCCAGCGCCAGTGTCAGCACCAGGGCCGCGCCATAGCACAGCGCCGGGATCAGCCAGCGCGGCGCAGCGATTGCCGGGATGGCAACGGCGCCGAATATCAGCGACACCAGCAACACCCACCCGATCAGCAAGGACGTCAACCTCGGCAACACGGACCGCAGCATGGCCGCCTCACGCATCAAACCGCAACACATAGTGGCCAGCCGCCACATGGTGTCCGTGCGGCAGCAGGTACGGCGCCTGCGCGCTGGCGGCGCCGATCGCCGCCACGAATTGCAATTGCCCATCCAGGTGGTACAGCGCCTGGCTGGGCGCGAGGCGGGCGATGCGGACCCCTTGCGGCGACATTTCAAAACTGAATGCTTCACGCGACAGCCCAATGCGGTCCGCGCTGGCCTGTGTTTCGCCGCAATCCAGCAGGCGCGGCGAGTCCAGCAGGCGCAGTGGCGCCAGCGCCGATCCCTGGCGGCCGAAATGATGCCGTCCGGCCAGTGGCAATTGCACGCTGGCCGCATGTGGCAAGGGGAGCAGCGCACAACAGCGGTCCGCCATCGCGGCCGGCGGCGGCAGCACGTGAATCGCCCGGCCACCCGCCTGCGGCAAGGTGGCCGGAGCCGTCACCGGGCGCCGCTCGTTGGCGGCCAGCGTATGCAAGCCGTCATCGGCGTCGATGGTCAGCATCAGCGTGTGATCCGGTGTCAGCGGGATATCAAGCCGCCGCGCGCCCGTGTCGCGGTAGCGGCTCAGACGGGGCAGGGCCAGCGCCGCCAGCGTCACGCGCTGGCGGGCAATGGGCACGTAGGTCGCATCGTTCTCGTCGGCGCTGCCGCCGGACTCGGCCCGGCGGGTCGCTTGCCGTGCTGCTTGCGGTGGCGTTTGGGGCAGCGCGGTGGCGTCGGCGGCGGTTTGCCAGGCTGGCTGCCGCGGGGCGTGGATGGTGTCCGCGTGCTGTCTGGCGGGACGCGGCTGCCAGACGGCGGGACTGATGCCCGGCGTGCCGCTGGCTGCCGGCCCAGGGTGGCTGTGTTGGATGCCGGGGTTGCCGGTGGCCGTGCAGGCAGGCGGCACGGGGCG
>JAIENA010000159.1 GCA_019751755.1 Burkholderiaceae bacterium | reverse complement strand
GGCGCCGCCGCCGCGCCGACGCCGGAGTCGGAAGAGGCGACCTGGCAAGACGTGCTGCCGGTCGATACGCTCGGCCTGGAAGTGGGTTACCGCCTGATTCCGCTGGTGGACAAGGCGCAAGGTGGCGAACTGCTGAAACGCATCAAGGGCATCCGCAAGAAATTTGCGCAGGAAGTCGGCTTCCTGGCGCCACCGGTGCATATCCGCGACAACCTGGAGCTAAAACCATCGGCTTACCGGATTGCGCTCAAAGGGGTGGAAGTGGGTGCCGGCGAAGCGTTCAATGGCCAATACCTGGCCATCAACCCCGGCATGGCCAGTGGCACCTTGCCCGGCCTGGTGACGCAAGACCCGGCGTTCGGTCTGCCGGCGATCTGGATCGACGCCGGCCTGCGCGATCAGGCCCAAACCATGGGTTATACGGTGGTCGATGCCGGCACCGTGGTGGCAACCCACCTGAACCACCTGATCACCACCCACGCGTCCGAACTGTTGGGCCGCGCGGAAGTGCAGTCGTTGCTGGACCATTTGGCGAAGGAATCGCCGAAGCTGGTGGAAGACCTGGTGCCGAAGATGATGTCGCTGTCGGCGCTGCAGAAAGTGCTGCAAAACCTGCTGGCCGAAGGGGTCCATATTCGCGATATGCGCTCGATCATTGAAACCCTGGCCGAGCATACCGCCATGACGCAGGATCCGAATGAATTGACGGCGCTGGTGCGGATCGCACTGGGCCGCGCCATCGTGCAGCAATTGTTCCCGACCGGCGGCGAATTGTCCGTCATTACGCTCGACAATCGCCTCGAGCGCCTGCTGATGCAAGCCATGGCGCAGGGCGGCGCGGACGGCGCCGGCATCGAGCCGGGCCTGGCCGACACCATTGCGCAATCGGCGGCCCAGGCGGCGCAGCAGCAGGAAGCGCTGGGCTTGACGCCGGTGCTGCTGGTGCCGGGCCCGCTGCGCGTCTTGCTGGTGCGCTTCCTGCGCCGCGCCTTGCCGCAATTGAAGGTGCTGTCGCATGCGGAAATCCCGGAGTCGAAGACGATTCGGGTGACGGCGTTGGTGGGGACCTGATGGAAAACCGCAAATAGGGCCTTTTTCCCGTCCTGTTCCTTCGATTGTTTCCCCGCCGCATCGCCAATAATGCAATTGTCGAAGTGAGGCCGGGGAAAAAACCATGAACGTCAAAAAATTTACTGCACCAACGTCGCGTGAAGCCCTGCGCAAGGTGCGCGAAGCGCTGGGTCCGGATGCGGTGATCCTGTCCAATCGTCCAACCGATGGCGAAGTCGAAATCCTCGCCCTGGCCAACGACGATGCCGCTTCGCTGGCGTCCCCGCCGCACGACTCCCCAATGGGGCAACCGGCCCCTTACCTGGACTTGCCGGACGCGCCGATGGATGCCTTCGACGCCTTTGACGCCTACCAGGCGCGCGCCGCCGCCCCGGCCGCTCCCGCCATGCCAGCGCGTCCCGCCCCGATGCGCCCGTCGGCGCCGGAAGCCATCGCCCGTCCGATGCCGCGCCCGGCCGCACGTCCGATGGCGGCCCAGCCTGCACAGCCAGCACCGCGCCAAATCCCGGCGCAGCCGCAATACAGCGCCCCGGCCCGCCCGGCCGCGCCGGCGCCAGCGCTGGATATGGAGCGCATCAGCGCGATGGTGGCCGAAGCCGTGGCTGGCGCCAAGGCCAACGCGACGGCGGAAATGAGTGTCATGATGAATGAACTGCGCGCCATGCGCGGCATGATGGAAACCCAACTGGCGGAAATCTCGTGGGGCTCGACCCAGCAGCGCGAACCGCAAAAAGCGGCCGTGCTGCGTGAGATGCTGGCGGCCGGCTTTTCGCCCAGCCTGGCGCGCTACCTGATTGAAAAACTGCCGGCCGGGCGCGACACCGCCGACAGCCTGCGCTGGATTAAAACCGTCCTGACGCGCAATTTGTCGGCCATCACCAATGAAGACCAGTTGATCGAGCAGGGCGGCGTGTTTGCGCTGGTCGGCCCGACCGGCGTCGGTAAAACCACCAGCACCGCCAAGCTGGCGGCGCGCTGCGTGATGCGCCATGGCCCGGAAAAGCTGGCGCTGATCACCACCGACGCCTATCGTATCGGCGCCCACGAACAACTGCGCATCTACGGCAAGATCCTCGGCGTGATGGTGCACTCGGTCAAGGATGAAGCGGACCTGCGCATCGCGCTGAAAGAATTGCGCAACAAGCACACCGTGCTGATCGATACGGTCGGCATGAGCCAGCGCGACCACATGGTGGCGGAACAGATCGGTATGCTGCAAGGCTCCGACGTGCCGGTGAAACGCCTGCTGTGCCTGAATGCGACGTCGACCCAGGAAACCCTGAACGAAGTGGTGCGCGCCTACCAGGGCAGCGGCCTGGCCGGCTGCATCATGACCAAGCTGGACGAAGCGGCGTCGATCGGCAATGTGCTCGATGTGGTCATCCGCCAGAAACTTAATATGTTTTACGTGTCTAACGGACAGCGCGTTCCGGAAGACTTGCACCTGGCCGACCCGGCCCAACTGGTCGAGCGCGCCTTCCGCCTGAAACAGGGCGCGGCCAGCCAGTACCACGATGGCGACTTGCCGCTGCTGATGTCGGGCGCCGCTCACGACATGCGCGAGGTGCACCTTGGCTAATTTTAATTTTGACCAGGCGGAAGGTCTCCGCCGGATGCTGGCGGGGCCGCAGCCCCGCATCGTGACGTTCCTGTCGGCCACGCCGCAGGATGACAAGGGTTCCATGCTGGTCAACCTGGGCGCGTCGCTGGCCCGGGCCGGCAACGACGTGCTGCTGGTCGATGCCTGCGCCAGCGCGCATGGCGTCGGCTCGCGCCTGGGCGTTGACAATGGCGCCAGCCTGCTCGACGTGGCGCGCCAGCAATGCGGCTTGAACCAGGTGATTTACCAGGTGCCGCAAGGTTTTGGTGTGGTATCGATGACACGCGGCGTGCGCAGCACCGGGCCGGATGAAACGCGCCGCCTGGCCAAGGCGTTTGATGTGCTGGCCAAGCAGACCGGCATGGTGATTGTCGATGGCGAGTTCGATGGCACGGCCTTTCCGGTGCCGGTGATGGCCAGTTCCGAGATCGTGGTGCAGGTGTCGAACAGCGCCACCTCGATCACCAATGCCTACGCGATGATCAAGCGCCTGAACATGGAATTGGGCCGCCGGCCCTTTGGTATCCTGGTCACCGGCGCATCAGAAGCCGAAGCAAGGTTGGTTTACGATAATATGGCGCAAGCGGCAAGTCGTTACCTGGCGGTTAACCTGGTCTCGATGGGATCAGTGCCGGCTGACGAATATCTGCAGCGCGCCGCACGCCTTGGGCGCGCGGTGGTCGACGCATTTCCGTTGGCAGGGGCATCGGTTGCTTTCCGTGAACTGGCCGGGCGTTTGGCCCTGGCCGGCTCGCACAACTTCCGTACGGGGAGTGGCAGCCATTCAGCGTAACAACAATTAAAGAGTTTATGTACACGGTCAAAGGGAAAGCGGACAAAAATACGCTGCTGACGGATCACATGCCGTTGGTTAAGCGTCTCGCCCATCATATGAAGGCGAAACTGCCGCCCAGCGTGGAAGTGGATGATCTGGTGCAAGCCGGCATGATCGGCTTGCTGGACGCGATCAACCGCTATGAAGAAACCCACGGCGCCCAGTTTGAGACCTATGCCGTCATGCGCATCCGCGGCGCCATGCTCGACGAGCTGCGCAACAGCGACTGGCTGCCGCGCTCGATGCGGCAAGACATGCGCAAGATTGAAAACGCCATGGCGGTGCTGCAACAGCGCCTGGGCCGGCCGCCCAGCGAGTCGGAAGTGGCGAAGTCACTGAAGCTGTCGCTGGCGGATTACCAGGAAATGCTGGGCGAAGGCGGCGGCCACCAGCTGCTCTATTACGAAGATTTCCGCGATGACGATGGCAACGACAGTTTCCTCGACCGTTATTGCTCGGACGACGATGCCGATCCGCTGCGCGCGCTGCTCGATACCGACTTCCGCCAGGCCGTTATCGACGCCATCGACGGCTTGCCGCCGAGGGAAAAAATGCTGATGGGCCTGTATTACGAGGAAGAGTTGAATTTGAAGGAAATCGGCGCCGTCATGGGTGTGTCTGAATCACGCGTATCGCAGTTGCATACGCAAGCGGTGGCGCGCCTGCGCGCTTCGCTCCGGGAGCAGGCATGGACTGGGCCAGTATAGCGGGCATTATTCTCGGGGTGGCCGGTGTCTTGATCGGCCAGGGCATGGAAGGCGGCAAGCTCAGCTCACTGCTGCAGCCGGCCGCCTTTGCCATTGTCGTGATCGGCACGCTGGGCGCCGTCTTGCTGCAAACCCGCGCCGCCACCTTTTCGCGTGGCATGGTCATGCTACGCTGGATTGTCAAGCCGCCATCCGACAGCCGTGCCGTGCTGGCGCGCGAAATCGCGGCCTGGAACACCGCCGCCAAGCGCGACGGCCACCTGTCGCTGGAGCGCTTCATGCTGTCGTCCAAGGACAAGTTCAACGCGAAGGGCTTGCGCCTGATTGTCGACGGCATCCATCCCGATAAAATGCGCCAGTTGCTGGACATGGAAATCACCGCCTTTGAAACGGCCGAGCGCCAGGCCGTGCGGATCTGGGAATCGGCCGCCGGGTATTCGCCCACCATCGGCATCCTGGGCGCCGTGCTTGGCCTGATCCAGGTGATGGAAAACCTGTCCGATCCGTCCCGCCTGGGACCGGGGATTGCGATTGCGTTTGTCTCGACGATTTATGGTGTGGGACTGGCCAACCTGTTCTTTTATCCGATCGCTAACAAGCTCAAAAATATTGTGACGCAGCAAGTGCTGCAGCAGGAAATCGCCGCCGCCGTGTTTTACGACATTGCCACCGGCGACCACAGCCGCGTGATCGACGAGCGCATCGCGACCTTGCTGCGCGAGCACTGACATGCAGCGCCGCGCCCGCCGTAAATTCGACGATGAACCGGAAAACCACGAGCGCTGGCTGATTTCCTATGCGGATTTCATTACCTTGCTGTTCGCGTTCTTTGTCGTCATGTATGCGATTTCCTCCGTCAACATCGGCAAATACAAAGTGTTTTCCGATGCGCTGGGCGATGCGTTCGGCGGCCAGGGTTCCGCCACGCCGGTCAATACCCAAGTGTTGAATTTGCCGATCCCGAACCCGGGGCTGAAACGCCG
>JAIENA010000164.1 GCA_019751755.1 Burkholderiaceae bacterium | reverse complement strand
GCGATGCGCTCGTCGATCACGCGGCTGTGGTCGCCGGTGGCAATGTCGTAAAACACGGCGGCGGCGATTTCCTGCTGGTGCACTTGCTGCGTGATGATGTTTTTCAGCTTGTTGGCGATCGGATAAAAGAACAGGTTGGCCAGTCCCACGCCATAAATCGTGGAGACAAACGCAATCGCAATCCCCGGTCCCAGGCGAGACGGATCGGACAGGTTTTCCATCACCTGGATCATGCCCAGCACGGCGCCCAGGAGCCAATGGTCGGGGAATAGCCGGCGGCCAACTCCCAGATCCGCACCGCCTGGCGCCGAATATGTATGGACCGACGGGGCAGACCACCAGTATGGGCAACGCGGCGCGGGTTTGTTGCCGGCTAAGGCGACTGGGGCGCCACTGCAAGCGTGACCTTGGCGGTCCTTCAGCGGCGCGGAGCGGTGCATGGGCATGGGCATGGGCATGCGCGGCTCCGGCTGACTTAGTGGCTCTTATTGGCCATTTCTTATTTTCTTGAACATGGGATGCCCGGCGCTCTTGAAGAAAAAATGCACCACATGCGATTTTCCAGTCGCAGGATCGACGCCAGACGTCGCTTGGCAAGCAATACCATTTTCCTTGCACTTGAAATGATCGAACACATCGTGCCCGTATAACCGATAACCGGACGTCCCGACATCGCCCTGCTTTAGCACCGTCGCTGTGCGCTGGTTGGGTGCATTAAAACAAACTTGCAAGACACCATCTGGCGCCAGGACCCGCAGTATTTCAGAAAAACTCGACAGGTCATCTTCCTGGAATTCAAACCAATAGGTCAAGGAAATGAAATCGAAGAAGCCATCCTTCAGGCCACCCAAATCCTCTTTCCATTGGCCGTTCCCCCCTGACAGCAAAACGTCATTCCTGAAAAAGCCTTCCCTTACCGCTTTTCCTGTACCGAAAATCAATGCTTTCTCGCAGCGCTCTTTCTCGACGCCTAATGCTTGCAATACGCTTCCCAAGGCACGATTCCGCTCAAGCGAACCACATCCATTGCAATGCGGGAAATAACCCTTATCCGTCAGGCGGCCCTTGGGACCAGGGCCAAAATCCTTACTGCCGCATAAATTACAGACACCTATCTGTACAGCAGGGACTACCGCAGCCTCAGCGGGCTGCAACATGATTTCATCGCAGTTGACGTCAACCAGTTTTTGCATGGCCAGCAAATGCTGGTCAGGCGCCGGATGCGTTTGCGGCGCATCCGCCAGCGGCGAAGGTTCGGTAAAATGCTTGAGGAAAACTCGCATGACGTGGGCCACACCGGCTTCATTGACTGTCCTGCAATCCTCAGTAAAGTAACGCCCACGGGCATGGGGACCGGTAATGATTTCATAGGAAGGCATGTAGGCAGCGCAGGTCCGCTGCGCAACGATTTCCTGGCATGCAACCCGTAAGACTGATTTTGAATAGGTATTGGCCGATAAGATATGTTCAGTAGGCACGGCGGTCGCCGCCAGTGAGACCGGCGACACCGTCAAGATCACCCTTGCACTGGCATTCACCATCTTTAGCAGATCAATAAATACCAGCATATCGGCAACGATTTCGCTGACCGAGAAATTGTGCAGGACATGGCGGTCCTGATCGAAGACGCCGCCAGCCACACCGGGGCACAAAGGAAAAACCGCTCCATCTTTAGTGGATTCCCAGCCTTCGGTCAAGCCCAGCGTGAAAACAAACACATCGAGATTTTCAAATGCATGCCGTATCGCGGCAAAATGCTGGTTTCTATCGGCATAAAATTCTTCCAGCCCGGCAAAGCCATGGGGTTGAATGCGAGGGCGGAAAGGATCAACGTAAAACCCGCCTTCTTCCCATACTTCTTCTTTTGGCTTGAACAATCCATAGGCACGCTGGAAAAGTTGCAGAAGCTGGCGTGCCGTATAAATATTACCGTAGCGGGCAGTATAAATTCCATAGCCATAAGAAGCGGCCTCTTCCTGGCTTGTATAAGGATGGGCAGGCTCTGTTTCCATGAACTGGAATCCTGCATTCTTTAAATGCCTGGAAATATGCTGCGCAAAGCAACTTCCTGCCGTCGCGACCTTATCCTGTGGCAAGATCACAAACGGTGCGGAAGCAATAGGGTCAACTTCCTGGAATGAACGTGCTTCAATGCCTTTTTTCCAAAAGCAATACTCTGGCATATCCTGGTAGGGATGTTTCCTCATGCTTTCACTTCCATCATTTCTCGTATTTGATTCAGCACCAAGTCACCATACAGGCTATTCGCATGCGCGGGATCTTCACGCCAGTATTCCGGCAATAAAAACCCTTGACCATCCATGGAACAGCCTGGGGCTTCGATGAACGTCGCGCCGATTGACATGCAATGTTGCCGCACGAGTCTTGAATTCATGCGCCATAACTTGTAGCGAAAGGACTCGGGGGCCACACCATGCGCTTCGATCAAATCCTTGAAGCCTGCGGGATACTGTTCGACGTAAAAATTGGGAAGCGGCGGCGGAGATTCGACGCGATAACAGTTTTTTTCAGAAAAAAACTGGCGCATCTGCGAAAAAAATTCAAACTCATCAGAAATGCGACGCCTCAACATTTGCTCAACCAGGCCAGCAGGCAATAAACGCGAACTGCCATCCACAGGCAAGTCAGGGCGATGCGGCAAGATAAAATCAAAAGGCGCCGTTGGGTGCCGTACCAGGCCAAGCTCAACATGCCGGTTTCCGCGCAGAAGGAAAACAACGGCCGAATAATCATCGTTGTTGAATTCCTGAAAATCGCTGACCGGCCGTTCATCATATACGCCATGCCGGCTGGCATGAAATGAGATGAAATGAAACTGTTCATCGACGGAAGGAGCCGAGATAAGAGCATTCATATGGCTATGCCCGACGACCAGGATTTTTTTCATAAATTAACTGAAGCAAACTACGATATAAAGCAGGAGCCCTATTTTAACACATTTCCATCGCCATACCGGGCCAATCAGGCTGGCGCGCCAGCCTGGCTGTGATTGCCTGGCGGGTCACGCAGATCAACCTGCTTTTTGAAGCAGGTTTTCTTCGCAGATGACGTCCACGATGTCTTTTGCCTTGGCAGAAAAATCATTGGCGGGTTCATCTGCCGCCGGCGCCGGCAACCCGGTGGCCGTGGCGGTAGCATGGCGCAGGAACAGCCGCATCACATGCTCGACGCCGGTTTCCGTAACGGAACGCAAGTCCGGGCCCAAATACGCCCCGCGTGCAAATGCGGAGGTAATGATTTCGTAGGAAGGGAAATAGGCAACGTTATCGAATGCGCGCTCCATTTCATCGGCGGCAACCCGCAATATGGCTTTCGACGCCGTGGTCGACACCAGTACGTGGCGTGGCTCCATCGTTGCCATCAGCGGTACCGGCGAAACCGTCAGTATCATGCGCGCGTTCGGATTCACCTGATGCAGCTTGTCGCGAAAACTGCGCAGATCAGCCAGGGTATCGGCAACGGAAAGATTCGTGAAACGGTATTTTTCCTCTGAAAATACGCCACCGGCCACACCCGGGCACACGGGATAGGCCGCGCCATCGACAGTGGATTGCCAGCACTCCGTCAGTCCCAGCGTAAACACAAAATAATCCAGCGTGAGAAACATCTCGCGCACGGCGGCCAAATGTTTTTCACGGTCTGCCAGCAAGCCATCCAGCGTACTGAAGCCATGCGGCTGCACTGCCGGACGGAATGGATCAATATAGTTCCCCGCCTCATCGAGCCAATATTGATCGGCAGGCTGGAAGTGGCCAAACGCACGGTCAAACAATTGAAGTAATTGCTTGGACGTATAAATATTCCCATAGCGGCCAGAAAAAATCCCATAATTGAATTTTTCCTGGATTTTCTTGGAACCGACAGGGTGCCCTTGCTCGACCACATAATAGTTGAATCCGCTTTTGGCAAGATGGCGCGCAATATGCTGGGCAAAGCAACTGCCGGCTGTCGCCACCTTGCTGCTCCGCTCCAGTTTGAACTTGAAGTCGCCGACCGGATCAATTTGTCCGGCAGGGATATCCTGGACCGCGGTACGCCAATGCGCTTGCGGTGAAATGGTTTGGTAGGGATGCTTAGCCATTGAAAATCTCTCCAGGTTCCTGTGCCAGCCGGTCTTCAATCTGCTTCAAGACAAGCTCGCCATACAATCCATTGCCATGCAGGGGGTCGGAATAGTACTCCGGACGCAAAAACCCTTGTGCATCCATGGACTGCACCGGACAGGGCAGGAAGTCGACGCCGATCCGCGCGCACTCGCGCCGAAATACTTCACTGTGAACCCGCCACATTTTCTTCCTGAAACCGGGATTGGCGACGGTGAATGCCTTGTAGTATTCCGTCGAAAAGACAGGCGGCAAATTATTTTGGCAATAATCATTGTCACCGATCGCCGGCGGGCTTTCTATATGCGTAATCGGCCCCTTCAACGCCCGCCGCAATGCACGCAATACTGCCAGATTCGGTTCGCAATTTTCATGCATGACTTCCAGCATATATTCATATGGCAAGATTTCCGCGCCGTCTTCCAGCGCCATATCGGGCATCTCCGGCAGCACAAAGTCAAATGGCTTTTTGTGTTTGAACAAGCCTAGAAAATAGTGTGCGTTACCGCCAATCTGGGAAAAAAACCTGCGTTCGCCATCCTGCCCCAGACAGGCCAGCAACGAAGGATGCAAGCTTTCTTCGCCATCCGGCGCTGGTACCACAAACTTCCTGTCAGGAACCTCCTTTAATAAATGAACAATATCTATTTCATGGGGAAAAATTGCGGGATTAACCTTCAGTGCATCCCGCAAGGCCTTAGTATGGCTGAGGCCAAATACCTGAACTCGAATAATGTGGCTCCTATAGCATTTTCAGTTATATCATTGCAATCCATGAGGGCGCTTTATTCATCCGGCCTCAGTTCGATGGAAGGATCGGGGATGCCAGACAAAATGGTCACCGCGACACGCCGGTTGCGCGCCCGTCCTTCCGCTTCACTGTTGGCCGCCACCGGGATATTGTCCGCGTGGCCAACCGCCGACATGCGGGGCGCCGGCACGCCCGCATCGATAAACAGACGCACCACGGCGCCGGCGCGGGCGGCCGATAATTCCCAGTTCGACGGGAAATTCGCGTTACTGATCGGCACGT
>JAIENA010000122.1 GCA_019751755.1 Burkholderiaceae bacterium | reverse complement strand
TGTCATGCTGCCGGGTCGCCTCGGCCTCATCGGACAGCAAGGCAATGGTACGCGTGACCCGTGCCACGACATGGATCGAGCTTTCCATCTCACCGATCAGTTCAATCTTCTTGAGGTTCACGTCGACGATATTGTGCAGAGAAGCATTGGCGCTATTTAATCCATGAATTCCCAACAGCGCCACGGCCCCGAGCAAGATCAGGACAAACGCAAAGCCTGATCCCAGTCGGGTGCCGAGTTTCCAATTCCGGATGTTCATAATGTTTCTCCTGTGCGAGTTCATGATTGTTTCCTTGCTTGATTACTGGCCGTGCGCCGGCCAGACGGCCGATTCAGCGTTAGCCAGCGAGCTGTCCCCGACTGCGCCATGCCGCCGTGCCAATGAAATCGCATCGAGCAAGAGCTTGTCGGATACGGGTTTAAGCAGATAGCACATGGCATTTGCCAGCACGGCCCGTGCCTGGCTGCCGGCCGTATGCTGGCCGGTGATGACAATTGCGGGGATGGCCAGTTTCTCGGCGCTTAGGCGCGCCAGCACTGCATAGCCGGACATCTCCGGCATCTGCAAATCGAGCAGAACGCAGTCGGGCGGACAGGGCTGCAGGGCGGCGAAAAATTCTGCACCGCTGGCGAAGGCGCGCGCCTCGATACCGACCGAGCGCAGCAGGCGCAGCAAGGCGCGCCGGATTGCCAGGTCGTCGTCTACGATTGCTACCCAGGGGCGTTGTGTTTCCATTGCTGCACAGTAGCTCGACAGCGACTGTGGCGCTATTGGACCTTAGACCTACGTTGGATCGCTGCGCGCGCGTTGTACCCGGTCGACCAGTCGTACCAGCGCAGTGGAAGAGCGCGTCTTCATTTTGGCCAGCACGCGGGCGCGGTGTACTTTGATGGTTTTTTCGACGATGCCGAGCTGGTCGGCGATTTGCTTGTTGAGTTTGCCTTCAATGAGCAAGGCCATGACTTCCGCTTCGCGCGGCGTCAGGCTGTCTATGCGCGCGCGTAGCTCATCGCATTCGGCGCGTGCGGCACGTGCTTTGCTGTTCTGATCGAGCGCCCCTTGCACCGCCGCCAGTAAAGTCGCCGCGTCGACCGGTTTGGTCAGGAAGTCCCAGGCGCCCGCCTTCATGGCGCGCACGCTGCTTGTAACATCGCCGTGGCCGGTCAGAAAGATCACCGGCAGCAGGCTGCCCGTCATTGCCTGCTGTAGTGCCAGTCCATCCATCTCCGGCATGGCCAGATCGAGCACCAGGCAGCCTGCGGCGTCGATCATGCCGCTGCCCAGGAAGGCGCGTGCCGATTCGTAGGCCAGCACCTCGTAGCCTTCCGCCGCGAACAGGCGCTCCATGGCCTTGCGCACGGTGGCTTGATCATCAACCAGAAAAATTCGGCTTATCATGTGGCGCGCCCTGTAACGGCAGAGCGCGGCAGCATCACATGAAAGCTGGCGCCGCCGCCACGCTTATTTTCGCCCCACAAGCGTCCGCCATGCGCCGCCACGATGTTGCGGCAGATGGACAGTCCCAAACCCATGCCATCTTGCTTGGTCGTGTAGAACGGTTCGAAGAGATGCTCCAGTATGCCGGGCGGCAGCCCGCTGCCCTGGTCGCAAACGCTGATCTGGATATCGCCGTCATCGACCAGCGCGGTGCGCACCAGGATGCGCCGCTCCGCCGCGTTCGCGCTGATCATGGCGTCGCAGCCGTTCATGATCAGATTGATTAACACCTGCTGGAGTTGCACCAGATCGGCGCAGGCCATCGGCAAATCGGGCGCCAGCACGGTGTGGAAGGCCACGCGCCGATTGAGCAATTCGTTGCGCAGGATTTGGCCGGTTTCAGAGACGGCAAGGTTGACGTCGATATCCTGGCCCAATGTTTCCTTTTTGTCGAACAGGCGGCGCAGGCGTTGAATCACCGCGCCGGCCCGCTTGTCTTCATCGACGATGTCTTGCAGGATGTCTTTCACTTCGGCCAAGTCAACCGGATCGCGTGCCAGGAAGCGCTGGGCTGCCTGTGCATTGCTCAGGATTGCCGTCAGCGGCTGGTTCAGTTCATGCGCCAGCGCACCCGACAGCTCACCCAGCATCGTCACGCGCGACAGATAGGCCAGCTCGGACTGCTTTTGCTGCAAATCCAGTTCGGTCAGCTTGCGCGCGGTGATGTCGACCGACACGCCGCGAATGGCAACTGCCACGCCGGCTGCATCCGACTCGCCGCGCCAGCGCGACGATATCCAGCGCAACTGCCCATCTGGCAGCACGATGCGGAAGGCGCTTTCGCAATACCCCGGCACCTGCAGGGAGTCCAGCAGCAGCTTCCGCACGCGGTCGGCATCGTCCACGTGCACGCGCAGCGTCAGGCTGTCCCGATTGAGCATTTCGGTCGGGGAGAAGCCAAACAAGATGCGCCAGCGTTCCGAGGGACGCATTGCATCGGCGCGGCAATCGAGGACCCATACCCCCAGATTTGCCGCATCGGCGGCCAGCACCATCACTTGCTCCTGGGCGCGCACCTCGGCTTCGCTCAAACTCAAGCGGGTCGATAGCAGCGCCGCATACGTCTCCCGGCTACGCCGGTCGCGCTCGCGCTCGGTCACGTCGCGCACGATGGAAATGACGCCGTCGTCCGAATAGGGCGCCACGTGTGCTTCGAAATGGTATTCGCCGCCGTCGCCTTGCGGGAGGGAATAGTGCACTTCCTGCAAGCACTTATCGTCCAGGGCACGCACGCATGCGAGGGTCAGCGCGTCAGTTGCTGCCGCCGGCAGCGTCGGGGCAGGCGGCACGGCGTCTAAGGCTCGCTGGCCAGAGTCGAGTTGCGCTCGGCTGGCCGCCTGGCAATCGACGAACAACCCATCCCGACCATGGGTGTAAATGGCGTCGGGGATCGCGCTGATCATGGCGAGAATGCGGCGCTCGCTGATGCGCAGCTCTTCTTGGACCTTCTTGATGGCTGTTATGTCGCTCACCAATACGAAGAAGCCCCGTACCTGGCCATCGACCCGGTGCGCGATATAGCGCGCCAGCGTGTGTCCCGTGTCGCCACTGGGTTTGACCAACGCACGTTCAAACTGCTGGTCCTCGCCGGCCAGCACGGCACGGATGTAAGGTTCGTTCTTCTTGAATAAGGCGTCACCCATCAAATCATCGATCCGGATCCCCAACATCTCGGCCGGCGTGCGGCCAAACCAGTTGAGGTATTCCTGATTGGCGTACACGCAGCACAGCTCGTTGTTCCAGTAGCCGAGCATGCCAGGGGTATGCTCCACGATCGTACGAAACAGGTTTGTGGTGTCGGAGCCATTGAGCTGCATCACATCGGCCTGCGACACGTTGCATATGCCGCCGCTGCGCTGCAGCTCTTCCTGCGCAATGCTGGCGAGGTCGGCGAGTTGCGCCATCTGGTCGGCGCCGATGTTACGTGGCTGATTATCGATTATGCACAATGTACCGACCCGCAAGCCCTCGCGCGAGCGCAAGGCAATGCCCGCATAGAAGCGGACATGGGGGGCGCCGGTAACGAGCGGATTGTCTGCAAAGCGCTGATCGGTGAACGTATCGGGCACAACGAAGGGGGCGTCGGACAAAATTGCATGGGCGCAAAACGAAATATGGCGCGCCGTCTCCGCGACCGCCAGACCTTGGCGGGACTTGAACCACTGGCGGTCGCTATCAACCAGGCAAACAAGCGCGATCGGCACCTTAAAGAGTGCGCACGCCAGCCGCGTTACGCGGTCGAAACGTTCCTCTCCCGGCGAATCAAGCAGGCCCATCGCAAAAAGCGCGTCGAGGCGCTTGATTTCATCGATCGAAACAGCGGGTGTTTGCATTACGTCAAATTCTCAGTGCGGTCAACTTCATCAGATTTGCGCGTGAAACCTCGGCCTTCAGACCGGGGAGGCAGAGCGCGTAACGCGCAGCGTTCCAGGCTTGGGTGGCGTGCCTGTCACGTCCATATTAGCCACCGTTAAACAAGTACCAGGCTTTCCACCTGGATGGGTCTTGCGACTCTGCCCGTAAGGGCCTGGTGACGGGGCCTTGCGGCCCGCTCCCCTCGATCATGTTGCACAGCAGCTTAGGCCGGTGACGGTCTCCCGTACTCCACCGATGGCCTGGCAATACGCCGTTTCGTGCTTACCCTATCGCTTGTCTGCTCGAACTGTTTCCTGAGCTACGGACTGAGGAAGCATCCGTAGGTGGGTCTGATACTTCTGCGCAACGTAGCGCCCGCTCTACTCGGCAATGAAGCCCGGATTAAAAGCATCCGGGGCGCTCGATCTGGTCAACCAAAGCTTGCGATGCCTTGCAAGCTCCGTCCTTCAGGGCGGGGTAGTTGACGAATAACATGCCCCAATTGCATGAATAAGCCATCGCGGGTACGACAGGCAGTCGGATCTTGCAATAACGGCATCGTAGAGGGAACGATGCAAAAATAATTACCGGCGTGCTATGGCCGGAAGCAACGGGCGCCGGGGCAACAGCCTGCTCGGTGACTATGTTAAACAAACTAGGCCAAGACTGCCACGCCATGATCCCGATTCCAGGGATCTGTCAGCAATTTCGTGGTGCGCCGCGATATCGGCAAGGAGTAAAGGGGGGGAAGTCACTGACAATAAAGAAACAGTGAATAATATTCCCCCGAGTCATGCGCGACACGCCGCGCGGTGTGTGCCGGTTTGGATTGGGGGTGACAAGATGTCCGGAGGTTCCGGCGGATTGAGGACCGGCGACCCGACTGACCCGGAAAACAATGGCAGCGCGTCCTCGTACATCAATTACAACGCAACGTTCCGCTCCAGCGTGGAACCGTACTTCCAGTCGGACGGCGCCTTCACAGCATCGACGTAGCGGTCTTCCTGATATCCGGCGGCGCGGCAAGTACCGGTATTGTCACAGGCCATTTCCCAGTCATGGTGCTGGAAATAGATGCCGGTAAAACCGGTGGCGCCTGCCAGCGCTGGCGCCAATGCCATCGCAGCGGACAGCGTCAGGGCGCCGCAGGCGTTCATCCAGGTTTAATGCGCCACTTGCACATGATGGAACTGCAGCGCCGCCAGGTTCGCATAAATCCCGCCCAGCGCCACCAGTGATGCATGGTTGCCGGTTTCGACGATCTTGCCGTCTTCCATCACGATGAT
>JAIENA010000115.1 GCA_019751755.1 Burkholderiaceae bacterium | reverse complement strand
CGGCGGTGACTACGGCGGTGACTACGTTGGTGGATGCGGCGGTGAACCCATGAAGCGGCGCACCTTCCTGTTGTCCGGGCTGGCGGCGGCCGGCGCCGTGCTGGTGGGCTGGGGCGCTATGCCGCCGCGTCAGCGCATCCGGGGCAAGGCGCCGCTACCCGTCAGCAATGGCGCGGTGGCGCTCAACGGCTGGGTCGCCGTGTCGCCCGATAATACCGTCACGGTGGCGATGGCGCGCAGTGAAATGGGGCAGGGCGTGCTGACGGCGCTGCCGATGCTGGTGGCCGAAGAGCTGGACGTGCCGTTGGCGCGGGTCCGGTTGGTGCAGGCGCCGGCCGACAAGATTTACGGTAACGTGGCGCTGCTCACGGACGGCTTGCCATTCCATCCCGATGACGACGGACGCGTGCGCCGTGGCGCGGAATGGGTGATGGCCAAGGTGGCGCGCGAACTGGGCATCCATATCACGGGTGGATCGTCGAGCATCAAGGACCTGTGGCTGCCGATGCGTGAGGCGGGCGCCACGGCGCGCGCATTGTTGATCGAGGCGGCCGCGCGCAGCTGGAACGTGGCGCCGGCCGAATGCCGCACCGAAGATGGCCATGTGCTGCACGCCAGCGGCAAAAAGGCGTCGTATGGCGACCTGGCTGCGCTGGCGGCCGGCATGACGCCGCCGGCCGGCGTGCGTCTGAAAACCCCCGGGCAATTCCGCCTGATCGGCGCCAGCGTGCCGCGCCGCGATGCGGCCGCCAAATCCAATGGCAGCGCGCTGTTCGGCATCGATGCGCGCCCGCCCGGCATGCTGTATGCGGCGCTGCGCATGGCGCCCGTGATCGGCGGCACGGTGGCGTCGTTCGACCCGCAAGCGGTGCTGAAGATGCCTGGCGTGCGGCAGGTCATCGATTACTCCGCCGCGCTGCAAGGCCAGACCGGCGCGCGCGCCGGACTGGCGGTGGTGGCGCAGCATTACTGGCAGGCGCGCCAGGCCGCCGACGCGCTGTCGATCCAGTGGCATGACGGACCGCACGCGGCGTTGTCGTCAAGCGCGATTGCGCGCGAACTGGCGCAGCGGCTCGACAGCGATAGCGGCCACACTTTCCATGAAAGCGGCGACATTGGCATGCTCGATGGCGCGGCCAAAACCGTGCGGGCGCAATACCGCGCGCCGTACCTGGCGCATGCCGCCATGGAGCCGATTAACTGCACCGCGCAGGTGGCCGATGGCAAGGTGCGGCTGTGGGTCTCGACCCAGTCGCCGAGCTTTGCCATCAATGTGGCGGCGCAAGTGGCCGGCGTTGAGCCGGACGCCGTTGAGCTCGACATCAAGCTGCTGGGCGGCGGCTTTGGCCGGCGCCTCGAAGTCGATTTCATTGCGCAGGCGGTGGCCATTGCCAAGCAATGCGGCGGCTTGCCGGTGCAAGTGATCTGGAGCCGCGAAGACGATACGCGCCATGATGTGTACCGTCCGGTGGCGCTGGCGCGCTTTGCGGCCGGTCTGGATGGCGCGGGCAATTTGCTGGCCTGGGATAACCAGTCGGCCGGCGCCGCCATCGGCCATCAATTCTTGAAGCGCAACATGGGCGTGCCGGGCGCCGGGCCGGACAAGAATTCCGCCGAAGGCGAATATGACATGCCGTACGAAGTGCCGCACCAGCGCATCCGTCACGTCAATGTGGACAGCGTGGCGCCGGTCGGCTACTGGCGTTCGGTCGGTCATTCGCACAATGCGTTTTTCAAGGAAAGTTTTATTGACGAAATGGCCCACGCGGCGGGGCAGGACCCGGCCGCATTCCGCCGTGGTTTGCTGCACCGGCATCCGCGCCACCTGGCCGTGTTGAATGCGGCCATCGACAAGGCGGGCCAGCCGCCGCCCGGACGGGCCCATGGCGTGGCGCTGCACCAGTCCTTTGGCTCGATCGTGGCGCAGGTGGCCGAAGTGTCGGTGGCCGGCAAGGACATCACCGTGCACCGCGTGGTGTGCGCGCTGGACTGCGGCATTGCCGTCCATCCCGGCATCATTGCGCAGCAGGTCGAGTCGAGCGTGGTGTTTGGCTTGTCGGCCGCGTTGATGGGGGAAATTACCATCGAGGGCGGTCAGGTGGTGCAGGGCAATTTCGGTGATTACCCGGTGCTGCGCATGCAGCAGGCGCCCAAAGTCGAGACCATCATCATGCTGTCGGCGCAGCCGCCGCAAGGCATGGGTGAACCGGCCGTGCCGCCGGTGGCGCCGGCGGTGGCCAATGCCGTGTTCAAATTGACGGGGCAGCGCTTGCGCAGTTTGCCGTTGAAACTGGCTTGAATTGCCGGATTAGCGGGCGCAGCCTGCGTAATCCGCCAAATCAGCCGAGCAGCGTGCGCAAATTGCAGGCGGCCTGCCACTCGCGGCGCTCGTCCGTGCTGTCGGCATAGGCCGCCAGTTCCGCATCCGACATGGCCGATTGCGCCTGCACCAGCCGGTGCGCCACGTTGGCGTCCGGTAGTACGGTGCCAAAGAACGCCACGTGCTCATGGCGCTGGATCAGCAGGGTCGGGAAATTTTCCACGTCCAGATCGCCCACCACGTCGGCATGGTCTTCAATATCGACCCACAGGAAGTATTTGTCCGGGTGGCGCGCCGCCAGCGCGTCGAAGGTGGCGCGGTAGCTGGCGCAGGTGCCGCACCAGGCCGCGCACAGGCAGGCCACGATCCAGCGGTCCTCGGCGAGGGCGGTCGCGACGTCGGCGCGGTTGTCGGTTTGTAAAATCGAGCTGTGCATAGCGCAATATTGTACCAAGTGCGGGCCGGGCATGGCGCGCAAGCTGGGTCAGAGCGCGGGTGGCAGGTTAAAATAGCGCCATGTCTACCATACTTGCCATTGAAACTTCTTCCGAAATGGCGTCGTGCGCACTGCTGCGCGGCGATGCCGTCATCAGCCGTTCTTCGTCCGGTGTGCGGACCCATTCCGCCGCCGTGCTGCCCATGATCCAGGAGTTGCTGCTGGAGGCCGGCATTGCGCTGGCCGATGTGGACGCGATTGCCTATGGCGCCGGTCCCGGCTCCTTCACCGGCGTGCGGACCGCCTGCGGCGTGGCCCAGGGGCTGGGCTTTGGCGCGGACCTGCCACTGGTGCCGGTGGTGACGCTCGACGCCATGGCGTTGGCGTGCCACCAGCAATATGGCAGCACCGATATCCTCGCCGTGCTCGACGCGCGCATGGGCGAAGTGTACTGGGCGCAGTACCGCTATGCCGGTGTGGCGCAGGCGGGTGCCGGGGTTGTGCCTGAGATCGTGCAGGCGCCGGCCTTGTCCGCGCCGGAACTGGTGGCGCCGCAGGGCGCCGTGACGGCGTGCGGCAACGGGCTGCCGGCCTATGCCGACGCCTTTGCCAGCGAACCGTTTGCGGTTGGCGCGCATGGCGACGTACTGCCGCACGCGGCGCAGGTCGCGCAACTGGGCCGCGTCGCCTTTGAGGCGGGGCAGGGGGTGACGGCGGCGCAAGCGCAGCCGCTGTACCTGCGCAACAAGATCGCTTACACCAGCGCGGAGCGGCGCGAAATCAACGCCGCCGCCGCCACCGCCAACATGGCCAAGGCCGGCGCATGAGGCAGGGCGCGACACCGGGTCAGCAGCCCGCCTGGGACTTGGCGCGGCTCAACTATGAGCCGATGCAGCCAGCCGATATCGATGAGGTGCTGGCGATCGAGCAAAGCGTTTATCTGCATCCATGGACCCGCGCCAACTTCGCCGACTCGCTGGTGTCCGGCTACGACGCCTGGGTGCTGCGCGGCCAGGGCGGTGCGCTGATGGGGTATTTTCTCATCATGCCAGTGGTCGATGAGGCGCACTTGCTGAACGTGGCGGTGGCGGCCGAGTGGCAGGGTCAGGGCCTGGGCCGGTTCCTGCTGAACCAGTCGGTGGCGCGCGCGCGCGGCCTGGGCATGGTGGCGATGCTGCTGGAAGTGCGGCCGTCGAACACCCGGGCGCTGGAAATTTACCAGCGCTATGGCTTCAAGCAGATTGGCCGCCGCAAAGGGTATTACCCGGCCGGCAACGGCCAGCGTGAAGACGCGCTCGTGATGCGGATCGCGCTATGAACCGGCAGCACGTTTTCCTCGATGCGATGGGGCTGGGGCCGCAGTGGCGCTTGCGCCATGCGCCGGCGACGGCAATGGCTGATGTCATGGCTGAAGGGGCGGGCGAGGTGGCTGGCCTTGAAGGGGCGGCGGTGCCAGGTCACGATGTGGTGCCGGCCGCCGGGTCTGCCATGGGCGCTGCTGCAGCTGTGGCGGCGTCGGCCGCCGCGCCGGTGATGCCTGGCGTTGCCCCTGCGGCGCATGTTCCTGTGGTCGGGATGTCCGGCCACACCGCCCCTGCGCGTGCCGCCGACGCCGAGACGGCGAATCCTGCCGTGGCCCGGCATACTCCGGCGCCGGAGGCAGGACATGCCGCCAGCCACCCGCCAGCGGTACCCGCCACGCCGCGCGCCGCGCCGTCCAGCGGCGAAGACACGTCCTGGTTCGATGATGCACCGGCCGCGCCATCGACGCGCCCGGCGTTGAAATCCCCGCCGCCAGCCAAGGCGCCACCACCGGCCCGGCCCGCCGCCCACGCCGCCGCCAACCCGGCGGCCGGGGCCGGTGGCCGGGGGGATAGCACCGCCGGCGCCGAGTCGTATGCGTGGTTCGATGATGTGCCCGCCACGCCGATCAGCAAACCGGTGCGCAAGGCCGCGCCGGAACCGGACGCCGCCGATGAGGCGCCGTGGCGCGACGCCGTGCCGGCAGCGAACGCGCGCCGTCCGGCGCGACACGGGCAAGCAGGGCAAGCAGGGCAAGCAGGGCAAGCAGGGCCGGCAGGATCCGCCTTCCCGGCGTCTCCGGCCATGCCGGACGACGGCATGCCGTGGTTTGACGATGCGCCGCTGCCATCGCTCGATGCCAGCTTTGACGTCGGCTTCGACGCCGCCTTTGATGCTGGCTTTGACGCCGGTTTCGATGCCCCGTATGGCGACACCGGCGCCGATGCCGGGGTCTCGGCCGCCGCCATCGCGCGCATGGACCGGGCGGCGCTGCAGGCCGCCGTGCAAGCGTGCACGCGCTGCACGCTGTGCCGCGAGCGCGGCGCGGCCGTGCCGGGCCGTGGCGCCGACA
>JAIENA010000119.1 GCA_019751755.1 Burkholderiaceae bacterium | reverse complement strand
CGTTCCGCGCTCTGCCTCCCCGGCCTGAAGGCCGAGGTTTCACGCGCAAATCTGATGAAAGACCTGCGCATTAAAACCAAGTTGGCCGCTGGGCTGGGAACGATCGTCGCGTTATTGCTGATCCTCCTTGCCATCGCGTACCACAACTTCAATCGTCTGTCCGAAGCCAATGAGTGGGAACGCCATACGCGCGAAGTCTTGCAAGAGACCAACCTGATTGCCGTGGCGGTGCTGCAAATCCAGAATTCCACCCGGGGTTTCATGTTGACGGGGAACGAATCGCTGGTGGAAGTCATTCCCCGTGAAGAAGAAACCATGCGTGTCCACCACGCCGCGCTGTCGCGGCTGACGGCCGACAATCCGGCGCAGCAACAGCGCCTGCAGAGGATGGGGCCGCTGATGGTGGAGTGGATGCAAAACGTCATTAATCCGTTACTGGAAAAGCGGCGCGAACTGAATAAGAAAGTGGGTGTTTCACAGCAGGTCGCCACGTCGAGCGACGTCTTGAACGGGGCGCAAATCATTGCCGAGGTACGCAAGCTGATTGCCGAGATGAATGCCGAAGAGCAGCGCTTGCTAACGGCCCGCACGGCGGACAAGCAGGAACTGCAACAGGCGCAGAAGTGGCTGCTGGGCGGCGGCGGGATCGTGGTGGCGGTGTTGGCCATGGTGATCGGCGGGCTGCTGGGGCGCGCGCTGCTGGAACCGTTGACCGCCCTGCTGCAAGCGGTCAGCCGCCTGGCCTCGGGTGAACCGGGGGCCCGCGTGCAGGTGGTGTCCAACGATGAACTGGGCCAGGTCGGGCACGCCTTCAACCATATGGCGCAAACCATCGAAGACAATCTTGCGCGTGAAATCGCGTCCTCCACCGAATTGCGGACCAAGGTCGACGCCCTGCTCGCGACCGTGTCGCAAGCGGCATCGGGCGACCTGACCGGCAAGATCACCGTCACCGGCGACGACGCCATCGGCCGCATGGGCCAAGGCCTGGCCACCATGCTGGGCAATTTGCGCGCCCTGATCAACAACGTGCAGCGGGCCGGCATCCAGGTCACCACCTCCGCCACCGAAATCGCCGCCTCGGCCAAGCAGCAGGAAGCCACCGGCATGGAGCAGGCGCAAACCAGCGTGGAAATCCTGTCCACCACCAAGGAGATTGCCTCGAATACCCAGCAATTATTGAAAACCATGGAAGACGCCACCGCCGTGGCCGACTACACCACCAGCGCCACCGCCGAAGCGCAAGACAACCTGCAGCGCATGGACCAGACCATGCAGCACATGGTGTCGGCCACCGATTCCATCAACGCCAAGCTGGCCGCGCTGTCGGAAAAAGCGTCCAATATCAACAGCGTGCTGGCCACCATCACCAAGGTGGCCGACCAGACCAACATCCTGTCGCTGAACGCCGCCATCGAAGCGGAAAAAGCCGGCGAGGCGGGCCGGGGCTTCTCGGTGGTGGCGACGGAAATCCGCCGCCTGGCCGACCAGACCTCGGTCTCGACCTGGGACATCGAACAAATGCTCAAGGAAATGCAGTCCGCCGTGTCGGCCAGCGTGATGGGCATGGATAAATTTTCCGAAGAAATCCGCCGCAGCGTGACCGAAGTGCGGCGTGTGGTGGAACAGTTATCCGGCGTGATGGGGCAAGTGCAAACGCTGGCGCCGCAATTCGATGTGGTGTTGCAAGGGATGCAATCGCAGGCGGTCGGCGCCCAGCAAATCACGGAAACCATGATGCAATTGAATGACGCCACCCAGCAAACCGTGGACTCACTGAAATCGACCAGTGAAGCGGTGCGCCAACTGCAATTCGCGGCAGGCGACCTGCAAACCAGTGTCGCCACCTTTGCCGTCAATACCTGAGCGAAAGAAACAATGTTGAACAACCTGAGTATCAAGAAAAAACTGTATGCCGGCTTTGGTGCGATCCTGGTGATCTTGCTGGTGCTGCTGGCGACGGCCTATGACAATTTCATCCGGCTGTCCGAAGCCAACCGGCTCGATAAACACACCATGGAAGTCATGCTGGAAGCGGACCGGATTGAAAATATCGCGCTGGAAATCCAGGCTGCGGCGCGCGGTTATTTCTTGCACGGGAAGGAAGCGGATGTGGCCAACATACCGCAGTTGGAGCGCTCGCTGCAAGGCCATGTCGCCAAAGCGATCGCGCTGACCGCCGACAATCCGCTGCAAAACAGCCGCTTCCGCCAACTCGAACCGATGACCCGTGACTGGATCAATGATCACCTGCAGAAGCTGCTCGCGCAGCGCCGCGCGCTGGCCGACGCGCCCTATCCGGCCGACCAGATGGCCCGCTCCGAACTGCTGAAAGGTGCGTTCCTGGCGATTGACAACATGAACCAGGTGATCGACGCGGCATCGGCCGAGGAAGCCCGCCTGTCCGGCCTGCGTGCCAACAACACCGCGCAATTGCGCGACACCATGCTGCTGGTGCTGGCCGGCGGTGGCGCCCTGTGTATCGTGCTGGCGGCCGGCATCGCCTATCTGCTGGTCAACGCGCTGACCACGCCATTGAACCAGCTGACGCACACCGTCAGCCGCATTGCAGCGGGCGACCAGTCGGCCCGGGTCCAGATCACGTCCAGCGATGAACTGGGCCAGGTCGGCTACGCCTTCAACGACATGGCGCAAGCGATCCAGGACAATTTGCAGCGTGAAATCTCAGCGGCCAATACCTTGCGTACCAAGGTCGATGCCCTGCTGGTGACCGTATCGCAAGCGGCATCGGGCGACCTGACCGGCAAAGTGAGCGTCGGCGGCGACGACGCCATCGGTCGCCTCGGCCATGGCCTGGCGACCATGTTCGACAACTTGCGCACGCTGATCTACAACGTGCAAAAAGCCGGCATCCAGGTCACCACCTCCGCCACCGAAATCGCCGCCTCGGCCAAGCAGCAGGAAGCGACCGGCGTGGAACAGGCGCAAACCAGCGTGGAAATCCTGTCCACCACCAAGGAGATTGCCTCGAATACCCAGCAATTATTGAAAACCATGGAAGACGCCACCGCCGTGGCCGACTACACCACCAGCGCCACCGCCGAAGCGCAAGACAACCTGCAGCGCATGGACCAGACCATGCAGCACATGGTGTCGGCCACCGATTCCATCAACGCCAAGCTGGCCGCGCTGTCGGAAAAAGCGTCCAATATCAACAGCGTGCTGGCCACCATCACCAAGGTGGCCGACCAGACCAACATCCTGTCGCTGAACGCCGCCATCGAAGCGGAAAAAGCCGGCGAGGCGGGCCGGGGCTTCTCGGTGGTGGCGACGGAAATCCGCCGCCTGGCCGACCAGACCTCGGTCTCGACCTGGGACATCGAACAAATGCTCAAGGAAATGCAGTCCGCCGTGTCGGCCAGCGTGATGGGCATGGATAAATTTTCCGAAGAAATCCGCCGCAGCGTGACCGAAGTGCGGCGTGTGGTGGAACAGTTATCCGGCGTGATGGGGCAAGTGCAAACGCTGGCGCCGCAATTCGATGTGGTGTTGCAAGGGATGCAATCGCAGGCGGTCGGCGCCCAGCAAATCACGGAAACCATGATGCAATTGAATGACGCCACCCAGCAAACCGTGGACTCACTGAAATCGACCAGTGAAGCGGTACGCCAGTTGCAATTCGCGGCGGGCGACTTGCAGTCCAGCGTCACCAGCTTCGCGGTGAATGCATGAAACTGCTGGTGTTTCATATCGGGCCTGACCGCTACGGCTTGCCGCTGCGGCAAATCCAGCGCGTCTTGCCGCTGATGCAATTAAAACGCGTGCCGCTGGCGCCGCACGCGGTGGCCGGGCTGATGAATCTGCACGGCCAGCCGGTGCCCGTGATCGACCTGGCGCGGCTGGCCGGCTACGAGGCCAGTGCCGGCCACTTCGATACCCGCATCGTGCTGGCCGATTACACCTTGCCCGGCGGCGCCATCAAGGCACTGGGCTTGCTGGCGGAGCGGGTGCAAGGAGTACAGGAGATCGATCCGGCGGAGTTGACCGACCCCGGGGTGCGCGCAGCACCGTTCCTGGGCCAGGTTAGCGGAAGCGGCCACGATGGCAGCGCCGGCCCCGGCATGGTGCAACTGGTGGTGCTGGACCGGCTGCTGCCGCCCGATGTGCGCGACGCATTATTCCCCGAGGGGGCGGCGTGAGAGCGCAAGCCTTGATACGCGAGGCGACCGGCCTGAACGTGTCGCGCGCCCAGGCCGACCGCGCAATCAGCCAGCGCATGGAGCGCACCGGTGACGTCGACCGGGAGCATTACCTGGATACGCTGTCGACCGAGGAATGGACGGAACTGGTGGAATTACTGGTGGTGCCGGAATCCTGGATGTTCCGCGATCCGCAGGCGTTCCAGGCCGCCGTCGCCCATATTCAGTCACGCCTGGCCCGCGCGCCACGGCCGGTGCGCATCCTGTCGGTGCCCTGTGCCGGCGGCGAGGAACCGTATTCGATGGCGATGGCGCTGTTCGACGCCGGGATCACCCCATCCGGCTTCGCCATCGATGCGATCGATCTCAGTCCGGCCTGCGTGGCGCGGGCCCGGGCCGGCAACTATGGCCGCAATGCCTTCCGCAGCAAGGACCTGGCCTTCCGCGACAAGTATTTTGAGGCCGCCGGCAACGACCTGTACCGCATCAACGATGCCGTGCGGGCCCAGGTGCGCTTCAGCCAGGGCAATTTACTGGCCATGGACACGTCGCTGCACGCCCGTTATTACGATGTGATTTTTTGCCGCAATTTACTGATTTATTTCGACAAGCCCACCACGGCGGACGCCATCGCGCGCCTGGCGTCGATGCTGGACGACGATGGCATCCTGTTTGCGGGCTACGCCGAAGTCCCGTCCTATACACAACATGGCTTTACGCCGCTGCCGCACCGCTATGCCTTTGCGCTGAAAAAAGACCGGGCGCCCGCGCCGCGCTATGCCAGCTTGCCGCAGCCGGGCGATACGGTGCCGGCGCCGGAACGGCGCGCAGCGCCCCGCCCTGTCGCTGCGGCGAGCGCCGCGGCCTCCCGTAGCGCCAAGGCCAGCGGCGTCACCGGGGCGGCATCGGCTGGCCGCTCGGCCACACTGCCGCCTGCCGCGCAGCGCGCCCCGCAA
>JAIENA010000260.1 GCA_019751755.1 Burkholderiaceae bacterium | reverse complement strand
TCGTCCAGCATAGCCTTAGCGCGAAACAAAGGCCAGCTGCGACGAGGAATATGATCGCACGAAACTAAACAACTATCTGAGTCCGGTTCGGCCAAGGAACTGTCGGGTATTTGCGAAAGATATTCTTGCGTATATAAGATACCGATCCTCCTATCACCTCTAATATCGCCGATATGAAATCCAACGACGTCAGACCAATTTATCGTGCGCAGCCTTCGCGCTGTCGAAATATCGAACCCAGTCGAATGTAGGCAAAGATAAGTAGCACTTGGTCGGTAAATGTATAAGGCAACAAGAAAGAGAGGCCCAAGCAAAATTGTTCCGATCCAGCCCCAAATACTAGGAATGGCCCCGATTGCTAGTACCAACATGGTAGCCAGAAGTACGTCCAGCCATAATAGCTTTTTCCAACTCGACTTTATGATAACTTTTTTCTTATGCGGGATTATTTTCACGGTTCTTACAATATCAATCTGAAGCTTTAGCTTTGACAATCCCGCTGACGTACGGCTTTTCTTGGTCGCATCCGGGCTTTCACCACGCCCAGGTACCGGTTTCCTCTAGGAGCACCTTCTTGCCTTGCATGACCGAGAGCCTGCCATCTTCTAGAACTCGGTAGTAAGTCTTACCGTTTATGAATTCGTAGCCTTGGAACGCACATGGAGTTAATTCATCCGCACACAAATTGTGCTTGGTCTTACCAAGCAAAGTGATACTTTTACCCGTTTCCTCACTTGCTCCAACATGCGTCACGTCCTCACAATTTACATTGCCTTCTGCGCAATTGACCTGCACCTTAATGATAAACGAAGGTATTGTTAGTGTGCTGGAAAATGCTTGCTTGGAAATAAGAAACGTAGATGCCAGCATGAAAATTAATAGGCCTAAAAATCGATTCATATGAATTCTTTAATCATGATAGTCTGCTGCTGGCCGCGTACGGGCCGCTAGGAGGCAATCTAATTTCGATAGGTATCGATATCAATCTCTGCGCCTACGCCATGTATGAAATTTATTACCGGCGATTCGAAACCTATCGCAGGCATTGACGCACCTTCATATTGATCAATCCAGAGTACGACCTGAAAAACGCATCGTAGATTAAATGCCACCCTCGCATCAACAATCTTTGCTGCAAACGGTGAAAGCTGAGTCACAAGCGCTGCTGACATCTCGTACACGTCAATCACGTCACTTTCAACTCTACCCGAGGATACTTCCCAAGATGAAGTTCTAGGAAGCGGCACATCAGGTCTACGCTCTCCTTTTCGCCGCACTTTGGTTGCTGGGAGACCAACGAGCGCTGAGATTTCATCAGGCTCGAAATCATCGCCGTACATCGCGAAATAAACTTCGCCCCTACTTGTCATGCATGGTCCTTAGTTCACACACCGTCTGGAAATGCCCGCCGACGGGCCTCGCGCAAAGCATACCATCTTGCCTAAAGGAAAAGACTCACAGATTGTCACGCTCCCGGTCATCGCCACCACGCCAGCGCACCGATGCAGAGTAGAGCTCCACTCAAGACGGAGGTCCACCATGGATACCGAAACGTTAACTACGGCTCCGCGCATTCCTTGGAATAAAGGCAAACTGGTCGGCCAAAAAGCGACGCTAAGAATTAGTGAGATCTGGGCGATTCGCGTTCGCCTAGAAATGTCCAGCAGGATACGAGACCTAGCACTGTTTAACCTCGCCATTGACAGCAAGTTGCGCGGCTGTGACCTGATAAAGCTTCGGGTGATCGATGTCTGCCATGGTTCGCTTGTATCGCATAGAACAAGCGTAATTCAACAAAAAACCAAGCGACCCGTTCAGTTTGAGCTGACTGATGGAACCAGGCAAAGCATCACCGCCTGGATGGCCGTTGCAAACCTCAAGGCCACAGATTTTCCCAGCAGGGTGTCCGCCTCGCACCACATCGCCACCAAGCAGTATGCACAAATCGTTCATAAATGGTCACCAATGCGGTGTCCTTGATGGCCTAACACCAGCGCAATATCAATAATTCCGAACATGGCGAGAAGAAAGTTCCGACCTATCGATTGGGTGCAGGTGCAATGCGCATGTGTCTTCTTGTCGACCACGGCAATCTCATTCCATTTCTTGCCGAAGATTTGCCCGCCCGGCATGCAATCGGCGAAAAGAAGATATCCAAAAAAACTGATTGACATCAACAACAACCACTCCGGATGATTGGCGGCCACTGGCAGCTTCAGGACAATAAAGCCCACTAAGACGGCAATTGCTAAACATATGCCCAAGTCGATTAGGCGCGCTATGATCCGGCTACCAATCGGAGCGAGGTGTTTCAATTGTTCTTCATAAGAAGTAGCTTTCAGTTCAGTTTCTATCGCAACGCGTTGTATTGCTGTTACGCAGAGCTTGTCCAGTTCGGAGCTAAGGACTACTTCCGCTTCCGGCCTCAATGTACCCCTGCGTTGCAGATCGATTAGCTCTTCCTTATCCATCGACGCGTAGAGCTGTTGAAAGTGATGAGTCATTCCGTCACTCATAACTTTTAAACCTCTTTTTTATGTAAAGGGGAACAACTGAGATAGAAAGGAATTGCATGAGCATGTTAAATTAGTTGCAATCTTCGATTATGGCGGCGCCAATGGCAGATTCTGGATGACTGTGTGCATTCGCAGCTGTGAAAAATATAATCTTCAACTCGGCAAAAAATTCAATATTAATGGCATGATTAAATATCACTACTTGCCAAGGTCATTTTTCAGGCCCGTCATCTCGGTCTTAGCACAGGAAACCATTGATTCTCGATTTTTGTCCGCTGCAGCAAAACTCCTGAAAAAATTGGAAGAAATTTCGTCGAGTTCCCTTTCCGATTGCGCGTCTCGAATCGCCGCCACCATTGCGCCTGTTGCACACTTACATATTGCTAAAATTTTTGGAAGAAAAGATGTTTTCCACTCTGGACGCGATTCCAATACTTTACGCGTTTCTTCTTCAGACTGCAGGTTATCGCCTAATGAATTTGCCTTTTTCATATATGAGTGGATAGCTGGCTCAACGATGGCCTTTGAGCATCCAGCAATCGCCGCTTCAATCATTTCTAGTTTTGTTTTCTCGAAATCGACAATCTGACTGCTACTCGACGCATTCAACTCCGTGGCTTCACCTGGCAAAGCGGTGAAATGACATACGGCGATTACAACTAAAATACTAAGACGAACAGTTTTCATTTGTAGTTTCCTCTTCCTTCTCGATGGAAGGTCGCGCGCTCAGACCTAAGTGTATAACGGTTATTGGCCGCCTACCGCCTACGGAAAATTTATTGTACGCTGATCACCGAAGGTAGATCACCAAAGGTCAGAGTTACTACCCGATTCGTAGCTGACTGAAGAAAAGAACGGCCACTCTGATGAATCACGCCCAGTGAGAAGCGCCCAAGCCTCGCAGTGCGGGTAAAGAAGAGTTTCACACCACTGCTCGATTGATTTGGGCATTTGTGTCGGATCACCTTTTACTACCTCAAAAAACTCGCGCCCTTTCGCAACAACATAGCACCTAGCATAGAGGAAGCCATCATCTGAGCCGCCTGAATCTCCAGCGTTCTCCGCGTAAACTTCGCCGTCGATTGCGTATAGTTGCAGCGCAAGTTGTTCCTCAAATGCAAAAAGTTCTTCTTCTTGCTTCTTGACTAAAGCCTGGTACAGGGGGCGAATCGCTCCGTCCTCGTTACCATCATCAAGTGCTTGGACATCGATTAGCCCAATTAAACTCCAAAATTCCGTTTCGTGCATGCGGTGCTTTCTAGTGTGTACTGAGCCGTAATTAACTAATTATTGATAACCGCCGTTGGCCAATTGTACTCGATCGTGGGCTCGGCACCATCCGCGCTTGCACGCCCCTCCGTCAATTTATATATCAAAAACTAGCTTCACTATCAATGCGACAGATTGATGTCTCCAAATCTACTTCGGCCAACTTTCCTCGATTCGATTTAAGACCGTGCCGGAAGCAAAAAATCCAGCGTCCCACAATTCAAATCGGACACCCGACTTTACGCGCTCGTTGAAAATTTCTGGCGCGATAACTACGCACCGAACCACAAGCGAATCCCCCGCTTTGAACGTTCCAGGAGCATCACTCCACATCCCGACCGTATTAAGGCCGTCGACTCCGTCCATCCGCAGAGGAACCCTTCTATGTAGACTTTCATCGAACATAAACCAATGCTGACGACTTGAGTCATGCTCGCGAAAATGAAAAGTTAGTTCCGCAGCAAATTGTGGGGTTGGTATCATGAGATTCGATTAGTTTCATAGAAATGCGACCTCGATTTTTCTCTTGGCCATCAGCTGACTTCGTTCGACCATGCTAATCAGTGATCCTGAATGCGCGTACAGCCCTGTATTACGCGGTAATCTCGAAGTGCGTCGCTATACTTTGCCCAACTCTTCGCCTTTGGCGGGAGTTCATGTTGAAGAAGAACCCATCGTTCAATTTTAGGAACTTCAATGAATTTGAAATAAGACTGATCGCCTAGCGGTAAGCCGCCATCGATTTAAAGCCCATTTACCCATGCGTGGAAATACAGAAATTCCCATTCCGCCAACGCATACACTTCAACGCCGACGGATAAGCCAAGGCTATTGTGCTCGAAATCGTCGCGCGTTACTTCTGCGATGCCCGGATCGAGAACCACATCAAGAACTTGAAGTACGCTAACATTAGCGCCTTCCGTAAATTGCTCCACGACTCTCGAAGTCAGATCCGTCGACATATAGCCGATCGATGGGCCTCTGATCGCTATTTTAACGGGGAGGAGACAATTCCAATAATCGCCACCAAAGGGTATTGGCGTTGGTGGCGGGGCACCTTTCGGAAGCGCCGCACAAGTAAGATGGAGTGCAATAAGGGCAATGAACGAGGGAAAGCGGTTCATCAGGTGAATAAAATTCCGATCGCCGGTTCTTGGGCGAATTCAGAGCGAATATGCCTGCGAGAACTCATGGAACGCATTATCCATACAAATTAACCAGACTACTTTGAGAAGCGCCAGCCCATTTCACTTCACCGCCACCGGTTACCTTTATTTTCAACTGCACTACCAAGCACTCCC
>JAIENA010000213.1 GCA_019751755.1 Burkholderiaceae bacterium | reverse complement strand
ACGCCGGCTGACACCAAGGTGATTTCCTTGGTTCAGTCCAGCAACATCGACTTTGTTCCTGGCGCGAATGGGCGGCCGGCTGGCACATGGCGCTGGTCAGATACGCCGACTCGCCACATCGCGGTCTACATCCCCATTCCAGCAACCGATGACAAGACAGCACAGGACTACGCGAGCAAGGCCAACACCTCAGTTGCCCTGATCAATACGCGCTTGGCTGGTCTGCTTGCTTTGGATATCACCACCACCCGTCCCGCCAGCGGAAAATTCATTCAGGTCAGCTACGGAACTTCTTTTGTACCATCAGGCTCGACGGACTACGCCAGTTATTGCGCCAATGTCGCGACCGGACCCAATACCGGCAGCATGATCATGCCAGACAATCAGAACGGCATTTTCTCAAACCCCGTTTATGTGAACCTTGGTAATGGCCATTGCAACGTCACACAAGACATTGTCACGCATGAATTTGGGCATGCATTGGGTCTGGCAAATCACTTCGACGGCTTTGGCACCAACGACACGACCTCGTCCGCTTTTTGGGACGTACTCGCCACCCTTTATGGCAATCCGCAATCTACGGTCGCGTCAAATCTTGTTGTCAAGCGTGCTGCTAAATAATTTGCTCCGGCAGTCAAGCAAACAAGTCGAGTTGCCTTGCCGCAGCATCGGCGCGGGTCGGCGTCACGCTGCCAAGGCTTTGCTGGCGTGATGCATGCCGCGTCACAATCGCCGCTTTGCCGGCCTTGACAGCCGCCTGCTTGCGCAAGCCATGCAGGCGTTGTTTCGCCACCCGCGTGGCGCTGTCCAGTTCGACCGGCGGTTGTGCCGGATAGACATTTTCGTGCAAATTGTAGCGCTCGCGCAGTGCCGGGGGCATCTTCCAGGGTTCGAACAGCCACGTGTCCGGCACCTGCCGCAAGGCCGGTAACCAGTGCCGCACAAAGCGCCCCTGTGGGTCATGGTCGAGCGCCTGCTTGACCGGGTTGTAGACACGGGTGGCATTGATGCCGGTGGTACCGGACTGCATCTGCAACTGACTCCAGTGGATGCCCGGTTCGTAGTCCAGGAAGGCGCGCGCCAGCCACAGGCCGACCGGGCGCCAGTGCAACCACAACGGATAAGCGGCCACCGACACCAGCATCGCGCGCATGCGGAAGTTCAGCCACCCGGTATGGTTCAACATGGCGACACAGGCATCGACCATGGGCCAGCCGGTGCGGCCTTCCATCAGGATCGCCAGGCGGCTTGCGTCCATCTCGTTCTCGCGCAACCCGTCGTAGCCACGATGCATATTGCAGTACTCGATGTCCGGCTCGGATTCGAGCTTCTGCATAAAATGGCAATGCCAGTGCAAGCGACTGATAAAGGCCTGCAGGCCTTGGCGCTGGCGGCTGTTTTGCTCGGGCAGACAGTCCAAGCGGCGCAGGGTCGCCTGCAGCACCTCCCGCAGACTCAGGCAGCCGGTGGCGAGATACGGTGACAGGCGCGAGCAAGCGGTGGGCGCGGACAGGGGCGAGGAAATGCCGCCCCGATAGTCGGTGCTGCGCTGTTCAATAAAGCTGCGCAGCACGACGATGGCGCGTCGCCGGCCACCGCATTGGCGGGCGGGCGGGTCAAACGGAAACACGCCCAGCGCTGCGGCGCTCGGCCAGGGTTGCAACGGCAGCGGCAACGGCCTGCCGCGCAGTGGCGGCACCGGCAGACAGGGTTGTGCAACGAAACGTTCCCAGCGCTCGGCCCAGCCATCGCGGCTGGACAGACGGCGGATTACGCCGGTTTGCGGGAATTCACGCCAGCGCACAGCGCGCCGCTGGCACCAGAGCGCGACATCCTTGTCGCGCTGGAACGTGTGGCCGTTGCCGGTTTCTTCATGCGAATACAGGCCGGCAAAGGGCGCGGCCCGATACAACTCCTCGAGCACGGCGCAGGCTTCGCCAACACGCACCAGCAACTGCCCTCCCCGGCGCGCCAGCGCGTCGTCCAGGTCTTGCAAACACTCCAGCACGAAATGGTAGTGCTGGCTGGACGCATCAGGCTGTTGCCATAGCGAAGGCTCAATGATGTACAGGCACAGCAGCGGGCCTTCCAGCGCTGCGGCACAGAGTGCGGCGTGATCGTGCAAACGCAAGTCGCGTTTGAACCACACGACGCCATAGCTCACGCCGATTCTCGCGCCAGCAGGTGGTTAGCCAGATGATGACCGCTGAGCCAGGCGCCCTCGACCCGGCCGCCATGCAGCCAGTCGCCGCACAGGCCGATCTCCAGCTCGGCATCCCACGCGCTGCCGATCGTGCCGGCCTCGCAGTTGGCGTAGCGCCAGCGGTGCGTACTGGCGGACACCGTCTCCGGGCCACCGAGTTCGCGAAACGCCGCGAGCAAGGTCTGTTCGACGCTGGCGGCGTCGTCTTCCAGATGGACTGCGCTCCAATCGTCAGTCGCTTGCAGCACCCAGCACTCTTGCCCGCTGCGGCCCGGCTTGCTGTTGTTACGGGCGATCCAGCGCAGTGGCCCGGCGTTGACGAAGGCCGCTTCAAATCCAAATTGGGCCGGCGCCGCCAACTGCGCCATCACCGTCCAGCACGGCAGCATGCTTTGGGCTGCGGCCAGGCTGGACAACGCAGGCGCCGCCTGCGCCAGCAATGGGGCGGCCTGCGGCGATGGCAACGCCACGATGACCTGCCCGAAGACCGTGGCCAGCGCCCCGTGTTCGGCACTGGTCAAGTACCAGCCATCGGCCGCGCGCTGCAGTGCCACGATGGTATGACCGGTATGCACCTCGAGCCCGCTGGCCATGGCTTTGGCGGGTTCGGACATGCCGGGCACACCGACATAGCGCAGCGGGGCCTGACGCGACGGGGCGCGATCACGGCCCAGCACCGCCGGGTCGACCGTCCAGACGGCGACCACGCCGCTGTCAACCCAGCGCCGCACTTGCTGCTCGAACAATGGGTCGCGGGCGGTAAAGTACTGCGCGCCGTGATCGGCGTGCCAGCCGTCGCCGCGACGGGTGCACAGGCGGCCGCCCGGCCCCCGGCTTTTATCGAAAACGACGACCTGATGGCCGGCTTCGCGCAAGGCGGCAGCGCAGGACAGGCCCGCGACGCCGGCGCCGATGATCGCAATGGTAGTGTTCATAAGCTTCTGTTTTTAAAATAAAAAGGTCAATGCCAGCCTTGTCGCCAGCGGGTCGCGTCGGTCAGCGTCTGCCACGCAATGATGCAGCTGCGCCGGCTATAGGCCGCTTCCAGTTCGACTTCGGTGACGGGTGCTTGCGGGTCCTCCGGCTGCAGGACGCGCACCACCAGGAAGTGTTTTTCCTTGTTCTGCGGTTGCAGCGCTGTCCATTTGCTTAAATGCAGCTTGCGTGGATTGAGTTTGGTGCGCATGGTTCAACCGTCGCTGCGGGTCTGCTTGACGGGGATCAGCTTGTCCGTGTCAAAGCCGAGCTGACGCGCCTGCGCCAGCAAGCGCGCCATCACGTCATCGGGCAAGCGCTTGTCACGCGCCAGGATCCACAGATAGGAACGATCATTGCCGGCCACCATCGACCAACGGTAATCCGGATCCAGCGCCACCACGTGATAGCCGCCGTAGAAGGGACCAAAGAAGGAGACTTTCAGCGAGCCGATATGTTCGTCGCCATTGAACAGCGCCCGGCCTTGCGCCTGTTTCCAGCGTCCGGCGTCGGCGTCATAGCCACGGTTGATCACCTGGACGCTGCCGTCCGCCTGCGCGGCGTAACTGGCGCTGACATCGGTCAGGCCGCGCTCGAAGCGGTTGTCCAGGCGGGTGATTTCATACCACTTGCCGCTGTAGCGTTGCAGGTCGAAGCCGCCGACCGGCGTAATTCCCGGTGGCGGCGCGCTGGCGCAGGCCGACAGCAGCAGCGTGCAGGCGATAAGCAGGTAACGTGACAAGCCTGATAAGGGGGATAATCGGGACACGGACATAAGGCGCCTTGGGTGATGGATGGATAAATTAGGGCAAGCCACGCGCGGCGTTGCGCCAAAGGCCGGCAACGTCGGGGTGACGCGACACGGGCTATTTGCCGGCATCGGCGCTGTCATGCGGCCCGCCAGCACGCACGGTACGCACCGTCGGCATCATGCTCGGCGGTCTGTTTTTCAAGATTGAAGCGGCGGCCACCGCGCGGATCGGTGCCCAGGCCGGCGATATAAAGCCAGTTGCCGTGATTGACGCTGCAGTCGTAGTCGATCAGGGCCGACTCGAACCACGCCGCGCCGGCCCGCCAATCGCATTGCAGATCGTAGATCAGGTAGCTGGCCACAATCTGGCGCATGCGGTTGCCGAGGTAGCCGGTCGCGGCCAGTTCGCGCATGCCGGCGTCCACCAGCGGCTGCCCGGTCTCACCGCAGCGCCAGCGCAAAAAGGCGACGGCGTCATGCGGCGGAGCAGACTTGCCCGGCAGACCGCCGGCACGATACAGGCGCCGGCCATATTGACACTGCAGCAGCTTGAAGTAGTCGCGCCACAGCAGTTCGAACCAGAGCCAGTAGCTGCCGTCGCTGGCGCCCTGCTCGGCTTCAAATGTTTTCAGTTGCTGCAACACATAGCGCGGCGACAAGGCACCGCAGGCCAGCCACGGCGACAGCTTGCTGGAATAGTCGATACCGTATAAACCATTGCGGGTGGCTTTATAGCTGTGCGGCAGCTTGCGCGCCAGATATTGCGCCAGATGCGCCAGCGCACGATCTTCGCCGCCCATAAAACTCGGATCAGGAAACGGGAAACCGGCGCGCGGATCGGCCTGCAGTTGCTCATCGTCCAGTTGCAGGCGGGGCATGGCCAGCGCCTGCTCCGGCAGCGGCGGCAGCGTGTCGACCGCTTGCGGCGCCACGGGCGCCAGTCCGGCGCGCTCGATGCGCTGCCGGAACACCGAAAACACATCCGGCAAGTCCTGCGCTTGCCATGGCAAGGCGTGCGGCGCCAGCAACGTCGATTGCCAGTGGCTGTGAACGGCCAGCCCACTGTTACGCAGCGCGTCTAGCAGCCTGTCGGGCTATTGGCTCATAGGAAACGAAACATGCCGGTAGAATAGCCCGCGATGACAAAATGATG
>JAIENA010000493.1 GCA_019751755.1 Burkholderiaceae bacterium | reverse complement strand
GGGGAGCCCAGCGGCACGGCGCCCTGGGTGTGGATGGTGCGCAGGGTCGACAGCACCAGCCGGCTCACATCCACCGCCGACGACAGCAACAGCCCGGCCGCCGCAGGCGCAAGCGCGGCGGGTTGCGCAGTCGTCCTGGCCCGCACCACGAAGCCCGATTGCGGGCGGCTTTCGATCACGCCCCTGCTTTCCAGCAGTGAATAGGCGCGCAGCACCGTGCTAATGGACAGGCCGCGCTGCCCGCTGGCCTGGCGCACGGACGGCAGCTTGTCGCCAGGCAGCAAAACGCCGCGTTCGATTTGGCCGGCAATGTCGGCGGCAAGCGACTCGTAAAGTTTCATTCGGTGGCAAGTATCACTGTACCCCTCAACTGTACCCCTTTTCCAGGTATCCGACTGTACCCGCCGATGCCGCACCGCTGCGGCGACACTGTCGCCAATCTTAAAAGAAGATACGCAAAGGAGTTACACCATGGCCAGCAACGATGGACGCATCGCCCCCTACAGTAATCCAGCAGGCGGCTGGGGCGCCTTGAAACATGTGGCGCTCAACCTGTACCGCGAAAAAGTCGGCGTGGCGCGCGCCACCGCCCTGCTGGCGCAAAACCAGCCGGACGGTTTCGATTGCCCCGGCTGCGCCTGGCCGGACCGCAACCACGCCTCGACCTTTGAATTCTGCGAGAACGGCGTCAAGGCGGTGGCGGCGGAAGCCACCGGCAAGCGCGTGCGCCCGGAGTTTTTCGCGCGCCACACCGTGACAGAGCTGATGGCGCAAAGCGACTATGAACTGGAGCAGCACGGCCGCCTGACCGATCCCATGGTGTACCACTCCGCCAGCGACAAATACGTGCCGGTGTCGTGGGACGATGCGTTTGCGCTGATCGCGGCGCACCTGCATGCGCTGGACAACCCGGACCAAGCCGCGTTTTACACCTCGGGCCGCGCCAGCAATGAAGCGGCATTCCTGTACCAGCTATTCGCCCGCATGGTCGGCACCAATAACTTCCCGGACTGCTCGAACATGTGCCACGAGCCCACCAGCCGGGGCTTGCCGCACACGGTGGGCATCGGCAAAGGCACCGTCACCCTGGAGGATTTCGAGCTGGCCGACGCCATCCTGGTGTTCGGCCAAAATCCCGCCACAAACCATCCGCGCATGATGGGAGAGCTGCGCGCTTGCGCCCGCCGTGGCGCGGCCATCGTGTCGATCAATCCACTGAAAGAACGCGGTTTGCAGCGTTTCCAGGACCCGCAAAGCGCGACGGAAATGCTGACCAACTCCGCCACGCGGATCGGCTCCATGTTTATCCAGCCGCGCCTGGGCGGCGATTTTGCGCTGATCAAGGCGCTCGCCAAGCGCGTGCTGGAACTGGACGACGAGGCGGTCGCCCTTGGCGGCATGCGTGTGCTCGATACCGGCTTTATCGGCAAGCACACCGTTGGCTTCGAGGCGTTCGCGCAGGATTTGCGGGGCGAATCGTGGCCGTTGCTGCTAAAAGAATCCGGCGTCGCGCGCGACGAGGTGGAGCGGCTGGCGCGCTTATATGTCAACAGCGAACACGTGATCGCCTGCTGGGGCATGGGCCTGACCCAGCATAAACATGCGGTGGCGACCATCCAGCTGTTGTCGAATTTGATGATGATGCGCGGGAATATCGGCCGTCCCGGTGCGGGACTGTGTCCGGTGCGCGGCCACTCCAATGTGCAGGGCGACCGCACGGTCGGCATCGAGGAACGCCCGACCGCAGCTTTCCTTGACCGCCTGGGCCAGGTGTTCGACTTTACGCCGCCGCGCCATCATGGCTTTGACGTGGTCGAGTCCATTCGCGCCATGCTCGATGGCAGGGTCAAGGTGTTCATTGGCTTGGGTGGCAATTTTGCCAGCGCCACGCCGGACACGCCGCTGACGTGGCAAGGCTTGCGCCAGTGCGCGCTGACCGTACACGTCACCACCAAGCTTAATCGCAGTCACCTGGTGCATGGCCGCGATGCGCTGATCCTGCCCACCCTGGGCCGCACGGAAATCGATCTACAAGGCGGCGTGCCGCAAGGCGTGACGGTGGAAGACTCGATGAGCATGGTGCACATTTCGTATGGCATCAACCAGCCCGCCTCCCCCAACCTGCTGTCGGAAATCGCCATCGTGGCGCGCATGGCGCATGCCACCCTGGGCAGCGGCAAAGTTGACTGGCTCGGCAAGGCCGCCAATTACGCGCTGATCCGGGACGACATCGAAAAAGTGTTGGACGGCTTTTATGACTACAACGAGCGCGTGGCGCAGCCGGGCGGCTTCCATTTGAAGGTGGCGTCGCGCGAGCGCGAGTGGGTCACGCCCAGCGCCAGGGCCCAATTCCTAGTCCATGCGGTCGACCTGGACACGCCGATCCACCGCGCCCGCACCATCCACGGCGAACGCTTGCTGACCATGATGACGACCCGCTCGCATGACCAGTACAACACCACGATTTACGGCCTGGATGACCGCTACCGTGGCGTGTTCGGATTACGCCGCGTGGTGTTCATCCATCGCGACGACCTTGCCATGCTGGGCATGCGCGCCGGCGATATAGTCGACATCACCAGCGTGTGGGAAGATGGCGCCCTCCGCCGTGCCGACAACTTCCTGCTGGTGGAATATGACATCCCGCGCGGCTGCGTCGGCGCCTATTACCCGGAAACCAATCCGCTGGTGCCGCTGTCGAGCGTGGCCGATGGCGCGGGCACGCCAACATCGAAGTCGATTCCCGTGCTGCTGCACCGCTCTTCCAGCGGTGTTCAGCCTGGAGTGTAATCGACATAGCCATCCTGGCGGCAAAAACTCACGAGTTTTAGTCCCGCCTGGCGGGCGATATCGATGGCCAGGGTGGTCGGGGCGGAAATCGTGGCAAGCATGGGAAGTCCGACCCGTGCCGCCTTGCGCGTCAGCTCGTAGCTGGCGCGGCTGGACATGAACACAAAGCCGTCCCGCATGGCAATGCCTTGCAGCGCCATGTGGCCAATCAGCTTGTCCATCGCGTTGTGCCGTCCAACATCTTCAAACACGTGCAAGACCGCGCCATCGAGGCCGCACCACGCGGCGGCATGCACCCCGCCGGTGGCTTGCATGAGGTGTTGATGCGGCCTCAGTTCGCGCGCGGCGCGTGCAATGGCGGGCGCCATCGGGTCCGGCAAGGATGCGGCGGGAATGGCTTCCGGCTGCAAATCCAGCAAGGCCAGGCTTTCAATCCCACAGACGCCGCAGCCGGTGCGTCCGGCCAGCGAGCGGCGGCGTTCCTTCAGGCGCATGAACGCTTCCTGGGCTATCCGCAGTTGCACTTCCGCCGCTGCCGGCACCATCCGTGCTTCCACCTCGTAAATATCCGAGGCCGCGCCGACGATGCCTTCTGTCAGCGCAAAACCCACCGCAAGTTCTTCCAGGCTGTCCGGCGTCGCCATCATGACGGCATGGGAAATGCCGTTAAACACCAGCGCAACCGGCATTTCCTCAGCAACGTCATCCCGGGTCACTTCCGGCCGATCCCGATGGCGAATCACAGCGCGCCGCTGGCAACCGCCAGGCGCAAGGAGAGCATCGCGTTTCATGGCCAGCCTCACAACAGTTGAGAAGGTTCCGATGGTATGGCATGGCCCGGGCGAAATAGAGTACAGATGGCCGGGCGGCGGGCCGGCACAGACCGGCCGGTATTTGCGAGCCCACCCGCAACAACAGTCGACCCGGCCGCCGGATGAGGTGAATTGCAGGTACAGTGCCGCAAGTTACGTGAATGGCGTCCTTCGGCTTGTCGGCCGAAGGGTGAAACGGGAAGCCGGTGACGCATGGGATTTTCATCCCCTGCCAGTCCGGCGCAGCTCCCGCTGCTGTATGCCTGACGACTTTGATCGAACGCCACTGTGCTGTGCACGGGAAGGCAGGATCCGGGGAGGATGACGGCCAGCCAGAAGACAGGCCAGTCACGATTGCATGCGCAAAATCCGGGGCGGGATTTTGTCTGTTGGTGGTTCGTTGTTTCTTTCCTTTGCCGTTAGTGCTTCGCGCATCCTGCAATCGCCTGTCTGCGTGTGCGGACGCCGCACATGCCGTGGCGTCACGCCTGGACGGAAGGAATCTTGCTGCCTGAACTCATGCGCACCCGGAAAGACCGAATTAACCACAACTCGTAGAGCGCACCATGACTTACTCGAATCAGCACCGGCACATCGCGCTCTATCCGATCACGGCCGCCATCGCCCTGTTCAGCGCGACCGGCGCCGGGGCCCAGCAAACACAAGTGATGCAAACGATCACCATCGAGGGTCCGGCGGTGCAAGACGGCCTGGAACTGGCCCGCCAGAACGCCACCGCCAGCTGCCCGGACTTACGTGCGGATGAGCTGCCCGCCAGCGTGGAGTCGCTCAGCGCCGCCACCATGCAGGCGAGCGGCGACCTGCAAGTAAAGGACGCCATCACCCGCGGCACCGGCCTGACTGACATGAGCTCGCCCGGGAACGGCATTGTCTATTCCACGCGTGGCTTTGGCGGCAACAATGCGATTGCCATACTGGAAAACGGCCAGCGCCTGCTGGTGAGCACGGGCACGGCCACCTACCCGTCCGCCCCATGGGGTTATGAAGTGATTGAAGTGCTGCGCGGCCCCGGTTCGGTGGTGTATGGCAGCGGCACCACCGGCGCCACCATCAACGCCGTGCGCAAGGCGGCGCAACGGACCACCTCGGTCGAGGCAATGGCGGGCGTGGGAGGCGGCAAGGCGCTGCGCGCCGGCGTGAGCGCCACCGGCGCACTGGGCGCAGACGGTTCGTTCCGGGTGGACGCCTATGCCGACCGCAGCGATGGTTTTATCGACAGGCGCGACGCGCGGCATGGCAAGCTGCTCACCTGCCTGACCTATGCGCTGACGCCGGACCTGACACTGGATGCACAGCTGGACCATGCCGAGCAACAGCCACAGCGCAATTTCGGCACGCCGCTGGTCAATGGCCAGTTGGCGGGGCACTTGCGCAACGAAAACTACAACGTTGGCGACGCCGATATCCGCTACGCCGACGACAAGGCAGTGGCGCGCCTGA
>JAIENA010000242.1 GCA_019751755.1 Burkholderiaceae bacterium | reverse complement strand
GCGGTGGGAAGGTTTACAGTAGCATTTCCCCTTTCTTCAGGAGTACCACCATGCATACCTTCGATGTGCAAGACATGACCTGCGGCGGTTGCGCCGCCAGTGTGACGCGCGCCGTGCAGCGGCTCGATACGGCGGCGAAGGTCGAGGTCGACCTGGCCGCGAAAACCGTCAGGGTGGCGTCCAGCCGCACGGTGGACGAGGTGCGCGCCGCGATTGCCGACGCCGGCTTCCCGGTCACCGGCGCGCGCTGATCGTTGATATCCCTGCGCGGCTATAATGGGTCGGCCGCCACTCTGAGCCGACCTTATGCCCGCCATCCCCGCCCTGGAACTGTCCACTGTCCTCATCATTGCCGCAGCCGGACTGTTTGCGGGCGTGCAAAATGCGCTGGCCGGCGGCGGCTCCTTCATCACCTTCCCGACACTGCTGCTGGCCGGCCTCGATCCGGTCGCGGCCAACATGACGTCCACCATCGCCATGTTCCCCAGCCAGACCACGTCCGCCGTGGCCGGGCGCACGCTGGCCGGCGGCGTGGCGGGACTGACGTTCCGCCAGTTGTTCATCATCAGCTTTGTCGGCGGCATTGCCGGCGCCCTGCTGCTGCTGGTGACGCCGCCCACCTTCTTTGCCCAACTGGTGCCGTGGCTGGTGCTGTTTGCCACCTCCATGTTTGCCTGGGGCAGTTTCCGCAGCCAGCCGCTGCACGCGGTGGAAGGCATGCCAACCTGGGCGCTGGCCACGGTGCAGTCGTGCATCGCCGTGTATGGCGGCTATTTCGGCGGCGGCATCGGCTTTTTGATGCTGGCCGCGCTGACCATCGCGGGCCAGCAGATCCGCATGGCCACCGCCACCAAGAACATGCTGGCGATGGCCATGAACTGCTCCGCCGCCCTGGTGTTCGCACTGTCCGACCGCATCAGCTGGCCGGCCGCGCTGGCGCTGTGCGTGGGTGGCATTGCCGGCGGCCTGTGCGGCTCGTGGCTGATCCACCGCATGCCCGAACGCGCCATGCGGCTGTTCGTGGTGGCGGTCGGCCTGGCGCTGACGGTATGGATGTTTATGCGTTAGTCTGGGGCGCCCAGCGTGCCCAGGATCGGGCATTCCGGCCGGGCGTCGCCGCTGCAGCAAGCGGCCAGCGACGCCAGCGTATCGCGCATTTCCGTCAATTCCAGGATGCGCGCATTCAATTCCCCGACATGGGCGCTGGCAATCTGCTTGACGTCGGCACTGGCGCGCCCCCGGTCTTGCCACAGCGCCAGCAAGTCGCGGATCTGTTCCAATGAAAAACCCAGCTTGCGGGCGCGCCGGATAAAGCGCAGCGTGTGCACATCATCGGGCCCGTACTTGCGGTAGCCCGCGTCGGAGCGCGACGCCGCCTTCAGCAGCGCAATGCTTTCGTAATAGCGGATCATCTTGGCGCTGACGCCGGAGGCCTGCGCCGCCTGGCCGATGTTCATAACTTGTCCTTCGGAAGGGTGGGCTTCCAGCGCCGCAGCAGCAGCGCATTGGCCACCACGCTGACGGAACTGGCGGCCATGGCGGCGCCGGCCACCATCGGGTTCAACAATCCGGCAGCGGCCAGCGGAATCCCGGCCAGGTTATACACAAAGGCCCAGAACAGGTTCTGGCGGATCTTGCGCACGGTGCGGCGCGAAATGTCGATGGCCCCGGCCACCAGCGCCGGATCGGCGCGCATCAAGGTGATGCCCGCCGCATGCATGGCCGCGTCGGCGCCGCCGGACATGGCCATGCCGACATCGGCCGCCGCCAATGCAGGTGCGTCATTAATGCCGTCGCCCACCATCGCCACCACGCCGCCGGCCGCCTTCAGTTCAGCAATGCGGCGCGTCTTGTCTTCCGGCAGCAACCCGGACTCCACCAGTTGCACCGGCGCCTCGCGCGCCACCCGCTGCGCCGCCCCGGCGTTGTCGCCGGTCAGCATGACGGTGGCAATGCCGCGCGCATGCAAGGCGCGGATGGTGCCCGCCGCCGTTGGTTTGACGGGATCGGCGAAGGCCAGCAAGCCCAGCAATTCATGGCGGGCGCTGTCGGCCAGCCAGGACACGGTATGGCCGTCCTGCTCCAGTTCCGCCGCCAGCGTGGCCAGCGGCGTCAGCACAATATGGTGTTCCAGCATCAGGCGTGCGCTGCCCAGCAGCAGCGGCATGCCTTCCACGCTGGCCGACAGGCCCCGTCCCGGCATGGCCGTCACGCCGACCGCCGCCGGCACCGCCAACTCACGCCGCGCCGCCGCGTCGACCACCGCGCGCGCCAGCGCATGTTCACTGCCGCGCTGCATGGCGGCCGCCAGCACCAGCAAGCGCTGGCGGTCGGTGGCATGTGGCTCCAGCGCCACCAGCACCGGCTTGCCTTCGGTCAGCGTGCCGGTCTTGTCGAACACCACGGTGGTGATGCGCTGCGCCAGTTCCAGCGCCTGCATGTCCTTGACCAGGATGCCGTGGCGCGCGGCGGCGCCGGTACCGGCCATGATGGCGGCCGGCGTGGCCAGTCCCAATGCGCACGGACAGGCAATCACCAGCACCGCCACCGCATGCATCAGCGCCAGTTCCGGCTCCACGCCGGCATACCACCAGCCAACATAGGTCAACGCCGCCACCGCCAGCACCACCGGCACAAAGACGGCGCTGACCTGGTCGACCAGTCGCTGCACCGGCGCCTTGGCGCCCTGTGCCGCTTCCACCAGGCGGATAATGCGCGCCAGCACGGTTTCCGCGCCGATCGCCGTGGTCCGCACCAGCAGCAAGCCTTCGCCATTGATGGCGCCGCCGGTGACCCGCTCCCCCGGACCGCGCGCCACCGGCAAGCTCTCGCCCGTGATCAGCGCCTCGTCGACGTGGCTGTCGCCCTCCAGCACCACGCCATCGACGGCGATACGTTCGCCCGGCCGCACCACCACCAGGTCGCCCGGCGCGACCTGCGTGATCGGCACATCGCTGTCGGTGCCGGCCTTGCGGATGCGCGCGGTCTCCGGCCGCAGCGCCTGCAGGGCGAGGATCGCGGACACCGCCTGCCGCTTGGCGCGCGCTTCCAGCCATTTACCCAGCAACACCAGCGTGATGACCATGGCCGATGCTTCGAAATACAGGTGGGCATGGGCGTGTGCATAACCGAGCGCGGTTTCCGCCCGCCACAAGTGATAGGCGCTGGTGCCATAGGCGGCGCTGGTGCCCAGCGCCACCAGCAAATCCATGTTGCCGCCGCCGGCCAGCAAGGCCTTGACACCGGCCTTGTAAAACCGCGCGCCAAAGTAAAACTGCACCGGCGTGGCTAGCAGCCATTCCAGCAGCGCCAGCGTTTGCGGCGCCAGCAGCAGGCGGTAGCCGAACCAGTCCGCCACCATCGGTGCCATCAGCGGCAGCGACAGCATGGCGGAGTACAGCACGGCGCGGCCGCCGGCGTGCTCCGTGCTGCCGGCCGCGCCGGCCTGCGCCGCAGCCTCGGGCGCCACGCCAAAGCCGGCCTTGTCGAGCGCCACCCGCATAGCGTCGATCGCCAGCGGCGCCGGGGATTCGACGCGCGCCTGCTCGGTCGCCAGGTTGACACTGGCGCTGGCCACGCCGGGGACGGCCGCCAGCGCGCGCTCAACCCGCGCCACGCACGAGGCGCAAGTCATGCCCTGCACGCCGAACGTCAGCACATGGGGTTGTGGTAAATAATCTGCTTTCAAGGTGTGCTCCAGTGATACGAACAGCTTCAACCATCCCATCATGGGAAGGTCAAGCGACGTTGTACCACAGTTTGGGGAGGGGAAGCATCGGTGCGCCAGGGCGGCGCACCGGGATGTTGCTTTGGCGAGTCAGACCAACGTCACGCGCTCAGCGTACTTCACAATCGACGGCCGTATTCGATTTGGTCGGCGTTGTGCTGGCATTGGGGCCTTGCGACGACTGGAACGCGGGCGGCGGGTTGAACTGGATGCCGGGATTATTCGGCACGATGACGGGCGGCTGGACGACGCTGCCGGTGAAACCGAACTGCCCGGCGGCGAACTGCTGGACACCGCCCCGGTTGGACAGGTTGATCATGCCGTCAATCACATGCACATACAGGCCGGGCGCCAGGCCACCGCCGGAGCCTGGCAACCCTGCCTGCGCCAATTGCAACGGCGCAATCGGCGCCGCGTCACCGAGTCCCGCCGTGCTGGCGTTCAAGTACGCCTGCAGCGAGGCCAGCGCGGTGTCGCCACCGCCCGGCACATAGTCGACGATGAAGGTGGTGCCCCGGATACCGATGGTGGCGGCCGGCGTCTTGAGCGCAAACTTTTCCTTGTTGCGCTTGCCCAGCAGGCCGCTGACGGAGCGCATGCCGCCCTTCAGCAAGTTGAAGCTGGCGCTGTCGCCATCGGGTTTGGCGTTATCGAACGCAAAGTTATCGATGGTGAGCTGGGACGCCGGCTTCAGCGTGATTTCACTGTTGTCGATGAATTTCACCTGGGCGTAGGTGTTCTTCTCCGTCACCAGCGTGTCGCCGCTCTCGACTTCCGATTTCAGCGACAGGATTTTCACGGCGCCACTGGCTTTCTTGGCCAGCAGCGGGCCGCTCAACTGGGTCACCGTCCCGGCCACCTGGGCCGCCATTGCAAACGTGCAGTTCAACCAGAACGCGATCAGCAGCAGGGCTTTAGTTGCAATAGAGTTTTTTGACAGGTTGTTCATTTTTTGTCGTTCCCTTGTCGGCTGATTTGGTTTCCTTCGTTTCTTCCTTGGCCGTCTTGTCTTCCGGCGCGGAGGTTGCTGCCGGGCCTTCCGTCGGTGCGGCGGTCGGGGCCGGGTCCTTCTTGATGACGACTTCGGTTTGGGCGACCGGCGGCTGGACGTCATTGATCACGGTGATCACTTGCGATACCGCCACGACCACCGGCTTATTGGGCTCCGCCGCCGTTGGCGGGGACAGCACGGAGCACAGCGCCGAGTTCGGGGCGATCACGCAGATGTCGGGCGTTGGCGGCGTGGTTGGCGCTGGCGTAGGAGGTTGGGTCGGCGGCTGCGTAGGGGCCTGGGTTGGCGCCTGGGTTGGCGCCTGCGTTGGCGCTTG
>JAIENA010000268.1 GCA_019751755.1 Burkholderiaceae bacterium | reverse complement strand
TTGGCTTGGAGAAGGGGGGATGGCCGTAGCGGATGCGCGTAAAGCGCTCAATGGCAGTGTCGGCGCCGAGCGTGACATGGCTTCGGCCGCGTTTTTGCAGACGGTGGAAGATGTATTGGAAGTCGACTTGCATCCCGACTGGACCGGTGAAGTGTCCATACTGGGGGAGGTTGTGAGTCCTGTTGATGGGGCGATTGTTTTGGCGCCACCTGGCGTCGAACCAATTTCGTGGAAAGTGGTGGCCACGAATGCTGATGGCTCAACGAATACGGTGGACTATGCCGAGTCAGAGGACGATGCGCGCGACATGGCTGGGACGCTCAAACTGATCGATGCCTATGCTGAAACCAATGAGTACGAGAAAGCCGCAAAGCTGGCACGGATTTATGAGGAGTCCGTGCAGCACAATCCCGAAAGTACCCGGGAAGACATTGCCGTGGCCCGTGCCATCCGCAAGGATGCCGAGTTCAACGCCACGCGTAACGACGCCGACTTACAGCGCCGAATTTCAGAGCAGGAAAAGGCGCTGACCCAAACCGCCACCGAATTGTCCGACCAGGCCAACCGGGTCTACATTCAGGTTCCGTACAGCGAGAAAGATCAGGCCAAGGCACTCGGCGCACGATGGGATCGGCAGGAACAGAGTTGGTACGTTCCACCCGGCGCGGATTTGGCATCATTCTCAAAATATGCCCAGCAGGCGGCTAAATCGGGCCGTGACGGTGAGAATGGTCAAGGCGGGGAGGGTAGCGAAGGGCGGGAAGTGGACGCGCCTGCGCGCCAATATTTGGCGGTGCCGTATGCCGAGCGTCATCAGGCCAAGGCAGCGGGAGCCGAGTGGGATAAAGGCGCCCAATGCTGGTATGCCGGTCAGGCAGCGGATATGTCGAGGCTGTCGAAGTGGAAGTCGGACCAGTTCCAGGGGCAGCAGGACCCGGCAATGCAGCCCAAGGAAGAGTTCGCGCAAGCCCTGCGCCAGGCTGGTTGTGTGCTGAGTGGCGAGCATCCGGTCATGGATGGCAAGAAGCATCGCATCACGGTCGAAGGCGAGAAGTTCAGCGAGCATTCCGGGTCAGGCTTTTATGTCGGGCACCTCGATGGCCATCCGGCCGGGTACATCAAAAACAACAAGACCGGCGTGGAAACACACTGGAAATCGAAGGGTTATACCCTCGACCCGCAGCAGAAAGCCGAACTGCGCGCCAGTGCCGCGCTCAAGCTACAGGAGCGTGGCGACCAGCTGGCCAGCCAGCAGGCACAAATTGCCGAAAGGGTGACGCGTCAAATGGCGGACCTGGTGCCGGTGGAGCGGCCAACTGCCTATATGCGCGCCAAGGGCCTGCAGCCACAGCCAGGTGTGATGACTGACCGGGGCGGCGAAACCACCTATGTACCGGCATATGATGCCGACGGCAAACAGTGGAGCACGCAATACATCCGCGACGATGGCGCCAAGCGTTTCGCCAAGGGCAGCCGGAAAACTGGCTGCTTCCATCCCGTCGGCGGGATGGAAGCGCTGGCAAAGGCGCCGGCGCTGGTGATCGCGGAAGGCTATGCCACGGCGTGCAGCCTGGCCGAGTCATTGAAGCACGCGACGGTCGCCGCGTTCGATTCCGGCAACTTGCCGCTGGTGGCGCAGGCTTTGCATGCGAAGTTTCCGGGCAAGCCGGTGGTGATCGCTGGTGACAACGACTTGGCACAGCAGGCGGCACGCGGGCATAACCCCGGCCGGGAGAAGGCGCAGGAAGCGGCGCAACTGACTGGTGGCAAGTTGGTGCTGCCGATCTTCGCCCCGGACGAGCAGGCCAAGCATGCCGCCAATTTCACTGACTTCAACGACCTGGCGACCAAGAGCGCGCTGGGGCGGGACGGTCTTGACCGCCAAATCCGAACGGCGGTCGCGGCGGAAATCGAGCGGCACGAGAAAAAGACTCAAGAGCTGACCCAGGAACTGCAGCAGGGGCATGGGCAGCGGCGATCCATCAAAGTGGCGTAGGTGGTGGCCGTCGGCGGCAATGAGCGGGTAAGGGCATTGTCGCCAATAGGGAAAGTTGGGTTATTGGACTTTTGACGCTGGCCGGTTGCCAGCTTGAGGGGATGAATGATGGAAAATCGAAATGAACAAAATGTTTGGACGCGAACCGGATTTATTTTCCTCGGTATCGCATCGGTATGCTATCTGATCAGTGCAACGGGATTGTTGTGGCTCTACGTCACAGGATACCCACGCGACGCAATGATTCCACAACCACTTGCGGCGGCGCATTACTGCGTATTTTTGTACGGATTCTTCGGGATCATTTTGGCATTCGTACCAGCGCGACGCCCACCTGGCGGTGGTTCACGTCGCAAACTTCCATGAGGCGGCAGTGCCAGTAACAGGACTGCATCCACATGAAGGAAATCAGCACCTTGGGCTGTCCGCAAGCCGTCAGTTGCCATCGCCACGTAGTAGCCGGCGATGGCGGAGTGGCTGTGTGACGCCATACAGGGGGGGAGGAGTTGTGATGGAAAACGATTTGCAAAACGTACTACGGGAAGATGACCGCAGCTTTGTGGTCGCCGCGCTGCAAGCGCTTTGGCGGGAGCGCGTTGCGGCATTTATGGTGGCGGAAGGGATCGCGAAATCACGTGGCCTATGTCCGTTGGATTCCGCTGAATTCGGCATCGAAGATACGAGGAATATGCTGCTGCGGTTTGGCGCCCAGCCTCCCTTTTTTTAATTGGCGGGAGGGTGGCGTTATTTGCTGTCGCCAAGTCATTGGATCGCACTGCCCTGATGGTTCGTTCTGCGGATTCTTCTGAATCACTTTATATCGATTGCAGCCTCAACCGGTACAGCTTCGTAGGTGTGTGCCAGTCCACGTACTCGGGCACCATGATTCGCTGAACTGGTGAGCGCACTGGATAGTAGGGCGGTCAGGTTTTTACGAACTAAAGTCCGATCGCCATTTTCTGCGATAACCCATATATTAAATAGACCGCCATCAGCCACCCAGCAATTCTGCGGTTCGGACTTGCCTTCCTTATCCATGGAGACTGAGGCTATCGCCAAGGCGTCCATCAGGGTGTAGATAGAATCATTCATGGCCGGACTCCTTCGCTCTCAATCCCATTTGCTGGCGCAGCCACGATAGACCTTTGGACATAGCTGCTGGGCGACGTTGATATCACGGCATTCCATCGGGCCGCGCTGCTGGCTGGAGTTATATAGCCGACATTGGCTGGCTGCCGCTGATTGAATTGGGTGGTTTGGCCTGGTTGCAAACGCGGCGTCAACCAAGCGTTCCATTGCCTTGCCTTTACAATCAAATCGGCCCTGTAAACGCTGTTGTACTGCGGTGTCCGCGAATGGTAGTTGGCGGCTCTGGTCCAGACGTCTCCGGTATCATTGGCCAGGTGGTCGCGCAACCTCCAAGCAGCCAGCTCGAAAGGATAGCAGCCAGCAAGCGCAACGTGCGCAGCCCGAATGCCATACGGCGCCAGCGTGGCAACGTACGCCGAGTTGAACTGCATCGTCCCGATATCGCTCGTGCCGTTCTTGTTGCGTACCACGAGGCCGGGGCGACCGCCTTCCTTGTCGGCGACCGCCAGCAGCATGGCGGCGGGAACTTGATACTTGGCCGCCGCCGCAAGAGAGCAGGAAATGCGCTCCTGCAGCGCTGGTGTCATGTCCATGGCGGCCCCCTATATTCAACCTGACGGGTTACGTCCCTTTGGCGGCATTGCCGTCATCGTCATCCGGCTTGTGACGATCCATATATGCCTGTACTTCGGCTTCTGGGTCGCTGTCGTCAGCCGCGCCTGCCGACAGCGTGTTTTCGGCTTGCCCGCCTGAACGGGCGGGAGTTTGCTGATTACCGCGCCCCGTATCCCGGATGGCCTGTGCCAGCTTGCCGCCTGGCGTGGCGGCAATGCGCTTGTTCATATTCGCTTTTGCCATGGAGACCACACCGGAAACCAGATGCCCGGCCGCCCCGGCGGCAATATTTGCGCCGCCGGATTTCTGCTTTGAATCTGCGTTGGCGGTGCCTTTTTCCGACTGGCTGCCTGAACTGCCTTGTTGACCTGCGCCTGATGATTGCGCGCCTTGTGCTTGTGCATCGCCCATCGCTGCGGCAAATGATGCATTGCCACTACCCGCGCCGCTGCCGCCGGAAGCTTGGCCGCCACTGCTGTCAGAATTCCCGCCATCTTCAGCACTGGCCATTGCCACCGCCGCTTTCAATGCTTGCATGCCACCGCCGACATTCGCCGCCCCGGCAGCCAGCGCCGAACCTGCTGATGCTACCGCCGCAGCCCCCATCGCCGCCGCAGCCATGATCGAGCCAGCGCCGAATCCGCCGCCCAGTGGCCCAGCGCCGCCGCCATGTGCGAGTCCGCCAACCATTGGGGGCAGTTTGTTGACCAGCGCCAGCAAGATCACGGCCACGACCATGATGACGGCCATCTCGGTCATTTTTAAATCCGCGCCCATGTGGGTGTAGTAGTCGTCAATGAAGCTCTTGCCGATGCCGACCAGCAGCGTCATCACCAAAATTTGCGCAGCGATATCGAGGACCGTTTTGAAGTAGCCGATTGCTATTTCGGACGTCCAGCGAGCGCCGCCAAAGCCGAGAAAGAAGATGCCCGCATAGGCCAGTACCCATGCGCTGATCATCAGCAAAAGCATATTGACTGCGACGAGCGCCAGCACGAGCAAGATGATGATGCTCAGAACGATCCCGATCGCACTGGCGATGGGCGACCAGACGGTCGACTTGTCGAGTACCTTTGCAAAAATGGCAAAGCCGATATCGACGATACCGCTCGGCGACGCCAGCGGTCCGCCGCTGGCTGCCGCACCTATGGCGCGCATGGAGTCGATAATGGCAATCGCCATCGCCGGACCATTGATCAGCATCCACCAGAACAAACCGGTGAAGAAGATAAAGCGGAAGAATTCAGCAAAGAATTCCCCGATATCGGCTTTGCGTAGCAACATCATGCCGCCGGTCCACACAAGGCTGAT
>JAIENA010000348.1 GCA_019751755.1 Burkholderiaceae bacterium | reverse complement strand
CTGTCGCATCACCACGTAAGATGTGACCAAAGGAGGCTGCATGCAGAAAGAAACCGATAACAAACTGGTCGTTGCCATTTCCTCGCGCGCGCTGTTTCAACTCGACCAGAGTCACGCCGTGTATGAAAACGAAGGCGTGGAGGCTTATTGCGCCCACCAGCGCGACAATGAAAACGTGTTGCTGGAGCCGGGAGCCGCGTTCAACCTGGCGCGTAAATTACTGGCATTAAACCGCAACGCATCGGAGGCGCCATTGGTGGAAGTGGTGCTGCTGTCCCGCAATAGCGCGGATACCGGCCTGCGGATTTTCAATTCGATCCAGCACTACGGCCTGGGGATCACGCGCGCGGCATTTTGCTCCGGCGCCAGCCCGCATCGCTACGTCCAGGCGTTTGGCGCGCAATTATTCCTGTCAACCAATCCGACCGACGTCCGGGAGTCGCTGGCACACGGCCACGCCGCCGCCACCATCCTGCCCTCCCGTAGTGACAATGACAGCGGCCAATTGCGCATAGCCTTCGACGGCGACGCCGTGTTGTTCTCCGACGAGTCCGAGCGGATCTATAAACAACTCGGCCTGCGTGCGTTTGCCGAGAATGAACGCAACGCGGCCAGGGATCCGATGCCGGGCGGGCCGTTCAAGCAAGTGCTCGCGGCGTTACATGCAATTCAAGCGGCACACGGTGCGGATGATTCACCGATCCGCACCGCCCTCGTCACCGCCCGTTCCGCGCCTTCGCACGAGCGCGTAATCCGGACCCTGCGGGCCTGGAACATCCGCATTGATGAAGCATTGTTCCTGGGTGGCATGCCCAAAGGGGCCTTCCTTAAAGCCTTTGAAGCGGACATCTTCTTTGACGACCAACAATCCCACTGCGATTCCGCGCGTGAGTTTGTTGCTACTGGCCATGTTCCTTTCGGCATCGCGAATAGCTGACGAGCACCCTGACGATCAAACGCATCCAACCGCGCGCTTGCATTGACGCCGGGTTGCCGCCAATCCGCCAGGCGCGCCAGGCGCGCCAAAAGCGCGTGCGGGCTGGGCGACATTCCGGGCGGCGCCAGCCCCCGCCCGGAACCATTCTTAGTTAGCCACCGTCAACGTCAGCGTTGTCGCGCTATACACCGGATCGACTTTGTTGAAGCCGTCGACGGTGATGGTGGTGAAGCGGCCCTTCAGGCTGGCCGCGCTCAGCACGACGATGCTATCGCCCGCCTTCGGCTTGTAGCCCCCCGGGAACTTGACGCGCAGCGCGCCGCCGGCGATGGTGGCGGTGCCGGCCACCGTCAACGTGCCCTGGCGGGCGCCGAGGGCGTTCAGCTCCAAGGTGGTGGCGCCGGCCAGTTGCGTGTACTTGCCTGCCAGCTTGAGTTCGGACGGCGCGCTGGCGACCAGCGTGCCGCCGCTGACATGAACGTCACCGGCGCCGAATGCCGTCGGCGACGCGCCCTCGAGCGTGCCGGCCAGCAATTCAGTGCCACCGGTCCAGGTATTGTTGCCGGCCAGCTTGAGCGCGCCGCTGCCCTGCTTGACCAGCTTGCCCGTGCCGCCGATGTCGTTGCGCCAGCGATCGGCCGCGTGGAAGCCGCCCTTGGCCGCATCCATCACCAGCATCACGTTGCCGGTAAAGGCGCCGTAGCCGTCGGCAGCCGCGAACAGATTCAGGCGCCCCCAGCCCTCAGGATCGTCCATCACCGGATAGCCGGAGGCGACGGCCGTGGTCTTCAGGACCACGCGGCGCTGGGCCTCGCTCAAATACGGCAGGCGCGTTTCGAGCAGCACTTCAGCCCCCTTCGGCACGGCGGCCGGCACGGTGGTCGGCGCGATCGGTGCGAAACCGTAGGTCATGCGGCGCAGGTAGTTGGCCTTGTTGGTGGCGTAGTCGGAGAAGCGGTCGGTGCCCGCCTGGGCGAACGCGGTAAAGGTCGTCGGCGTGGTCGACGTCGCCGCCATCAGGGTGCTGTGGGCCTGCGCGTAGCCGTCCGCCTTCTTGGCCGCATTGGCCGGATCGACCAGGTTGGCGGCCACCACCGCCTCGCCGTGAATCCGGCCACTCAGCACGTCGAGCGGCGAATGCATGCCGGCCAGGATGCGCGACTCGCCCAGTTCCAGGCCACGGCTCAGGATCTCCTGGAAGCGCTCGGGTACCACATAAGCCATGGCCAGCGCGTTGCGCATCGCCTCGGCCGAGTGGCCGCTGGTGAAGCCGCCATCGGTGGCTGGCGTCCCGCTCTTGGCCGGGTTCAGCGCCGGTAGCACCTGCACCGCGGCGCTCCAGCGATAAGGGCGGGCATATTTATAGAAGCGCTTGGCCGGCTCGGTCGAACCGTTGGCGCCAACCATGTTGACGAAATCGACGACGGCGCCGAAGCTGGGATTGGCACTGCCACCGACGCCGTTGTTGTTGCCGCCATCGTTATACAGCACGGTGGTGGCGTCGGCCGGCACGGCGTTGATGGTGGTGGTCTGTTGGGCGGCGTTGCGCCAAGCGGCCGTCAACGGGCCCATGGCGTCGCTGACGCTATAGCCCTTGTTGCGGCGATCGTCCAGATAGGCGGCCAGCGTCTGCTCTGGTGTGCGGTTGGCGGTGGCCTTGACCACGTAATCGATATTGGCGGCGTGCACTGACTGGTTGACGATGGTGCCGCCGTCGGTGCCGTCGTTGGGCAAACCGGTCCACTTGGACACGGCGACGGCCGGGAAGGCGCCGACCGCCGGTGCCGGAGAACCCGCGTCGACCAGTTCGGTCAACGGCTTCCAGATTTGCAGCATCCCGCTGAGCACACGCACCCCGGCATTGGTCTCGAGCGTCGCATAGCGGGCATCGCCGCGTTGGTTGGACGCGACGGTATCGACGAAAGCAGTCGCGGCGGGCACCGGCACCACCTCGGCGGCCCCCTGGTCGGCCGGCGCCGCCGGAATGACCAGGATCTGGTCGTTGTTATTGGTGCTGCCGCAGGCACTCAGGGCAACTGCGATACTGAGGGCGAGGATCAGCGGGCGCGACGGAACGTAATACATAGAGTAATCCAGTGGTCTGAAGTAAAGGACGCAAGTGTAACGACGTCATATGACATGCAAATTACACAACTACCATAAAACAGTTGCCCCCTTCCATCGGCACAGGCTCGGGCGCTCGATGCAGCGATGCATTGCCGCTAAACATTGTTGTGAAAATTGCTCTTTCGAATTCTTACCAATTGTCACAGAATTAGCGTAAAATACATGCTATAAAGAAATTTATATATCTAACAGAAACCCCGCCCTCGTTTCTTCTCCTTCTTCAACGCAGCCACTACGCTGCCGATCTGCCAGCTTGATACCAGCACCGGCGCTGCTATCCCAAATACCCTGACAGCAGGCAATAGTGTATGGAGCGTTATCATGAAGATCACCATAAAATTTAGACTCGTCGCAACCATGGCCATCTTGGGGCTGTTGATTGTGCTCAATGGCTTGGGTGGCTTGTACGGCATGCACAAAGTCAATGCCAGCCTGCAAGATGTCAACGAAAATACCATGCCGTCGGCGATGGCCATCAGCGAGTCGCAACTTGCGCTGGCGCGCGCGCGGTTGGCGCTGGACCGGGTGCTGATGCACCCTGAATTACCGGATTCGGGCAAAACCCTGGCGCGTGCCGAGAACTTCGTGAGCTTGTCCGACAAGGCCTGGGCCCGTTATCTGGCCCTGCCGCAGGGCGAGGAAGAAAAACGGTTGTCGGACCAGATGGGTAAGTTTCGCAAGGAATTCATCGAGCAAGGTTTCCAGCCGCTGGTACGCGCACTCAATGCTAAAGATGCGGCGCTGGCCGACAAGATCACCATGACGTTGATGCAACCGCTGTTCGCCAAACTGTCCGACAGTGCGCAGACACTGAGCGAATTCCAGGGCAAAATGAACACCGAGCACTATGAGGAAAGCCAAGCGCTGTATGAGAATGTGCGTTTGCTCACCGGCGGCGCCATCCTGATTGGCATCGCTCTGATGCTGGCCTCAGGGGCTTCGTTGCTGCGTTCCATTCTGACCCCGATTCGGAGCGCCGTCGCCCACTTTTCGCGCATGGCCGAAGGTGACTTGTCCAACCCTATCGAGGTCCAAGGCAATGATGAGATGAGCGAATTGATGCAGGCGCTCGACGCGATGCAAAGCAAATTGGCGGCCACCGTGCTGATGGTGCGCGACGGCGCGGCCAATATCGCCAACGCCACGGGCGAGATCGCCAGTGGCAACCTTGACCTGTCGGGCCGAACCGAGGGACAGGCGGCCGACCTGGAAGAGACCGCGTCCTCGCTCGAAGAGCTGACCGCCACGGTGCGCCAGAATGCCGAGAATGCTCGCCAATCGATGCAGTTGACGCAAGACGCGTCGCAGGTGGCGGCGCGCGGCGGCGAAGTGGTCGGCAATGTGGTCAACACCATGGAATCGATCCGTTCGGCATCGACACGCATCGCCGACATCATCAGCGTGATCGATGGCATCGCCTTCCAGACCAATATCCTGGCGCTCAATGCCGCCGTGGAAGCGGCGCGTGCCGGTGAACAAGGGCGTGGTTTTGCCGTGGTGGCGTCCGAGGTGCGTAGCCTGGCCCATCGCAGCGCCGATGCCGCCAAAGATATCAAGGCGCTGATCGGGGACTCGGTCACACAGGTCGACACCGGCGTGATCCAGGTCCGTGAAGCCGGCGCCACCATGGGCGAAATCGTGACCAGTATCGCCCGTGTCAGCAGCATCATCGCCGAGATCAGTGCCGCCAGCCACCAGCAGGAGTTGGGGATTAACCAAATTAACCAGGCGGTCTCCACGCTGGATGCAGGCACCCAGCAAAATGCCGCGCTGGTCGAAGAAGCCGCCGCCGCCTCGGCATCGCTGGCGGAACAGGCGGCCATTCTGTCCAATGCGGTTGCCACCTTTAAATTAGAAAGTGCTGTTGTGAAACGTGCCATCCCGCCGCACGCCGGCCCAACGGCCGTTGCGCGCGGCGC
>JAIENA010000195.1 GCA_019751755.1 Burkholderiaceae bacterium | reverse complement strand
CATGGCACAATTAAATAATCCGGATATTACTGTTAATTAACCCAGTGTTGCAGTTGGTTCTTGAAACCGCCCTCCATTCTTTCTTTAGTCATGTGGATCATCATTACGCCATGACCAGAAGACTTAATTTTCTGCGTTTGCTCAAGCAGGAAGGTGTAGAGGTAGCGTTTATAAAGAAGATCGATGCCATAAAGGTCAAGCTTCCAGATGTGATAGTGGTAAATCGATCTCTCACCTTGCCAAATAAATGGCCCGAATGATGCGGACCATGCAAACAATAAATCATCCTTATTGCAATATTTATCGTCTTCCAGCGTAAGATTTGAGTAGTACCAGTGATCTGATGTAAATAGATTTCCGACACGAAGGACCGGTGTCCCTTCGTCAAGCAACTCTTCTTTCTTGTAGGCTCTTCCGTTCAAAATGTTTACAAGATCAGCCAAGCGAGCGCACGACCAACCATTTGGCATTTCGAAGGGGCACTCCTCTCTAGTCAATGCTGCTAGCGATTTTCCTTTCTTAATTTTGCCTTCGGCGATAAGCTTGGATTTTTCAATTTCTATGCGCTTGAGCATTTCGCTTGCAGGTTCATCGTTAGCATCTTGCGGCACCAGTTTCCCGCGCACAGCGAGTTCCAGAATTAATTCGCGCAGTTTCTTGATGCCATACACGCTCGATGCGCTACCGGACGCACGGCCCCGTCCTGATCTTTTCTCGGTTTCTGCTGCTGTCCAGATGTCGATGTGATCGGTCAGTAATTGCTGAACCGCGTTCATGCCTTCACCTCGCGTTGCAGGGCCTCGGTCAATACGTCTTTGAGCTGTCCGCGCAGCGCGGCAATATCCGCTTGCATGGTCTTGTATTGCGCCAGCAGCAATTCAGGGTCGTGGACTTCCTGCTCGCCGATGTGCGGGTTTTTGCAATCGAGGTTGTAGTTGCGCGCCTTGATGTCTTCCAGGCTGACCTTCCACGCCTGTTCGTTCTCGACCCGGTGCTGGAAGCCGTCCGACTCCGTGCCCCACCACGCCGCCTCGGTATCGAATTCTTCGATCTTCATCGGCTTGGTCTTGTTATAGCTTTTTACGCCGGGTGGGTAAGGGTGTTCGTAGAACCAGATGTGCTGGGTTGGCGTGCCCTTGCTGAAGAACAGCAGATTGGTCTTGATGCCCGTGTATGGAGCGAATACGCCATTGGGCAAGCGGATGATGGTGTGCAGGTTGCACTCTTCCAGCAGCTTTTCCTTGATGCGGGTTTTGATGCCTTCGCCGAACAGGAAGCCGTCCGGCAAAACCAGTGCGGCGCGGCCTCCGGCTTTGAGCATTTGCATGATCAAGAGCACGAACAGATCGGCGGTTTCGCGGGTACGGAAAGCGGCGGGGAAATTGGTTTCGATGCCATCTTCTTCCATGCCACCGAACGGCGGGTTGGTCACGATGACATCAACGCGCTGCGTTGGTCCCCAGCTGATCAGCGGGTAGGACAGGGTGTTGTCGTGGCGGATATTGATCGGCACGTCGATGCCGTGCAGGATCATGTTGGTGGTGCACAGCAAGTGCGGCATGGGTTTCTTTTCGATGCCCAGGATACTTGTTTGCAGTCGGCTTTCGTCGTCGACCGTCTTTACATCCTGCTTGCGGATGTGTTCAATCGAGCAGGTCAGGAAGCCGCCGGTGCCGCAAGCGGGGTCCATCACCTTTTCGCCAAGGCGCGGGTTCACCATGCGGACCATGAATTCGGTCACGGCGCGCGGTGTGTAGAACTCGCCCGCGTTGCCTGCGGCCTGCAAATCGCGCAGCAATTGTTCGTACATGTCACCAAACAGGTGGCGCTCTTGCGCTTTATTGAAGTCAATGCCTTCCTGGATCTTGTTCAAGACTTGCCGGATCAACTGGCCGGACTTCATGTAGTTGTAGGAATCCTCGAACACGGAGCGGATCACATAGCCGCGCTGGTCGCCACCCTTTGCTTGCAGCTGTTGCAGCGCGGGGAACAGGTCGTTGTCGAGAAAACGCTTGAGCTCGTCACCGGTCATGCCTTCGGCGTCCGCCGCCCAGTTACGCCAGCGGTATTCCTCGGGCAGTGGCGACTTGTAGTCGTCTTGCAGCAGTTCCCATTCGCTCTCGCGATCGTCAAAAATTTTCAGGAAAAGCATCCAGACCAGCTGGCTAAGGCGCTGGGCGTCGCCATCGACGCCGACGTCCTTGCGCATGATGTCTTGGATGGATTTGATCGTGCTGGAAATGCTCATGAAATGGACGGCTTTACGGAAATAGGTAAGGAGGAAAAACTGACAACTATGCGTAGAGTTGCTTCTCTAGCTCGTGCAGGGCGCTAGTATAGCCCTGCTTGCCGCCGAAGGCCGATACCAGTTCGGTGGCGGTGCCCATGTTCTTGAAGGGATCGAGCGTGAGGATCTTGATGTCTTCGATGTTCTCGATACCGGTATCGGCGTATTTTTCGAGCAGCGTTTCAAGCACCTTGCGCGCCTGCTCGCCGTATTTGGCAAAGTAGTTGCGCTTCTTGACGTTGTCGGCCCGCTCACGGCGGGTCAGCGGCGGCTGGTCGAAGGCGACGTGGCAGATCAGATCGAAGGCGTCGAAATGCTTGCCGACTTCTTCGGCCAGCGGATCGAGCAGGACGCCATGTTCTTCCAGTTCGCGCAGAATTGCGGCCTTGCGCTCGGTCTTGTCCCAGCGCAGCAGGAAGTCATCAAGGGATGAGTAGTCCTTGCGGACGGTCTGGCGCGTGTAGTTTTTGAGCGACTCGGTGATCAGCTTGCCTTCTGGCCCGTAATACTGGACGCGCTCTGCGATGACGTACACGGCCACGTTGCCGACCACGTATTTAACGCGTCCGGGGCCGGGGTTACCGCCTTCGCCGGGCCCTGCGGTGGTGGTGCCTGTATTGGTGCTATCCGGTGGCGTGGATTCATCGTCGTCACCTGTAACGACGTCGTCCGGATCGCTTTCTGGCGGCACGGGCGCTTCATCGCCTTTGGGTTCGAAGATAATCACGGGTTCGCCGTCGAACGCGGGATCGGCAAAGAGCTCGGTGGCTTTTTTGAAGTCCATAATCGTGAACCAGAATTTGCCGTAGTCCTCGTTGATGCGCGTGCCGCGTCCGATCATCTGCTTGAACTCGGTCATCGACTTGATGTGCTGGTCCAGCACCACCAGCTTGCAGGTCTGTGCATCAACACCGGTTGTCATTAACTTGGAAGTGGTGGCGATCACCGGGTAGCGCTCTTCGGGGTTGATGAAGTTGTCCAGCTCCGCCTTGCCTTCGATTTCGTCGCCGGTGATGCGCATGACGTATTTGCGGTTTTCCTTGATCCGTGCCGGATTCAGGTTGACCAAGGCTTGGCGCATGCGCTCGGCGTGGTCGATATCGTCACAGAATACGATGGTCTTGGCGTAGGGATCCGTTGCGCTCAAGAATTCGGTGATCTTCTTGGCGACCAACTCGGTGCGCTGCTTCAGAATCAGCGTGCGGTCCATGTCGCGCTGGTTGTACACACGGTCCTCTATCAGCTGGCCATTGTCGTCAACTTGGCCCTTGCTTGGACGCCAGCCCTGCAGGTCCTTGTCGATGTCGATACGCACCACTTTATATGGCGCCAGGAAGCCGTCCTCGATGCCTTGCTTGAGCGTGTAGCTGTAGACCGGTTCACCAAAATAGACGATGCTCGACACGTCCTTGGTTTCCTTCGGTGTCGCCGTCAAACCGACGTGCGTGGCCGAGGAAAAATAAGCCAGAATTTCGCGCCAGGCCGAGTCTTCCGCAGCGCTGCCGCGATGGCACTCGTCGATCACGATCAGATCAAAAAAATCCGGCGAGAACTGCTTGTAGATGTTTTGCTCTTCCTCGCTGCCGGTGACGGCCTGATACAGAGACAGGTAGATTTCGTAGCTCTTGTCGATTTGGCGCTTGCTGATCTTGGTCATTGCCGGGCCGAACGGCTTGAAGTCGTTGCTCTTGGTTTGATCCACCAAGATGTTGCGGTCAGCCAGGAACAAGATGCGTTTCTTGGTGCCGGACTTCCACAAGCGCCAGATGATCTGAAACGCGGTGTAGGTCTTGCCGGTCCCGGTGGCCATGACCAGCAGAATGCGCTGCTGACCTTTGGCGACCGCTTCCACGGTATTGTTGATGGCATTGGCCTGATAGTAGCGCGGCGCGCGTCCGCTGCCGTCGTCGTAATAGGGCATCTCGACTGTATGGCGTGCTTCTATTGTGTCCAGGCCCTTCCACTGGCAGTAACGTTGCCAAAGTTCTGCTGGCGACGGGAATGCATCCAGCGCCAGTTCTTGTTCGATCTTCTCGGCCAAACCGGTCCGGTCATGCATCAGGAAGGCATCGCCGTTGGAACTGAATACAAATGGTACGCCCAGGGTTTCTGCGTAGTTCAGCGCTTGCTGCATACCCGCACCGACGCTGTGCCCATTCTCTTTGGCCTCAATGACGGCGATAGGGATATTGGACTTGTAGTACAGAATATAGTCAGCGCGTTTTTGTTCGCCGCGGGCGTGCAGCTTGCCACGAACGATGACGCGGCCCTTGGTGAAGCTCACTTCCTCGCGTATCTGCGTGTGCAGATCCCAGCCTGCTGCCGTGATAGCTGGTGTGATGTACTTGGTGCAGATGTCGCGTTCGGAAAGATTTTTTTTGTCGGTCATCGGTATGTGGGCCTTGAACGCGCTGGCTATGAGGGTTGAATACAAGCAATATCATAGCGTAAAAGCAACGCTCGGTCGTGGGGTTCGTCCCACCGCTTCAACTTGGGTAAGCGACCTGAAAGCGACCAGAAACAAAAAAGCCCACGAACCTGAATTCGTGGGCTTTCTGTGTATTCGTGGTAGGCCGCTTCCTCATGAAGCCAGTTTTTAAAGGAAGTCTGTCAAAAATCTGGCCAATATTTTTCCATTTTCTTCGCGGCGCTTCCCGGGAGTGGTTTGTGCG
>JAIENA010000286.1 GCA_019751755.1 Burkholderiaceae bacterium | reverse complement strand
CTGCCGTTAAAGTAAAAATATTCAGTGCGGGGCGCAAGTTGGCACTGGCGGCTGTAGCCGACGACTTGACCGGTGGCAGCGTCGCGCACCGGGTGGCCGATGCCATCCTGATTATCGATCAGCGGCTGCCCCAGGCCAGATTCCTGGGTGCGGCAAATAAAGGGCTGCTGCTGGGGCGGCGGCGGCTCGGGGGCGGCAGCTACGGCTGCGGCGATGGTGTGGATGCCGGCCGCCAGCAGCGCGGCGGCGTTCAGTCGTCGATGGATCCGCATACGGCACCCCTTCCATTTTTGTTGCTCAAGTGTACATCCAAGCCGATGGCGCTGAAATGTGCAAGCGTGCGGACGAAATAACCACACATCTTGAATGGTGATAGGGGCCGGCCGATGCCTTGTCATAAGATGGTCACATTATGCATACCAAGATGAAAGTCATGTTCGCGCTGGCGGCGTGCGCCGGCGGCACCGCCGCCAGCGCGCAGGAACCGTTGCGTTTCCTGGTGGTCGATGGCCGCTCACTGCCGATGGGACTGATCCGCAACACGCCGCACGGCCCGGAGTTGGCGGACGGCTTGATCAAGGATTGGCAAGATGCGCTGGCCCACGAACTGGGGCGCCGGCCGGTGCACCTGGTGTTGCCGCGCAAGCGCCAGGACTGGGCGGTGGAAGGCCATAAAGTGGACTTGCGCTGCTTCGTCAGCCCGGAGTGGCTGACGCCGGAGATCGCGGCCGACTATGACTGGCCAGCGCCGTTCATGGAAGTCGAGGAACGGGTGATCGGGCTTGCCGACAAACCGCCGGCGCTGTCGATGCGCGACCTGGAAGGCAAAACCATCGGCGGCGTGCATGGCTACACCTACCGCAAGCTCGATGCCTTGTTCGCCTCGGGCAAGGCGCGACGCGAAGACGCGCAAGGGGAAAGCGCGCTGCTGCTCAAGCAGTTGGCGGGACGCACCGATTATTCGATGATGCGCACGCTCGATTTCCAGTACCTGCGCCGCAATGACGGGCGCATGGCCGCGCTGGCGCTGTCGCCGCTGGTGGTCAGCCACTTTGCCATGTATTGCGCGCGCACCAAGTACAGCGAAGTGTCGCTGCTGGAGCTCTCCGGCGCACAGGAGCGGTTGTTGCATGCGGGGGCGCTGGAGCGGATCTTGCAGAAGTACCGCTAAAATAAAAACAGGGGCTTGCGCCCCTGTTTGCTTGACTTGTTGCCTGGCCTTACATGCCCAGCGATTTCAGCAATTCGTCGCTGTCGTCCGACGACAGTTGCTTCGATTCATTGGCAGGCGCGTTGTGGCCGGCCTGTTCGTCGTCCAGCAGCTTGTCCGGGTCTGGCACTTCGAGCGCATCGAAATCGTACAGGCGAATGAATTCCGTGCGGTCGATCGCCAGCTCCAGGTAGAACACATTGTTCTTTTCGGTGTAGAACGAGACGCGGCGCATTTCCGGGCGGTCCAGCGGCGTATCCACGTTCAGCATCACCTGCTTGGTCAGCACCAGCATTTTCGGCTGGTTTTGCGTGATGTTGGTTTGCAGTTCGCGCCGGATCTTGCCGGTAAAGTCACCGACGATCTGGTTCATCAGTTCGCCCATGATGTTCGACACTTCATCGGCCGTGTGCGAGCTCGACAGTTCCGACTTTGGCATGCCCATGTGCAGCATGTAGCGCTCATAGATTTCCATCGCCGTATCGGCCGAGAAATTCAGCACGACCAAGCCCGTAAAACCACCATCAAACAGGACGAAACAGCCGATATCCGGTTTCAGGCCGACCTTGGTGATACGCTGCACCATGGCGGAATAGTGGACCTTGCTTTGCGTGGCGATGCCCAGCACGCGGGTCACCGAGTTGCACAAACTGGTTAATAAGTCTTCTGTACCGTACACAATCTTCTCATCTACTTCCACTGCCATGCTGCCCCCTGTTTTGGTCTTGTTCCCGTGGCAAGTCCTGCTCGCACCTGGTCAATTCCATGAGAATACTGAAGCGTCCCGCTCTCGTCCACCGTAATCGCGGATTCCGTGGAAATGCTGCAGCGGAAATGTTAAAAAGCAAGATTTTAACACCCCGCGCCTGCAGCAACTCAGGCCAACGCTTCTTTCGCCGCCTGTTCCGGCGTCAGGCCGTCATAGAACAAGTCGGTAAACCACTCGACCTCTTCTTCAATATGATCCTGAGCCTGCTCCACCGTGGCGCCGCCCTTCACCAGCCAGCCCTCCACTTCGATACACCACTGGATCAGTTCCAGGGTTTCCGGGTCCAGCTCTTCTTTCTTTTTTGCCATGATGGTGCCTCTTAATGCCGCTTTAGCGCCTTTTACAGCGCCCAATGTGAAGGGATGGTGATGACTCACCTGTCCCCTAGTATACTCCGGCAACGCGGCCACAAGACCCGAATCGACCGTTTGACCACCATGCAAACGCCGGATCAAACTCTGCGGATGAACCAGCCCGGACCACAACCCGCTATTTCGCCAACGTCGGCGCCAACTCCGTCCATTCCCGGCTGGCCCTGATGCGGCGTATCGCTTCCCACGTTGTGGCCACCACGTCGGGATTGGCTTGCGCATAATCGTGTCCGAATGTGAGGTAGGCATCGCTCATTAAAAATGCTGGCGCGATCATACGCAATGACTTGAACTCCTCTTGCGCAAGAAAAATCTGCGCATCCGATTCGCGTATCACCACCACTTGAAAGCGACTAGCCTTCAGCATCTGCATCAATTGCAGCGCCGTCTTGGCGGAGTCGGAATTGCGGATGCCGAGACTGTCCAGCGCCAGCCGTACGACGTTGACACCGCTGGGATAGGACACCGATGTGCTCAACCCTGACAAGGTCTTGCCATTCCAGTGCAATGGCTGGTCGGCGCGAGTAACAAATACCCACTTGTCCACACCTAAAGAATAGCTACTATCCGGCAAGTCATTCTTGAGCGGAAAGCGCATGAAATCCTTGTAGGACTGAAACGCTTGCACACCCAGCACGCCATCCACTTGCCCTATTCGCAACGCCTCTACACAACGCCGCCACGGTAGCACCACGAACAATGGCTCGACGCCCGCAGCCCGTGCCGCAACACGCGCCAAGTATTGGCCCTGTCCGTCGTGATCGGGAAAGGTCAAGGGCGCCGCAGGCCGGTCGCTCACACACAAAGTCATGCCGAAGGCCGGAGCCAGCGGCACAGATAACCAGCACAACAATAACCAGCGGGGGATGGAAAATTGCAACTGAAGCATCCTTAAGGCTGTGTGCATTGCGATACGCCAGCATATCATGTAACGAACAGCAGTCCCCCGCAGAGGCAAAGCGACTCGCCACGACCACTTTACGCAAAAAACAGTCCTCAGAACGCAAAAACCCAGCCGTTTTAGGGCTGGGTTTTTGCATGCTACCGAATTCTGGCTCCCCGACCTGGACTCGAACCAGGGACCTGCGGATTAACAGTCCGTCGCTCTACCGACTGAGCTATCAGGGAAAAGAGGCCATATTATAGACAGCGGGTTGCCGCCTGTCCAGTCATCGTTGCAAGTTTCTTGCTCGCTCTTCAATTTCAGGCCGGAAAGCCGCCCTGCGCCGTCAGCGCCGCCCTCACCTGCGCCACATAGCGCTCGCTGACCGCCAGCTCGACGCCGCAGCACAGCACAGCGGTATATCCACCCTCCGGCGTCTGCCGCAAGGTTTGCAGTTGCCCATACCGCACCAAGGTGCGGCGGTGGATGCGCAGGAATACCGCCGGATCGAGGTAGCGTTCCAGTTCGGTCAGGGTGCTGCGATGCAGCAGCGCGCGCCCCACCAGGTGCAGTTCCACGTAATTGCCGGCGCTGCCGAGCCACAGCACGTCCGCCAGCGCCACCCGGTCGATCCGCCCCACCGAGCGCACCGCCAGCTCCTGCCAGTAGCCGGGGGCGGGATCGGCAAACCGGCGCAGCGCCCGGGTATAGGCGGCGCGCTGGTCCAGCATGGCCGTGGCCCGCTCCAGCGCTTGCCGCAGGCGGCGTTCATCGACCGGTTTGACCAGGTAGTCGAGCGCGTGGACGTCGAACGCCTCCAGCGCGTGGCCGCGGTGCGCCGTGACAAACACCACCAAGGGCGGCATTTCATGGCGACTCCAGGCGCGCGCCAGTTCCAGCCCGCTCTCCTGCGGCATTTGCACATCCAGCAGCACCACATCCACCCCACCCTGCGCCAGCCGCTCGCGCGCCGCCGCCGCGCCGGCGCACTCGCCCACCACCTGCCAGCCCGGCAACTCCTGCAACATCAACCGCAAATTGGTGCGCGCATGGGCTTCGTCGTCAACGATCAGGACGTTGAGCGCGGTACTTGTGTGATGCATGGGATTCATGGCACTCATGGGACTCATCGCACTCATTCCGGGGCCCGTGGCAGGCGCAACTCGGCCACGAAACGGCCATCGGCATGGCGTGTTTCCAGTGACGCGGCATCGCCATAGGCCAGCCGCAGGCGCGCGCGCGTGCCCCGCAAGCCAATGCCCAGGCCCGCGCCCGGCGCGCGGGAACGCTGTCCGGACGGCGCCGCCAAATGTTCCGCCGGCGGCGACGCCGGATTACTAACCCGCACCAGCAAGCCGTGTACGTCCAGCGCGAACGCCACCACGATATCGCTGTCGCCGTCATGGCATTCGAGATCATGCCGCAGCGCGTTTTCCAGCAGCGGTTGCAGCAGCATCGGCGGGCATTCCATGCCGCCAGCGAGCGCCGGAACGCCCTCGATGCGCACCCGCAGGCGCGGGCCGAAGCGCAGGCGCTGCAAGTCCAGGTAATCGTGCATGAATTGTAGTTCTTGTTCCAGCGTGATCCAGTCCTGCTCACTGGTGGTCAATGCGTATTGCAGCAAGTCGCCCAAGCGCGCCAGGCCGTCCAGCGCCAACGGTTTGTCGCC
>JAIENA010000487.1 GCA_019751755.1 Burkholderiaceae bacterium | reverse complement strand
CCCGGGTCCTTCAGTACACTGCGCAGCCACACGTGTAACGGCATTTCTCCCCAGTACGCCGCCTTGTCCGCCAGATAAGCAACCGGACTGTGCGGCTCGGTGCGGCGGAAAAAATCCGCCACCTCGCGCAATTGCGCCAGCGCCTGGCGCCGGCCTTGCACGCCGCGCGGCGCGCTGGCCGTCTGCTGCTGGACGGCCAGCGCGGCATGCCCGCCAACGCCGCCGTTGCCACCGGGCACTGCATCGCCCGCAGCGCCCGGCACCAGCGGTTCAATAAAATCAAGCGCGTTCATCAGCGCCTCGCGGGCGGCGCCGAAGCCGGGGCTGTCGGCCCCCAATTGCGCGTCGGCGACGGCCTGCAATTGCGCCAGCGCTGACAGGCAATAGCGCGCATCGTCCAGCAAGCGCTGGTGAAAGGACGCCGAACTGCGCCGCCGCGCCGCGTCGAGCTCCGCCAGGCTCGGCCCGGCTTCTCCTTGCGCGCCGCCCTGTGCGCCCCACGGATCGGCACCGCCCTGGGCCGCCAGTTTGATGCGCTGGCGCGCCATGTCGAAATCGGCCATCGCCACCGCACCATCCTCACTGACCGGCATGTGCCGCACCAACTGCGGCGTACGCGCCAACAGCCAGGCCAGATTGCCGCCGCGCTGTCCATGATCGCCGCCATCATCCGGCAGGGGAAACATGCCGTCCCAATACCGTTCGCACAGGCCGGCCAGCAGCGTAAAACCGTCGCCCAGGCCGCGCAAGCCACGCAGTTTGGCATGGGCCTCGGCCAGCCACACGGCCAGTCGCAGGTCCTTGCTGCGCGATTCGATCAGCGCCGCGCAGCGCGCCGCGACGAACGCCCAGTCGGCTTCCTTGAGCACCGCCACCCACTCGCCCTGCGCCAGCGACGGGTCGTCATGCGCCCGCGCCTGCACAATCTCGTCCACGTCGGCGCTGAACGACAAATCGACGCCGCAGGCCTGCTGCACGCTGACCGGCACCAGCAATTGCGCAATATTCAACATGGCCGCTCTCCTCAGGCAATCACGTAGTCAAACATCCCATCGCCGCCAGCACCGCCGGCGATCCTGATCGACGCCACGGCAACCCCGTCGGCCATGCGCGCCAGCAGCGCATCGGCCAGTCCGGGCAGCAGTACGCCATCGATGACGCGGTCGATATGGCGCACGCCGGCGTCGAGCTGCGCGCAACGCGCCAGCAATGCCTGCACCACCGCTGGCTCCCAGCTGAACGAGGCCGCGTGGACCGCCTGCACGCGCCGGGCCACCCGCTCCAGGCGCATACCGATCACGCGCCGCAACACGTCATCGGCAATCGGATAAAACGGCACCACATGCATGCGCCCCAGCAGCGCGGCCTTGAAGTGCCGCAGCAGCGCCGGACGGGCCAGCGCTTCGAGGTCTTCCGGCGCGGGCAAATCGAGTCCTTGCAGGCCGGCGCAGGCCTGTGCGATGGCGCCGCCGCCCGCGTTCGAGGTGGCGATGATGACGGTATGGCGGAAGTCCACCGCACGGCCTTCCGTATCATCGAGCGTGCCCTTGTCGAACACCTGGAAAAACAGTTCGGCCACATCGGCATGGGCCTTCTCGAATTCATCGAGCAGCAGCACGCAATATGGATTGCGGCGCACCGCCTCGGTCAGCACGCCGCCCTCGCCAAAGCCGACATAGCCGGGCGGCGAACCTTTCAGGCCCGATACGCTATGCGCTTCCTGGTATTCATTCATGTGGATCGTCACCACCTTGCGCTCGCCGCCATACAGCGCTTCGGCCAGCGCCAGCGCGGTTTCGGTCTTGCCGGTGCCGGACGGGCCGGTAAACAAAAACACGGCGCGCGGCTTGCCGGGATCGGACAGGCCCGCCGCGCCGCTTTTCAGGCGCTGCGCCACGGCGGCCATCGCATGCGGCTGGCCTAGGATCCGGGCCAGCAGCGTGTCTTGCAGCGCGCGCACCGCGCGCGATTCGTCCAGCGCCATGCGGCCCAGCGGGATCCCGGTCCAGGCCGACACCACTTCGGCCACCGCTGACGCATCGACATCGAGCGGCGCCAGCGGTGCGCCACCCTGCAGCGCCGCCAGTTGGCTGTGCAGGGCCGCCAGCGGCATCGCGCCCGCCTGTTCGCCTTCCCTCTGCAGCGCTATCGCCGCGCCCAGCGCCTTTTCCTGTTGCCAGCGCAGCCCGCCCGCATCATGGGCAAGGCGCAAGCCCTCGTGCTCCCGCTGCAGCGCCGCCAGCCGCGTTGCGTTGGCATCGGCGTGGGAATGGCTATGACCGCCGCCCAGTTCACGCTCGCGGGCCAGCGCGCGCATTTCCAACTCGACCTGGTCCATGCGCGCGCGCAGCCGTTCGAGGCTGTCCGGCGCCGCGCTGCGCGCCAGCGCCACCCGCGCGCAAGCCGTATCGAGCAGGCTAACCGCCTTGTCTGGCAATTGCCGCCCGCTGACATAGCGATGCGACAATCGGACGGCGGCCGTCACCGCATCATCGCGCACCGCCACGCCGAAATGGCGCTCCATCAGCGGCGCCATGGCGCGCAGCATGGCGCACGCGGTGTCCTCATCCGGTTCTTCCACCTTGACCACCTGGAAACGGCGCGCCAGCGCCGCATCCTTTTCGACATGGCGCTTGTATTCGCTCCAGGTGGTGGCGGCAATGGTGCGCAATTCGCCGCGCGCCAGCGCCGGTTTCAGCAGGTTGGCCGCATCGCCCTGCCCGGCCTGGCCGCCGGCCCCGATCAAGGTATGGGCTTCATCGATGAATAGCACCACCGGATGGGCGCTGTTGCGCACCTCGTCGATGACACCGGTCAGGCGCGCCTCGAACTCGCCGCGCACCCCGGCGCCGGCCTGCAGCAAACCCAGGTCCAGCGCGTGGATCGCCACGCCCTGCAATGCTTCCGGCACCTGGCCCGCCGCAATGCGCTGCGCCAGGCCTTCCACCACGGCGGTCTTGCCGACACCGGCCTCGCCGGTCAGGATCGGATTGTTCTGGCGACGCCGCATCAGGATGTCCATGGCCTGGCGGATTTCACTGTCACGACCGATCACCGGATCGAGCTTGCCGTCGCGCGCCAGTTGCGTCAGGTTGCTGGTGTAGCGCGCCAGCGCCGGCTGCTGTGACGCCATCTGCAATTGCGTCACGGGATCGGCCGCCGCCGCGCCAACGACAGGCGATGGCGCCGGCGCGGCGGGCCATTCCTCCTGCGAGCCGCGCGCGTATTGATCGAGCTTGTGTTTCAGCTCATCGACCGGAAAGCGTGCGAACAGCGGCGAGCCGCGCTGCGCCAGTTGCGCCAGGCTGGGCTCGGTCAGCAGCGCCAGCAGCAAATGGCCGCTGCGCACCAGGTCCGGCTGCGGCAATGCCAGCGACGCGATCAACCAGGCCTGTTCCAGCAACACCGGCAGATGCGGTGAAAACACCGGCGTGCGCGTGCTGCCGGCCTTGAAGCGGCCCACTTCGCGCCGCAAGTCCGCTTCCAGCAGGTCGAGCGCAATGCCGCAGCGGCGCGCAATCACCACGAAGTCGCTGCGCTCCTGTTCCAGCAGCGCCAGGAACAAGTGTTCCAGGTCCACTTCGTAATGCCTGAAGCCGACACAGATGCTGGCGGCCCGGGTTGCCGCCACGCGCGACGTGTCATTGAGTTTTGCGATCAGGGTTTTCAGGTTCAGTGTCATGGGGCTCCCCGCCGGTTGATCGAGTAACGCAAGGTGGATGGCTGCAGCACGGCGTCAAAGGCGACCATGCCGCGCTGGTTGGCCGGTGTACCGGCCAGCACGCCGGTGATGGTGATGCGGATGCGGTTGACGGCGCCCGGTTCGGGCGCCACCAGCACCTCGACCCGCCGCAGCCGTGGTTCGTGGCGCTCGATGGCGGTGCGGATGCTGGCGCCGATCCAGGCCCGATCGGCCGCGCTGCCGAGACAGCAGCCGGCAAAATCGGCCACGCCGTAATTGGCGACCGAGGCCGCGCAATGGGGATGGCCCCGCAACAGCCCGGCCGGCAGCGCCGCGCGCGTATTGAGCATGTCTTCCAGACTGCGCGCGACGGCGTCCCTCAACTGGGCCGGCGTTTGCTGCGGGCCGCCACCATGCAGCAGGCGATCCAGCAGGCCGGTCCGCATGGTTGACGGCCGTGGTGGCGGTTGCGGGGCCATGGTTACGACTTACCGAGCGAAGCGCTTACGCGATCCGGTTGGCGGCCAGGTCCCAGCCGCCCGACGTGTTGCCGCCGGCGCCACCGGTGATTTTCTGCTGCGTGTACTTCCAGCGCACCTTGGAAAACTTGAAACCCACGTCCTCCATCAGGATGTCGCCTTCCGACACCGACGGGGACACCGCGCCGATCAGCACGTTTTCAATTTCGATTTCGAAGTACTTGATGCGCTCACCCTGGCCATCGGCCCGCATGAACTCGATCCTGGCTTTCGGGATCGTGCGTCCGGCCGCGCAGGTTTGCAGCAGGATCGGCGAGGCCAGGTCGGCCAGTTTGGAAATGACGATGTCGCGATGTTCGCAGCGTTCGGCCGTGTGGCCGCCGCCGGTGGACGAGGTGGCGGACTTGGGTTGTTCCACGCCCCAGGTCACGGATTTGCATTCGATCCATTCCTTGTGGCGTTCATCGGTGGATTCGCCCTTGATGCCATCGATGTGCAGGTAGACGTCTATAGCCATAGCTTGCTCCTCTTGTACTCAGGTTGAAGTGAAATGACGCTTGCTAGCGGTTGGTCGATTGCGGCAACTCCGCGACCAGTCGGAGGGAAACGGATAATTCATCGAGCTGAAAATGGGGCCGCAGGAAGGACACGGCGCGGTACACGCCGGGCCGGCCCGGCACTTCGCTGACCTGCACCGACGCTTCGCGCAGCGG
>JAIENA010000404.1 GCA_019751755.1 Burkholderiaceae bacterium | reverse complement strand
CGCAGCGCCACCGGCAGCGCGCGGCGCGCTGTGACGACAACGACAGCGGCGCCGCACAGCGCCAGCCAGGCCAGCATGCCCAGCCCCAGCCGCCAGTCGAGCGCGCCCAGCAGCGCTGCGGCCAGCAGCGTCGCGCCCAGCGCCGCCATGGCGGGCACGGCCAGTCGCAGGTAGAACGCCGCCAGCGCATCGACATCGTTGGTGAGCCGGAACAGCAGGCGTGCCGGCCGGTGCAGCAGGGCGCGCGCGGCCGACGGCCCGGCCCAGCCACGGAACAGCTGTTCGCGCACCCCGGCCAGCACGGCCAGTGTGGCGTCATGGGTCACCACCCGCTCGGCGTAGCGGCCGAAGGTGCGCACCAGCGCCAGTAAGCGGATCGCCGCGCCCGGGACGAACACATTAAAGGCCAGCGCGGCGGCGGCGGACAGTCCGGCCAGCCCGGCGGCGCTGATAAACCAGCCGGACGTGGCCAGTAACGCGATGCCCGCCAGCACCACCAAGGTCGCCAGCACGGCGCCCAAGACCAGGCGGCCGGTACTTTGCCGGTACAGGGCCGCCACGGCGCTCAAGTCGTCCAAGTTGTGGGGGTGTTTCATGATGCCATCCTTGCCATGGGTGCCGGGTCGAGTTGCACCACCCGTCCGATGCGGGCCGCCAGCAGCGGGTCGTGGGTTGCCACAATCAGCGTGCGGCCGCGCGCCGCTGCCAGCAGGGCGTCGATGACGGCGGCGGCGGTGGCCTGATCGAGGTGGGCGGTGGGTTCATCGGCCAGCAACAGGCCAGCCTGGCTGGTGACCGTGGCGCGCGCCAGTGCCAGGCGCACCAGTTCGCCGCCGGACAGGCCGCTGCCACCTTCGCCCAGTTGCTCGGTCAAGCCCGCGTGCGCGACATCGCCGAGGCCGGCCCGCGCCAGCGCGGCGCCCGCCAGCACGGCGCTGGCGCCGGGACGACCGAGGGTCACATTGTGTTGTACGCTGCCCGCGAACAAGTGCGGTTTCTGGCTCAGCCAGGCCATGCGCGCGCGCAGCCGGGCCCCGCTACCGGCGTCGAGTGCGACACCATCGATCAGCACCTGACCCGAGCACGGCGCCATCAGACCGGCGATCAGCGCCAGCAGCGTCGTTTTACCGGCGCCGCTGGCACCCATCAGGGCGACATGTTCGCCGGCGCGGATCTGCAGATCGACGCCGTCGAGCACCGCCGCTTCGCCGTCATGGCCAAAATGCACCGCTTGCAGCGTGACGGCAACGCCGCCGTCGCCGGCGATGGCCGGTTGCGCCGGCGTCATGCCCAGCGCATCGAGCATGGCCGGACTGTCCTCTTGGTGCAGTCCGGCCATGGCCGCGAGCGCCGCCTCGCCGGCCGCCTTGTCGTGCCAGGTGGCGGCCAGTTCGCGCAGCGGCTCAAAAAAGGCCGGCGCCAGCAGCAAAATAAACAGGCCTTCGCCCAGCGTCAGGCGGCGGCCCCAGGCGCCGCCATGGATTTGTCCCAGCAGGTGAAAGCCGATATAGACCGCCACCAGCGCCACCGCCAGCGAGGAAAACAGTTCCAGCGCGGTCGATGACAGGAAGGCGATGCGCAGCACGCGCATGGTGTCGGCGCGTACCCGTTCCGCCGTCGCCCGCAGGCGGCGGGCGGTGGCATCGACCGCGCCCAAGGCGCGCAGTGTCGACAGTCCGCGCAGCCGGTCCAGCAAGAAACCGTGCATGCCGCCGATGATTTGCAGTTGCTGCTCGCTGGCGGCCTTGGCGCGCCAGCCGATCACCGCCATGAACAGCGGGATCAGCGGGGCCGCCAGCACCAGAATCAGTGCCGCCACCCACGACAGCCACGCCACCGCCACGGCGATCACCGGTATTACCAGCATCACGCGCCAGCGCGCGGCCTGGTAACGGATCAGCCAAGGCAGCACGGCGTCGGCTTGCTCCGCCAGGATCGCTGCGGCCTGGCCGGAGGTCGGCCGGTTGCGGTCGAGCGGCGAGCGCTGCGCCAGGCGCGCCACCGCCTCGGCACGCAGCCGGGACAAGCAGGCGCGCGCATCGTCGAAGATGCGCTGGCTGGCCCAGGCGTCGGCGCTGGCGCGCAGCACGCCCAGCAGCAGAAAGCCGAGCGCCGGTGCGGTGACGGCCGCCAGTGCGCCACCGTCGGCCAGCCCTTGCACGCCGGCGGCCAGCAGGGCGGCCTGGACGATCCATAGCAACGCGGCGGCGCCGGCCAGCAGGGCGCCGGTTTTGCCGGTGCTGGCAAGAGCCTTCTGGTGGTCCGGTGCGTGGCCGGCAAGCGGCAGCCGTGCCATGGGGGCAGGACGGGGGGCGGGGCGGGGGGGCATGGTTTTCTTCAACGTCCAGGTGTTCGCGTGAAATGCCGCGGTGGACACTCCAATTTTCAAAAACTTTCGAAAATTCGAAAAGTCATGAAATTATGCCGCATTGCAGTAAAACTGTCAGGAGAGACCGAGTATTCCACTGGGGAAAGCCGCAGCCGGTTTTGTGGCGTGGCTGGCGCCCATGCGATAATGGGCGCCTTTCCAACCGCCAGACGGACGCTGACGTGACGCCGCTAGTCCAAACTTTTGTAAGCCACTTCGGTGAAATGGGTAGCCGCTGGGGTATCAACCGCACCGTGGGCCAGATCTACGCGTTGCTGTTTGTCAGCAATCAGCCGCTGCATGCGGACGACATCAGCGAGAAGCTGAGCATTTCCCGCTCCAACGTCAGTATCGGCCTGAAGGAATTGCAGTCCTGGGGGCTGGTGCGTTTGAGCCGTGTCCCCGGCGATCGGCGCGAGTACTTCACCTCGCTGGGGGACGTGTGGGAGATTTTCCGGGTGGTCGCGGCCGAACGCCGCCGGCGCGAGGTGGCGCCCACCTTGTCGGTGCTGCGCGAGTCGCTGCTGGTGAGCGCCAAGACGGACGAGGACATCTTTGCCCAGCAGCGCATGCGCGAGATGCACGAGCTGGTTGATTTGGCCAATACCTGGTTCGACGATATGCAGCGCTTGTCGCCGGAATCGCTGTCGCAGTTGATGCGGATGGGGACCACGGTGCAGAAGCTGCTGTCGGCCAAGGATAAACTGTTCGGCGCCGGCCCGTCGCTAGACGAACCAGCCCCGTAGAGCGGAGCCAACAGGGCGGCGTTACGCCGTCAGCGGCGATCAGGTCGGTGCTGCGGTCTTGCCAGGCCTTGCAATGTGAAAATATTGCATTGCGCCTACATTTGCCGTTATATTACGCGCCTCGTCTTCGTCGTGCCGGTACATGCTTCTTTTCATCAAACAATCCGCAATGCTTGCCGCCAGGGTATCCCGGTTGCGGCAGGTGGTTGTTTGCGTGTGTATTGCGCTTTTCTTGTTCCAGCTCGTTGTGACTGCCGGCCACCGGCATGAGGCCGCCGATACCAAGGCGCACTGCGTGGTGTGTCACGCAGCAGCTCCCGCGCTGGGCGATCTGCCCGCCGCCGGCGCGGTGCTGCTGGCGCTATGGCTGGCAGTGGCGTATCTGCTTGCGCGCCGCCCCGAAGGCGAACATCTTGTCGTGCCGGCCTTTCTGCGCCCGGCCAGCCAAGCCCCTCCCGCACGCTCTGTGCTCCCGCACTAAATAACCATCTCGCACCGTTTGGCCGCTCCGCGTCCATGCCGGTGATCGTCTTTATCGCTTTGCACCAACGATGCGCTGCGCGCTGCCGTCTTGCGGCCGCCAGCGCCTGCCAGCGTCGCCGTCTTTGCCGCATGCACCTTGCCGCATGCACTTTGACGCATGCATGGCGGGCGGCCGGCGTGCGCGTGGACATTCTTGGGGCGGCTGATCCAGGCGCGCGGGCGCTCCGTGTTGGGGAGGGCGCGCGTCTGGTCGATTGAATTTGATACCAGAAAGGTTTACATCATGAACAAAGTAGCAATCACGCTGATGCTGACGTCGGCCCTGCCATCGGCCAGCTTCGCCACCGAATCCGACGATCCCGCCATCATCATGGGGGAAGTCCGGCTCAGCGCCCAGCGCGCGGGCGGCGCGCTGGTCAGTAATAGCATCCTGACCTCGGTCGATGTGCTGGGGACGGACAAGATTGAAGACAAGAACGTCATGAACAGCTGGGAGCTGGTCGGCCAGCTTCCCGGCGTCCAGCTGACCGAGACCCGCATGGGCGCGGAGTCCGGCAAGGCCACCTTCCGCGCCTTTAACGGGGAAGGGTATATCAATGGCATCAAGGTCTTGATTGATGGCATACCCAGTAACGTCAATAGCGGCAATCAGCGCTTTATTGACATGATTTTCCCGTTGGAGCTCGATTACATCGAGGTGGTGCGCGGCACCAATGACCCGCGTTATGGCCTGCATAATATCGGCGGCAATATTAATTTCGCGACCCGCCAGGGCGGCGACTATGCGACGGCGCGGCTCAGCTATGGCAGCTTTAACACCCGCGAGGTGCAGTTTGCCTATGGCAAGGAGTCGGACCGGCTGGCGCAGAACTACGTCATCGCCAAGCAGGACAGCGATGAATATCGTCACGCCGGTTCACGCAAGCATACCCTCGGCGCCAAGTGGTTCTATCGTCTGCCCGATAACACGGCCAAGATCGGGCTCATCGTGCGGCGCTATCAGCACGAAGCGGGCGAACCCGGTTTTCTGACAGCGGCCGAGCTGGCGGAAAACCGGCGTCAGTCGCCCGCCAAGAACGCCAACGACAAGAGTGATCGCGATATGACGCAGGCCAGTGTGCACCTGGACTGGCAGGTCACGCCGGATCTGTTCTTCAGCAATAAGATCTACTTCAACAACTATACCGATGACCGTCGGATTACCTTCACCAGCAATCCGGTCGGCACCGCGCCGCGCCAGCGT
>JAIENA010000365.1 GCA_019751755.1 Burkholderiaceae bacterium | reverse complement strand
TCACATCGGTCACGAGCTGGATGACTATGGTGCGCCAGCTTTTACCAAGGATGGATTGCCGAAGCTGGGTATGCGTGGCCACGATGTGGAAGAGTTCATCGGCGTGGTCCGCCGCTACGGTGCCAGCGAGGACGTGCAGCGCATGATTGACGCAGCAAAGGGCGCGCCGGAGGTGGCGAAATACAACATTGCGAGGGCGTGCGGAACGTGTCTGCTGAAGGCGGCTTGACCTTGACGCCGCCTTTACGGAAGGCGAAATATGGCCGCACTCAAGGACGAGGTAAAGCTGTTCATCGTCAAGGCGCTGGCCTGCTTTGACACCCCGACGCAAGTAGCACATGCAGTCAAGGAGGAATTCGGCATTGAGGTTTCGCGCCAGCAGGTTGCCTGCTATGACCCGAATTGCCATGCAGGCCGCGGGCTGAGTAACAAATGGTGCACGGTGTTCAGCGACACGCGCACCAAGTTTCGCGAAGAGGTTGCGGAGATCCCAATTGCAAGCCGGGCCTTTCGCCTGCGCGCCTTGGCGCGGATGGCACAACGGGCTGAAGGTATGCGCAACATCGCGCTGGCCGTGCAGGTGATCGAGCAGGCCGCCAAGGAAGTGGGCGACATGTACGTCAATAAGAACAAGTCGGACCCGGCCGATCAGCAGCAGCCGACGCCAGTGCAGATCATCATCGGCGTGAAAGACGCCGCGAAGCGCGATGACACCGGATCTTGAGCTGAACGTCCCGCAGGCGAACTTCCTGAACCTGCCGCATAAGTTCAAGGCCTACGTGGCTGGCTTTGGATCGGGCAAGACCTTCGTCGGGTGCGTTGGCATCTGCATGCACTTTTGGCAGTGGCCAGGGATTAACCAGGGTTACTTCGCGCCGACCTATCCGCAAATCCGCGACATCTTCTATCCAACTATGGAAGAAGTGGCGTACGCGATGGGCCTGAAAATCAGGGTCAAACAGGGTGATCACGAAGTCGAGGTGTACGAGGGCCGGCTGTATCGCGGCACGGTAATTTGCCGCTCGATGGAGAAGCCCGACACCATCGTGGGCTTCAAAATAGGCCATGCGCTGGTCGATGAACTGGACGTCATGCCGGCGCTGAAGGCGCAGACGGCTTGGCGCAAGATCATTGCGCGGATGCGCTATAACGTCCCCGGGCTGATGAACGGAATTGACGTCACGACGACGCCCGAGGGCTTCAAGTTCGTGTACCAGCAGTTCGTGAAGGCTGTGCGCGACAAGCCGGAGTTGGCGGGGCTGTATGGCTTGATCCAGGCCAGCACATACGACAACGAGGCGAACCTGCCGGAGGATTACATCCCATCGCTGCTGGCCAGTTACCCGCCGGCCCTGATCGATGCCTACCTCCGTGGCAAGTTCACCAACCTGACCAGCGGCAGCGTGTATCCAGACTTCGATCGCGTACACAACCGTTCGACGGCCATCATCCTGCCAGGCGAGCCGTTGCAGGTGGGCCTCGACTTCAACGTGAACAACATGACCGCGTGTGTCAATGTGGTCCGTGACGGCCTCCCGCTGACGCTGGCCGAGCGCGTGAAGGTGCGTGATACGCCGGCTATGGCCAGGATCCTGAAGGAAGACTTTAAGGACAAAGGGCACCAGGTCAAGATTTACCCGGATGCCTCCGGCGCGAATACCAGCAGCAAGAACGCGAGTGAATCGGACCTGACGATCTTGCGCCAGGCCGGCTTCCAAATCGAGGTCAATCACGCCAATCCGGCAGTCAGGGATCGCATCAACGCCTACAACGGGATGATCCTGAACGCCCAGGGCGAGCGCCGCTGGAAGATCAATACCGACTTGTGTCCGACGACGACAGAGGCGCTCGAGCAGCAGGTGTACGGAAAAGATGATCAGCCGGACAAGAAGTCCGGACACGACCACCCGAACGATGCAAACGGCTACTTCATCGTGAAGCGATACCCGATCGTGCAGCGTACCGCCAGCGTTCAGTCGCTGCGCATGTAACAAGGATTTTTATGACCGATGCCGTACGCAAAGTTTCCGCCGAGGCGGCCGCGCTGCACCAGCACTGTGACCTGATCGACGCGCTGCTGGGTGGTACCGGTGCAATGCGTGCCGCCGGTGAGCGGTATATGCCGCGTTGGCCCGGTGAGGATCAGGAAGCCCACAAGACGCGCCTGGCAGTGGCCACGCTGTTCCCGGCCTATCAGCGGACCGTCGAGGTGCTGTGCGCGAAACCGTTCAGCAAGCCGGTCACGTTCGGCGACGACGTGCCCACGAAGTTGCAGGAGTGGTGCCAGGACGTAGACCGCAACGGCAGCAACCTGCATGCATTCCTGTCGGCGATCTGCGACGAGGTGCTGGGTTACGGCTTCAGCGCGATCCTTGTCGATTACCCGCCGACCCGCGACGAAAACGATATGCCCTTGTATGTGACCAAGGCGGCCGAGGAATCCGCCGGCGTGCGGCCATACTTCGTCCAGATCCATCCTCGAAACATACTGGGCTGGCGCAAGGATCGTACTGGCCTGTCGCAGTTGCGCTTGCTGGAAATTGAATCGGTGTCAGATGGTGACTTCGCCACCAAGGATATCGAGCAGGTCCGCGTGCTGGGCCGTGGTGCCTGGCAGATCTGGCGCAAGTCTGGATCGGCAGGCAAAGAATCCTGGGTCATTCACGCCCAGGGCACCACCACCCTCAAGGGCATCCCCTTCGTGCCCGTGAACGCCAAACATCCGGGCTCGATGTTTGCACGGCCGCCGCTGCTCGAGCTTGCGCACATGAATGTCGAGCACTGGCAGAGCAAGAGCGACCAGCAGAACATCCTGCACGTGGCGCGCGTGCCAATTCTGTTTGCGCGATTGCTGGGAGAAAGTGCACTCACCGTGGGCGCCGGCAGCGCAGTAAAGGCCGAACACCCTGACGCCGACCTGAAGTTCGTGGAGCACACCGGCGCCGCCATCGAGGCGGGCAGGATGTCCATCCTCGACCTGGAAGACCGCATGCGCCAGGCCGGCGCCGAGCTGCTGGTGATCAAGCCGGGCAATACGACCGAGGTGCAAACCCTGGCCGACAACGAACAGGGCAGCTGCGCGCTGAAAAAGTCAGCGGAAAACATCGAAGATGCCGCCGACCAAGCGCTGCAGTTCATGGCGGATTGGGTGGGCGAGCAGGAAGGTGGGCACATCACCATCTTCAAAGACTTCGGCGCCGCCACTCTGGCCGAGGCCAGCGCGGAACTGTTGTTTAAGTCCAACCAGGCTGGCAAGTTGTCGGACGAGTCGTATTACGAAGAACTCCAGCGCCGCGGCATTCGCTCGCCGGATGTACCGTGGGTTGACGAGAAGGAGCGGATCGATAGTCAGGGCCCGGCGCCGGGCACCATGCCGGATCCCGAGAACCCATGATCGATCCGCTTCTCGACCACACAATCAGGCACAGCGTTGACATGGCCGGCTATGGCAATTTCGTGCTGGCCAAGATGATCCGCATCCTGAATTTGTCCGATGCGGACATGATGGCGGCGCTGAATGCTGCGCTGGCCGATGTCGAAGCCGATTCGTTCAAGGTCCAGCGCCTGGACAAGATGCTGGCCAGCCTTCGGGAGGTGAATGCCCAGGCCTATGCCGCGCTGTATGGCGGCATGACCAAGGAGCTGGAATCATACGTCGGCTACGAGGGCCAATTCCAGTACGACCTGTATAAGGCTATAGTGCCGGTGACGTTCAGCATCGCCAGCGTAGTGCCAGAGCAGGTCTACGCGGCGGCCGTGGCGCAACCTATGCAGGGCCGACTATTGAAGGACTGGGCGGCGAACCTCAGCGAAAATCGGCTGCGCCGGATCCAGGACACCATCGCTGTGGGCTACACCCAGGGCAAAACGACGACCGACATCGTGCGTGAGATCAAGGGCACGAAGGCGATGAATTACGCCGACGGCCTGCTCGACACCAGTCGGCGCGAGGTCGACGCCGTGGTGCGAACGGCGCTAAGCCACACAGCGCAGATCACGCGCAACCGCTTCTATGATGCCAACGACGACATCCTGGGCGATGAAATGTGGGTGGCAACCCTGGACGGCCGTACCAGCCCAGATTGCCGTGCGCGCGACCACCATCTGTACAAACTCAAAACGCACGAACCGGTCGGGCACAGCATCCCGTGGCGCGCTGGTCCGGGCCGGATCCACTGGTGCTGCCGCTCCAGTTCCGTCGCGCTGTTGAGGGGGCAGACGGAACTGTACGGCACCAGGGCGTCGGCCGGCGGTCCGGTCAGCGCCAAGCTGTCTTACAACGACTGGTTGAGGCAGCAATCGGCTTCCACGCAAGATGAAATCATGGGCAAAGCCAAGGGCGCCCGGTACCGTGCAGATGGCATGAGCGACGCTGCCTTCGTGAACAACAAGGGCCGCACGCTGTCGCTTAAGGAAATGCGCGAGCGCGATGAGCGTGCCTTTAAGCAGCCACAGGGTACTTTCACAATTTACGATCCTGGTTTTCCGCGCTTGCAGCCCGATGTCAGCACGCCGGCGCGGGCCACTGCGGTCAAGTTGGAAGATCAGATTCGCGGCGAGAAGAACGAATTCGGCGCGTTCGTCAGTAAAGACGGCGGCGTGCTGTTGCGCCGTGCCGGGCTGCCGGACAAGGTCCCATACACCGAAGACGAGTTGCGGTCGATGAAGGGGACGACGTTCACGCATAACCACCCCGGCGGTTTGTCATTCTCCGTCGACGACGTGCGTAACGCTTCGTTCGCTGACCTGGTCGAGTTGCGTGCCGTGGCGCCGCACTATCGCCACACCATGACACCGAAAGGGGCATGGCCAGGAGAGGGCCAAGTCCAGGCCATATA
>JAIENA010000369.1 GCA_019751755.1 Burkholderiaceae bacterium | reverse complement strand
GGGAACTGGTAGCGCACCAGCACCCAGGCCACGATGAAGCCGAACACGGCGTTGATGCTGGCGCCAATCAGCGACGCGCCGAACGTCAGGCGGTACGACGCCATGACGCGGTCGGACGTCACGGTGCGCACGAAATGGTCCCAGTCCATCGTGAACGTTTTCAGGAACACGGCGGATAATGGAATCAGCACGATCAGCGTCAGGTACAGCAGGGTAAAGCCCAGCGACAGGTTGAAGCCCGGCATCACGCGATAGGGCGCTGGCCGCCTGGCCGGCGGCTCGCTCGCTGCGGCGGACGATGACGCCGCTTGCGCATAGGTTGCAGACATAGGTAATCCCTTATTACAAAACCTTCTATGAGGGCGCCATATTCGCACCCACACCGCATAGATCCAACGAATGATTCATCATTTGCATAGTCGCTTACGCTATATAGAGCATGCCTGGCGGCAGGCTTTATCAGCGTTTCCCCAGCAACCACGCGGCTTGCACAGAAAAAGCAACAGGGCGGCGTGCCTCTCAGCACGACCGCCCTGTATATATGGATATAACGAATATATAGAACTGGGTGCCGGGCCTTTAGGCCGGGCATCCACATCATAAAAATGGGTGCCGGGCCTTTAGGCCGGGCATCCACATCATAAAAATGGGTGCTGGGCCTTTAGGCCGGGCATCCACATCATAAAAATGGGTGCCGGGCCTTTAGGCCGGGCATCCACATGGCCGCATTACGCGATCAGCTTGGCTGCAACGCCCATCAGGGTCATGGCCAGCAAGGCGCGCAGGATGCGCTCCGGTACGGCGCGGGCAAACCAGGAACCGATCGTGATGCCGGGGACGGAACCCACCAGCAAGGTCACCAGCAACATCCAGTCGATCGAACCGAGCCACCAGTGGCCGATGGCGGCGATCGCCGTCAGCGGCACGGCGTACGCAATGTCGGTGCCCGCCACTTCAGCAGAACTCAGGCGTGGATACATCATGACCAGCAGCGTCGCGCCGATGGCGCCGGCGCCGATTGACGAGACCGTGACCAGCACGCCCAGCACCGCGCCCGCCACGATCGTGGCAATGTCCAGCGCACGCCCCTGCAACTGGCGCTCCGGGTGGGCGGTGATCCAGTCCAGCATTTTGCGTTTGAACAGCAGCGCCACCACCGTCAGCATGACGGAGCCGGCAATCGAATAACGGATGATCTGGCCGATTTCCTTGTCCAGCGCGCCAAACTGTTTCAGTCCAATGGCGGCCACAACAGCGGCTGGCAAGGCGCCGTAGCACAGCAGGCGCACGATGTCCCAGCGCACGGTGCCGCGTACGCGGTGCGTGATGGTGCCGGCGGTTTTGGTAATGGAAGCGAAGGCCAGGTCGGTGCCCACGGCCACGGAAGGCGATACGCCGAACACCAGCGTCAGCAGCGGCGTCATCAGCGAGCCGCCCCCCACACCGGTCATCCCGACCAGGATACCTACCGCGAAACCCGAAATGACAAACGACATATCCATGCAATTCTCCCATTGAGCCTGCAAGGGTAAGGGAGATTGCAACGACGCCCAACAACAGAGTCCTTATTTGCTTATGCGGAAGCAGCGTATTTGGATAGTTGGAAAATGACTATGGGCTGGATAGCGACCAAAAAAATGGGGCGGCGCCCCATTTCTTGTTACTTGTTCGGCTGCGGCGTCACGCGCAGGTACGGGCGTTCGGCAGTGAAACCTTTCGGGTATTTCTGTTTCAGCACCTCTGGATCTTGCACGGTCAGCGGGATGATCACGTCATCGCCGTCTTTCCAGTTGCCCGGGGTGGCCACGGTGTAGCCATCGGTCAGTTGCAGAGCGTCGATCACACGCAGCACTTCGTCGAAGTTGCGGCCGGTGCTCATCGGGTACGTGATGGACAGGCGGATTTTCTTATTCGGGTCGATCACGAACAGGGTCCGCACGGTGGCGGTGGCCGACTGTTCCGGGTGGATCATGTCGTACAGGTTGGCCACTTTTTTGTCGGCATCGGCGATGATCGGGAAACCCACCACGGTGTTCTGGGTTTCTTCGATATCCTTGATCCACGCCGTGTGCGATTCCACCGGATCGACCGACAGCGCGATGGCTTTCACGTTGCGCTTGTCGAATTCCGGTTTCAGTTTGGCGGTCAGGCCCAACTCGGTCGTGCACACAGGCGTGAAATCGGCAGGATGGGAGAACAGGACCACCCACGAATCACCCGCCCACTCATGGAATTGAATCGGGCCGATGGAGGTTTGCTGCTGGAAATCTGGGGCGGTGTCGCCCAAGCGCAGAGTCATACGAATCTCCTGAAAAGTTTAATCAATGATCATATTGCCGAATACGCATTGTGCGCTTGGTCTGACCGCATTGGCAACATGGTCATCTCATGATCAACATGGGGATGCCGGGCCGACGGGCCCGGCATCCATGGTGTAGATGATTACTTGCTTGGCGCGTAAATCTGGTCGAACAGGCCACCATCGGCGAAGTGCGTGTTGTGCGCCTTGGTCCAGTCACCCGACACTTGCGCCAAGGTGAACAGCTTTACGTTCGGGAACTGCGCCGCATATTTCTTCGCTTCTTTTTCCACCGTTGGACGGTAGTAGTTCTTCGCGATGATTTCCTGCGCCTCGTCGGTGTACAAGTAGTTCAGGTAGGCTTCCGCGACTTTGCGGGTGCCGCGCTTGTCCGCGACTTTATCCACCACGGCCACTGGCGGCTCCGCCAGGATCGAGACCGATGGGGCGATGATATCGAACTTGGTCGGGCCCAGTTCCTTGATCGCCAGCAGCGCTTCATTTTCCCATGCCAGCAGCACGTCGCCGATGCCGCGCTCAACGAAGGTGGTGGTCGAACCGCGCGCGCCGGAATCGAGTACCGGAACGTTTTTGTACAGCTTGGTCAGGTATTCCTTGGCCGTTGCCGGGGTGCCGCCTGGCTGGCGCAGCGCATAACCGTAAGCGGCCAGGTGGTTCCAGCGCGCGCCGCCGGACGTTTTTGGATTGGGCGTAATCACCGACACGCCAGGTTTCACCAGGTCGCCCCAGTCCTTGATGCCTTTCGGGTTGCCTTTACGGACCAGGAACACGATGGTCGAGCTGTACGGGGTGCTGTTGTTGCTCAGGCGTTTTTGCCAGTCCTGGGCCAGCAGCTTGCGCTCGGCGATGGCGTCAATGTCATACGCCAGCGCCAGCGTCACGACGTCCGCTTCCAGGCCATCGATGACTGCGCGGCCCTGTTTACCGGAACCGCCGTGCGATTGCTTGATCTTCACGGTGTCGCCGGTTTTAGCCTGGTAAGACTTGGCAAAGGCGGTGTTGATGTCCTGGTACAGTTCCCGGGTGGGGTCGTACGACACGTTGAGCAAACTGAATTCAGCAGCCGTTGCCGGCGCGATCGCGACAGCGGAAACAGCGAGTGCAGCGAAAAGTTTCTTGTACAGCATCTTGAACCCCGTTGTGGTTGAACTTTGGAAGCTCTAGATTACGGTGCCTGCTTATACTTGAGAACTAAGCATTTCAAGCATCCATATGCCTGAAATGCATAAACACCTTAGGCGAACCGTTGCACCAGGATCGTGGTCCAGACGGCGGCCGCCAACAAGCCAGCCAGCAGCACGGCGGCACTACCAAAGTCTTTGGCGTTTTTCGACAGCGGGTGGCGCTCCAGCGAAACGCGGTCCACCACCGCTTCGATCGCGGAATTGATCAGCTCGACAATCAGCATCAACACGATCGTTCCCAGCATGGCCAGCCGCTCGTAGGCCGACACCGGCAGGGCAAACGCCGCCACCGTGGCCACCGCCAGCAACATCAATTCCTGGCGGAACGCATGTTCGGACTGGAGCGCGGTCTTGAGCCCGTCATAGGAGTAGAAGAAGGCGGAGACGATCCGCTTGAAGCCGCTTTTGCTTTTGAATTCACTAACGGGTTGATCAGGTTGGGCCATAGCACAAAATGAGAGTAGCGTCACTGACGCGGTGCGCCATTATGCCCGCTTCATAGCGGACGTGCGTGCCGGAATTCCCATTTTTTTCACATCATGGTATAACTTGGGTATCTGATACTGCATTGCACCAACCATATTATGAAAATCGAACCCATTCCCGAGCAAAAGACGACCATCCAGGTCATCGAACGCATGGTGGCCCTGCTTGACGCGCTGGCCAAGTATCCGGATCCGGTGAGTTTGAAGGAACTCTCTAAAGTGTCCGGATTGCACCCTTCGACGGCCCACCGCATCCTCAACGACATGGTGATTACGCGCTTTGTCGACCGCATCGAACCCGGCACGTACCGCCTCGGCATGCGCTTGCTGGAACTGGGCAATGTCGTGAAAAGCCGCCTGTCGGTGCGCGAAGCCGCGCTCGACTTCATGCGCACCTTGCACAAGAAAACCCAGCAGACCATTAACTTGTCGGTACGTCAGGGTGACGAGATCGTGTATATCGACCGCGCGTTTTCCGAACGTTCCGGTATGCAGGTGGTGCGCGCCATCGGTGGCCGTGGGCCGCTGCACCTGACCTCGACCGGCAAGCTGTTCCTGTCGGTGGATGACCCGAAAGCGATCCGCGCCTACGCCACCCGCACCGGACTGGCCGGCCACAACAAGAATTCCATCACCGACCTGGCCAAGCTGGAACGCGAACTGAGCCTGGTGCGCGCCCGTGGCTATGCGCGTGACAATGAAGAACTGGAACTGGGCGTGCGCTGCATGGCGGCCGGCATCCGCGACGACTCCGGCAAGCTGGTGGCCGGCCTGTCGATTTCCGCCCCGGCCGACCGTTTGCAGGACGAGTGGCTGGAAGATCTGGTGAACACGGCCAACCA
>JAIENA010000458.1 GCA_019751755.1 Burkholderiaceae bacterium | reverse complement strand
ATCGCCACCGCCGTTCCCGCCGCAAACAACGTGAACGGCCGCCGCCTGTCCGTGGCGCCCATGATGGACTGGACCGAGTGATATTGCCTCTCATAGGGGATTTATTCGGAAGTGATGGGTTGTGTAGCAATTTGGTAGCACTGAGTAGCGCTTGTATATCGAAAGTGTCGTAGGAAGCCGACGTTGAGCGATGTCCTTCTGCTCACTCTGCACCGGCGATCAAACGGCGAATTTTTTGGCCGGTTGCAAGTCCCAAGTGTTTACTTCTGTTAATATCGACCGTAAACATTCACAACCAGTGACACTTGATAGTGCTCAGTCGTGCGCCAGCTGACTAGGTTGAACAGTAAACTAAGAAAAAATACATGCAAGCATTGCAACAAATTGCCTCGGATGGGGTGGTTGAAAAGCTAAACCTTCTGCGGAGTGAAGGGAAATTTTTAGCCAAGACGGATTTCCTGTGGAAGCAGCTTCAGCGTGACGGCCAAAAACTTATCCACGCGGACCCAGCGATTGGTTGGGCAATTATGGGAATGATTCACACGATGACAGGTGATGTTGACGAAGTGGATGCTTGTTTCTCGAAATCTTTGCGCATTGCTGAACACTTTGATTCGCGATTGAACTGGTTAACCGCGATGTCCACACTGGGCTTCCATACCCGCGCGCATGGAATGTACATGGAAATCGGAGCGCCGACCGGTGGTGGATTTACGGAGGCGGTTCAAATTGGAATTGATATAGGAGCATTTCATATGATTCAGCAGAACATAGAAATGGCTCATAAACTTGGGATCGATGTATCCCATTTGCCTGTGCTTGATTTAGATGAGGTGGTTCAGATCATCAATGAAGCTGGCATCACTGACGCGGATATTGCACGGCATATGGATGCAGCAGGTTGCGTTTTACGTGAGCGAGGATTGTTGGAAGTAAAAAGCCCACAAATCTTAAAGAGTCGCAGTGAAGCTGGTGGCTTTACAGGGGTTACCATTATGCTTTATGTTAAAGGTGGCCCGAAAGACATCCTGTCCTATAACAAGGCTCTTGCTCGTAGAGAGCGTGAGATGGAAATTAAGAAAGACGTTGCTTTTGATGTTGTGATCGCGGGTGTTCAATGAGTAAGCCGGAAGAGTTATTTCTAGCTGCCGAGTCGATAGCTGCGATCGCTAAGGACGAGCCGTTGATTCGAGCATCAATTAGTCGTTATTACTATAGCGCGTTCCATCGAGGTTCTGAATACAATAAAAAATTGCCATTGATTGGCACTGTTGGGCGTGCGAACGGAAAACATGAGCAATTGATAGCAATGCTAGGTAATCCAGATCCAAAATTGGATGAGGATACTAAGGATCAATCCGTTGCAGTCTCTAAGTTATTGCGAGTACTTTGCAATAAACGAGTTGATAGCGATTATCATATGCACGTTAGGCAGGGATTTGATGACTTGGCAGAGGTTAAAGTAAACATAGATTTGCTATTTGATGAAACTAAGTAATGATCATAAAAAAAGCCACGAATTTCGTGGCTTTTTTATTAGGAAGTCTTTCGGCAGTCGTCGAGATATTTTCCTACATCCCGTACATCCGCGATAACAAACTTACCTGACTTCCGCGTCGGTATTGGAAACGTACCGGAACAAAGCTTATTGCGGGCCGTGCCAATTGCGATGTCGATCTCGGCGCAAATCTCCTCCAGTCGCATGAACATGCGGTTGTACTTGAGGGCCAGGAACATTTCGGCTTTCATGATTACGCCTCCTTGAACTGCGGCGCCAGTGCGGCCTGCATGCTGGCGGTGCTCACGCCGCCCATGTCCAGCTGCTCCACCAGGAATTGAAGATACGCCTGCACTCCGCCCTGACGAATTTCCTCCGCCATGCCGGCGTAATACTCGCTGGCCAGCGCCGGCCCGGAATCGATAATCATAAAGCGCCGCGTGGTGTCACCCGACATCGGCAACACGTCAGGCTGGCCCGACAGGAAAACGATATTCAGCTTGTTCCGCTCGATCGACGCCGCATGCCCTTTGCGCTCGATGTGCAGGTGGTTCGCCGTGATCAGGCTTTTCAGACGATGCATCGACTCGAAGCCATATTCAAACCCGTCCACCACCGCCAGGCGTTTTCCACTGGCCCAGCCGTTGAACCAGCCATTGAACACTTGGCCGGGGATCGTGGCGGCCGCCGCGCCATACAACGGCCCAATCAGCTCATTGAAGAACAGGCTCTTGCCAGTGCCTTGTTCGCCGCGCACCCACAGTGCCTGCGGCAGCTTTTCACCTGCTGTACGCAACGGGCTTGCGAGCCAGCGCATAACCTCCAGCGCGCGGCCGTGATCGTTGCCGCACAGGTTCAACAGCACCGCGTTGGTGTAGGGCATGCTGGCAGGGCCGAACGGTGGCAGTGACGTGGCGCGTGGCGCCGCGAAAGCGTTTGTGATCGCGTCGACCAGGTTACGAATTTTGCCGATGATGTTGGTGGTGATCTTTTTCATGTGGTGTCCTCTGTTAACTCTGGTGTGTTAGATGCTGCGTTATGCGCCGACTGGGAATGGCCAGGCTGTTTCCGCTTCCAGGGCGGCGCCGCGGTTCTTCTTGATCGTCACGGCAGGGCCGCCCTGGGGAAGATCGGCGGCTGGCCTGTTTTTAACTCCGAGCGTTGGTCTGGCCGTGGCTTCGGGTTGCTGGCTGGTGGTGGCATCTACAGCCGGTGCCTCAGCCTGGGGCGCATCATCAATGTCAGCCGCTTGCCGCTTCCATCCTCCCTGGCCATAGACGTAGCCCAGCTCGTTTGCGGCGGCTTCCACGTTGCGCAGGTGGTGTGGCGCCCTGTCGATGATGTGACGGGCCACATCGGCCAGGTGTTCGATGTGGGCGGCAACCACTGCGCCAACGTCGTCGGCGGTCTCCAGTTCGCTGACATCGATACTCTCGGCAACTACCTCGCCTAAGGATGCGCTCACGCCTTCTTGCGTCACGAGGGCGGACAGTGCGTAATGAATCGGCGCCGGGTCATCGTCCACGGAATACTGGTCGACGCTCAGTGCCTCCCCTAGCAGTAAATCCATGATCAACACGTGTACAGTCGGGCCGTCAGCCTTGTCGATGAAGGCGCATACGCTATTCTCATCGAGCTTGAAGCAATACAGATCACCGATCAGATCATGCGGGAGATCGGGGTAGTTGTCGTCGCGCACCAGCAACTTTGCCAGCTCGCGGAGCATTTCCAGCGAAGCGCCTTTGGCACTGATCTGGGCGCGCAGTTTGCGATAGAGCACTACGCGTTCGGCTGTCATCATCCGTGCCTTTTCGCGCTTCACTTCCCACTCTTTGAGCCGCTGCTGCTCCGCAATCTGGTGCTTGGTAAGCTGCGCGGCCTTCGATGGATCGGCTGCTTCCTCGGCCAACCGTACTTCGCGGGCTGCCTGCGTTTCGCATAGGCCTTGCTTCTCCAGGGCTGCTTGGACATCAGTGCGTTTGTATGCCGGCTTGACTTCGCCGTCGCTGTGCTTCAGATAGGCGGCCGGGGCTGGTAGGGCATTCGCCTCGATCAGTTCATTGATGTAGCCACTCATTCCGGTGGAAGGAGTTACCCGGTCGAATGTAGATAGATGCGTGTTCGCTGTTACGAACTCCCCGTCTCGGCACCAGGCGCTCTGACTGATCGTGTTTGCCTCTTGCCCCTCCAGCACTGGGATGCCCCGTTTATTGGCCACGACCACGATGCGTTGGTAATGCGCCGCCTTCTTCTCGGCAAAGCAGTCTGGATCAGTGCAGACGTCTACACTCTTTGCGTCGGAAAAGACTTCCAGCTGGTTGCCGGTGCGCTTCGGGCATTTCACGCAATTGCCAGCAGCGGCCAGCAGTTTGCCGTCCTTGATATCGAATGGTGCATCGATGAGGTCAAGCGTATAGCGGGCCGCGATGTGTGCTGCTGCAGCGCGATACGACAAGGGTTCGCTGCCATACTGGGGCTTGAGAATTTCCTGGAGTGCCTTCTTCTGCAGCGACGGCACTGGGATGCGGGCAATCAGCAGCGCCGTCGACGCCGGAATGTCTCCGTCGAGGAACACCTCTCGGGCGTCGAGCGACAGCGCGCACAGCTTCAGGCGGCCGTAGATATACGCGCGGGATTTCTTCACCCGTTCCGCCAGTTGGTCGGCATCGTAGCCGTGGTTCTGCATCAGCAACTGATAGCCTTCCGCCTCTTCCAGTGGATGCGGGTCTTCGCGCTGGATGTTTTCCAGCAGCTGGATTTCGGCTGCTTGCAGGTCGGTGAGGTGGCGAACGATAACGGGCACCTCGGGCAGTTCGGCAAGGATGGAAGACCGGAAGCGGCGTTCGCCGGCTACGATTTCAAACGGCTGCGGTGCTTCCTGCGTAGGCTGCACCGGGCGGACCAGGATTGGCTGCAGGATGCCAACCTCTTTAACGTTCTCGGCCAGGCGCTGCAGGGCGTCAAGGTTGAAACGCTTCCTGTTGGTGGTCGATATCCGCAGGAGGCACGTCGGCAGCGTATGGTAGCCATCGAGCATCACCAGTTCGGCTACGACAATGGTTGCCCCCTCGGGCATAGGCGCAATGGGTGCGGGTAATACAACAAGTTTGGACATTGTGAGGCTTTCGTTTTATTCGCGGTCGTTGGCCGCAAAGCGCTTGAAGTCGCCACCCTTCGGCAGGGGGCGGGCTGGGGAATGGTTGGCGCCCGCCGGCGCGGCCCTGAACATCGGCTTGCGGGCTACGCGCCGAATGGCGATGGACAAAGCTGGGTCTTTGAGCGCGTCATCGAGCGATCCTTGAACGCGCAGCATGC
>JAIENA010000396.1 GCA_019751755.1 Burkholderiaceae bacterium | reverse complement strand
TCGATCATCCGATTGTGACGGGGGTGGTTTACAACGGCGAGCAGTTGCCGCCGTGGGCGTTGCCGGGGCAGCGGGCGTTGTCGGGGTGGCGGAGCAGGGAGATTGGTGGGGCGCGCGGGAATCAGTTGGTGATGGATGACACGACGTCGGAAATCAGTGCGCAGTTAGCTAGTGATCATGGCGGGAGTGCGCTGAATTTAGGGTATTTGACTGGGTCTCGCAAAGGTGGCAAGGGTGTGCCGCGCGGGGAAGGAGCTGAATTGCGTTCTGATATGGCCGTTGCAGTACAGGGTAGCCAGGGGGTACTGATTAATGCCGGGGATGGCGGCAATCGTCAATTGGCGCGTGACGGTCTGGTTAACGCCGCGAATGCATTGCAGGGACTCACTGCTGAGCTCGATAGCATGGCCAAACAACATGAAGAAGAGAGTGCCGAAGGAGAGGCATTGCGTGCGCTGGTTAGCAAGGCTGAGAAGTGGGACGTTGGCACCAATGTTTCCCAACAGGGCACGGCAGGTGCTCAAGGAGGTGGTGCGCCGATTGTTGCTGCCAATGGTGCAGCAGGTGCCATTGTGACTAGCGCTGACAGCGTTTTGATTGGTTCTCAAACCCGCGTTGATGTGGCCAGCGTTGGTGACGTACAGGCATCGGCAGGGCGAAGCCTATTTCTGCGTGCTACTCGCACACTACAAATCTTTGCCGCCAAGCTTGGCATCAAGCTGATTGCCGGGAGCGGAAATATCCAGATCGCCGCTCATGATGGTGAAGTTGTCATTACAGCGTTGAAGCGTATCAGGCTTGTATCGAACGAGCGCGTAGTTCTTGAGGCGCCAATGCTCCAGTTCATCGCGCAGGGGGCACGCTCCGACTACGGCGATGGAAAAATTACGCATCAGGGTTCTGGCACTTACACGGTCAAGCATTCTGAATTCCTTTACATGGGCGCGGGCGACGGTACACCCGAGGAGTTGAAGCTGCCATCGGCCAAAACCAGGCACGATCAGCAGGTCCAAATCAAGGACATGATCTCGCAGCAGCCTTTAGCCGAGCGCCGCTATCGCATTACGGTGGAGGATGGTGGCGTTTTTGAAGGCACCACAGATGAAAACGGCATGACGCAGCGGTTCACTACAGAAGTCGCGTTTGCTCAATACAAAATCGAACTATTGGACGATGGAGATATGTGATGGCTGAGGGACAGAAGTTGCCGATTAAACCGGAAACTGGTGGTAAGGCGAGCGAGGGATTTTGTACTCCCGAAACCGACAAGAAGCCACAAGTCATGTGCGTGCCGCCAAAACGTGTGCTGCCGATTATTTTTATACCCGGAATTATGGGTTCCAACTTACGGATGAGTCGTAAGCGTCAATTGGAAATGGGAAAGAAAGGCAATATAGCGTGGCGACCGGATTCGAAGGCCGCGGTTGGCGAAGTATATGGGGCTGAGCCTAATTGGCGGCAGAGGGTACTGGATCCTGAAGAAACCGAAGTAGATTCCTATGATGAAGGAAAAGCTCTCACTGGCAATCCTGAAGAATCGGTGATGGATCGCAATAGTGCTGTACGAATTCCTATGTTGTATAGCTGGCAGTTGAAAACTGATCCGTCCTTGCTTTTGGTAAGTGATCCAATTGGTACGCGGAACCCAAAGTCTGTAGAGAAAAAAGCACTTGAGCGAGGTTGGGGAGAGGTCTTTTTTGGCAGCTATGGCAATTTGCTAATGACATGTGAAAAGCATTTCAACGACCCATTTGATGATCAGGGAGTTCCTTCCCCATGGTGGCAACAAGAGGTTTTAGATGTTCCCCCTCAGCAATGGGGTGTTGCAACAGAAACCCCATGCAAACCATTGGATAAATTGATACTAAGAAGTGCATTGGGAGGCTGCTGGTTTCCAGTCCATGCCATGGGCTATAACTGGCTACGTTCAAACGGCGAATCAGGAACTATTATTGCGGACAGGGCCAGAAAGCTAATGGAATCGTATCGTTCTAAGGGGTATGTATGCAAGAAGGTCATCCTTATTACGCACTCAATGGGAGGGCTCGTCGCGCGGGCGGCAATGCATCCCGAAATCGGCGGATTGCAAGAGGACGTTCTGGGAGTAATTCATGGGGTCATGCCAGCTATCGGAGCCGCTGCCGCATATAAACGTATTCGATGTGGATTTGAGGGAAATATCGTAGTTAGAGAAATATTGGGATTGAATGGTAGGGAAGTGACAGCTGTACTTGGTAATGCTCAAGGAGGTATGGAATTATTGCCAACCGAAGCCTATGGAAATGGCTGGCTTCAGGCTCGCTATCAAAAGGATATTTTGTTGAGTTTGCCGAAAAAAGGAGACCCATATGATGAAATATACAAAATACAGGGAAAGTGGTTTCAACTCCTAAACCCACAATGGATTAATCCAGCAGGATTGCGAGGAAGTGGTATTGCCAGATCATTGAATTTGCTGGATCAGTCAAAGGATTTTCATTCCAAAATTCACGGATTTTATCATCCCAATAGTTATGCTCATTACGGTGCTGATCCTAAAAAAACGGCTTGGAAAAATGTAATTTGGGAATTTAATTCGAGAATTCTTCGAGCCGATATTTCTGCTTATCAGATAATTTTTGATAGTGCTACTGGAAAATTACGTTTAGGTGCTGGAAACGCCGTTAGCATAGATCGAGGTTTTAGTCTATTAGGCGGTGGTGCCAACCCTAATACAGTTTCTGTTTCGCTCTTACCTGCGGTAGAACCCGGAGATCAAACTGTACCGCTTCACTCAGCTGATGATCAACTCCTTTCCCGCCAGTTTAAAGGCATCTTTCGACAGCAAGGCTACGAGCATCAGGGTAGCTATAAAGATGCTAATGCCGTTGCAAGCACGTGTTACAGCTTGGTTAGAATAATTCAAGAAATGCAGTGGGGCGAAGGATGAAACATCCGATAAAGGCGGCCATTGTTGCGTTCTTGGTTGTTTTAACAAACGTTTCTTTTGCCGAGGAAAGAAAAGGCATAGAAAGGAAATTTTCAAAAATCCCGAGGACGGTGAAAATGGAAAAAATTGGACGCATTGAGTCACTTTTTAAAGTAACAAAGTGTGTGTGTTTCACCAGATTTATCATGGATGTTCCAGTAGGCGCGACTGTTGTATATGGCCGTATGACGGTGGATGCCGAGATTGAACGATATGAGGAAAGAGCATTCGAGGCAGAGAAAATTATCGAACTTCAGATGTCTGAGAACAGGGAAGGTTATCGTCTTTTCGGGAGAGGTGGTGAGATCGATAAGTTGGCTGAAGCACCAATTAGTACGAACGACGACAGGGTTAAGCATGTTGTTGGAATAACAGGGTTTAACAAGTACTCTTTGGATACTTTCGTTGTTCTTGGAAGGGATGTATATGTTTTGAACAATAAAGGTATTTTGCGGCGTGAAATTTATAAATTCATGCGCGACAATGAGGTTGTTGCTTCCATGCTGCGGATTAGATTAGAGAATGATATTCCCGAAGAAGATGGGGTATGCATTGACGGCGCATTCACACCACAAAATCCTGACTTTGAAAACATTGAGTTAGGTATGCGGCTAGCGGAGTTTCCTGATGTGCACTTGTCGATCTCGATAATAAAACACTCTGATTATGCCGAGCCACAAGAGGAATTTTTGATTCGCCATAATGAAGCATTAAATAGAAGTCGCGCATCCGGTCTCGGCGAATGGGTTGATCGTCTCAGATTCTTGCGCAAAGCTCAAAGGAAACTCAACGGATGGAATGGCTATGAAATTCTTACCCAGTTTCCGGCATGGGAAAGTGCCAAAGAGGGACACCAATTTGCATTCTGGAGCAGCGGTGCTCCCAACGATCCACTTAACCCTCAGGTTGATATCAAACTGGACACCGGGATCAAGGGAAATAATACGCGCGGTGTTCCATCAAGCTTAACTGATGATGAAGCTATCGCGCTATGGGACAGGCTTTTGAACTCCATTCGAATCCGTCCTGTCAAAGCTGACAAGAAAAAATCGAGTTATCTTCCTACAGTCCCCGAAATCCCAACCGGAACGCAGCAATGTACGGATTCGACATGTCTTGCCAGCGGATGGTGGCAGAGCTTCGACTCTGGTGCGGTTGAGCCGGTACGCTGGATCGCAAAAGGCGACCGCATGCCACCGATCCACTTTCGCCAGGAACAGACCTGGCGAGACAAGTTGTTCGATACACAGAGGGTTGTTCTTGGCGGCGGCATGTGGCAGTTGATGCGGCACGGTGAGCGTGACGTCCCACCAAGGTTTTAGTAGCAGTCGGGATACTCAAGGAGGCGCGCATGCGCAGATATCACATCACATTGGGATCATCGACCACAGCAGGCGGTAAAGTGATCGCCGCCAGCAGTCTTGGCAGTATCAATGGTGCACGAATTGCGCTCGAGGGAGATGCTGTCGCTTGCCCGAGTTGCAAGTCCATCGGGAAAATTACGTGCATCGGGCCTCGGATCTCTGAGACCTGGAGTGGTAAGCAAGTGGCGCTTGAAAACGATCTTTGCATTTGTGGCTGTGCGTCGCCGCCAAAACTGAAGCCGAGCCAGAGCGTGCGGTGTCAAGTAGTTACGGGTACCTCAGTTGGTACTGAAAGAGAAGTAAAGCAGCGTATGACCTCTGCGGAAGATCTGGAAATCATTGAACAGTACTTTTCGCTACTCGATGAGAATGAGAAGCCTGTTGAAGGCTTCCGCTATGACTTGTATCAAGATGGCCTGCTCCTGACG
>JAIENA010000432.1 GCA_019751755.1 Burkholderiaceae bacterium | reverse complement strand
TGAACAAGGCGCTGACCTTGAACTTCGATGCGTTCTTCATGAAGTACAAGGACAAGCTGGAATCGCAGGTGGTCAACAATACGCTGCAAAACTTCAACGCGGCCGGCGCCACCGTGCGCGGCATCGAGGCGGAATTCATGTGGCGTCCGACCAATGTCGACCGCTTCAGCGGCAACGCCACGTGGCTGAAGGCGCGCTATGACGACTTCTTGTCGTGCGACGTCGACGCGGCGCGCGCCAACGGCCAGGCGTGTGGCACCACCGCGCCCACCGAAAACGTGGGCGGCAACGTGCTGAAACACGCGCCGACCTTTGCCACCACCTTGATGTACGAGCACGACTTCAATCTCGGCAAAGGCAAGCTGACGCCGCGCATTGCGACCCACCATGAAACCAAGTCCTTCATCGGCGCTGGCGCCTTTGCCCGCGACGTGCCGGGCCATCCGGGCGTCAAAGAACAGGCGGCTTACACCACGCTGGACTTGAGCGTGCGTTTCGAACCGCTGAACAAGGCCTACACGGCGGAGCTGTTCGTCAACAACGCGACGGACAAGGAAGTCAAGTACGACGCGATTGAAGTGTGCACGCAAGTGGGCGCGCCGTGCCAGCCGAACCAGCAGATCTGGGCGGCGTATTACAACCAGCCGCGCAGCTTTGGGGCGCGGGTGTCGTTCAAGTTCTGATGCGGGGAAGGGGGGCGGAGAGTTGCCCTCCCATTGTCGGGATAGGTCACTGCGCACCAAAAAATAGTGGCTATCCTGACTGACTCGGGGCGTTGAGCAAGGACCATAGGTCCGCTCCGAGGTCGTTAAAACCGCGATCGATTTTACTTGCCAAACCAGTTGCGTAGGTGACGGGATAAAGCACCTGTTCCGTCATAGGCAATTCCATAAAGTGCTCACGCGCCGCTGTCAAGAAGCCGGTCAGCGTCCCCTTTTCATCCAATTCCTGCTGGGCGGCTTGCACCACTTGCGAGCGCCATGCCTGCTCCTCGTTATACGCCTGCATGAAAGCAGCCCGGCGCTCATTGAGGGTGAAGGTGCCGCTTTCATCATTGGAAATTGCCGCTAACTGGTCTCGCGCCAGCCCCGCAAAAGGATTGGGCAGTGCATTGTCATTGACATAGGCGGTGGCGGAATTGGCTGAGGAAATACTGTCCGCCGTGCCTGGCTGTGGCATGTCGAGCGCCGCAGCCGCCATATGGGCCTGGTCCAGCGGATAGAGGATATGGTCGATATTCGCCTGCACCTTGGCTGCCAATGCCTGACGGCCGAGGCCGGCGTTGCGGTCGCTGGAAACCTGTGACGCATGTGATAGCCGACTGGCCAGATCTGAAATGGCGACCTCCGGCCCGGCCGCTTTGATCGTCCCCATATCGACCGGCCTACTCTGGGCGCCGGCTTTGAAGGGGGAATCCATTGCCTTTGCTGAAAACGCTAATTGATTAATAGAGGTCATCATCACGTCCCCCAATGTGTGAGTTTGCAGCGCGCCGAAACCGGCCGCTTACGATTCGACGCCATTCAACCGCGCCACGGATTCCCGCGCCATGACTTCCACCGGAAACGCACGGCAAATGTCCAGCGACGTGCCATAACACTGGTTCAACAGCCAGCGCGCCGCGCTTTGCGCCATTTCCTTGATCGGGATGTGGATGGTGGTCAGTTCCGGTGCCGTGAACGCCGCCGAGTAATCATCGTCGTAGCCGACGATCGACACTTGCTCCGGCACCCGCACGCCGGCCCGGTGCAGGCGGGACAGGGCGCCCACCGCCATTTCATCATTGGCGCAAAACAGGCCGGTAAACGTGGCGCCCTTGGCCAGCAATTCGCCAGTCGACGCGAAGCCGCCTTCGCGTGAAAAATCCGACTCGACCATGATCACGTCGTCGCGCGTGATGCCGGCCGTGGCCAGTGCCTCGAAGAAGCCGTGCAGGCGGTCGATATTGTCTTTCGCGCCGGACGGGCCGGAAATCACCGCCAGCGCACGATGGCCCGCTTCCAGCAAGATGCCGGCGGCCAGTCGTCCGCCCGCCACGTGGTCGGGGCAGAACGACGCGTCCGGCGCGTGCGGATTGTGGCGGTTCAGGTAAGCCAGGTTCGGGTGCAGGCGCTGCAGTTTGAGCATGTCGTCTTCGTGCAGGTCGTGGCCCAGCACCAGGATGCCGTCGCAATCGCGGCCGATCAGGTATTTGACGCCTTCGATGGCTTTTTCCCGCGGGGTGCCGTCGCCGATGCCGGTGGTGATGACAACGTGCTTGCCGACCGCGCGCAATTCATGGTCGGTCTGGTTCAGGATGGTGCCGTAGTAGGCGCCGAAGTAGGACGGGGCGAAGATGCCGATCATGCCCAGCGATTGCTTGGACAGCGAACGGCCCAGCGACGACGGGCGGAATTTCAACTGTTCGATCGCGGCCTGGACCCTGCGCTGGGCGTCTTCCGATACCGGACCCGAGCCGGAAATCGCGCGTGATGCGGTGGCCAATCCCACCCCTGCCAATTGCGCGACATCTTTCAGTGTTGCCACACCTGCTCCTTCAAACTCAACAGGTGTCATGGTAACACGGGGCAATACGGGGATTGCGCTATAATGGCAGATTCGCTCCAATTTTCCATAGTGATCTAGCATGCACGAAATTACCCGCATTCCCAAGGACCAACAGGCTGCCGCCACCCCAACCGGCGCGGCGCCGAAAGTCGGATTCGTTTCGCTCGGTTGCCCGAAAGCGCTGGTCGACTCCGAACAGATTCTGACCCAGCTGCGCGCCGAGGGTTACGAGACCGCCAAATCCTATGCCGGCGCCGATCTGGTGATCGTCAACACCTGCGGCTTTATCGACGCGGCCGTGCAGGAATCGCTGGACGCCATCGGTGAAGCCCTGGCGGAAAACGGCAAAGTCATCGTGACCGGTTGCCTGGGCGCGAAGAAGGATGGCGACGGCAATGACATGATCAAGGCGATTCACCCGAAAGTGTTGGCCGTGACCGGTCCGCACGCGCTGGGCGAAGTGATGCAGGAAGTCCATTTCCACCTGCCGAAACCGCACGAGCCGTTTATCGACCTGCTGCCGCCGCAGGGCGTCAAGCTGACGCCGAAACACTATGCGTACCTGAAGATTTCCGAAGGCTGCAACCACCGTTGCAGCTTCTGCATCATCCCGTCGATGCGTGGCGACCTGGTGTCCCGCCCGATCGCGGAACTGATGCTGGAAGCCGAAAACCTGTTCAAGTCGGGCGTCAAGGAATTGCTGGTGATTTCGCAGGATACGTCGGCCTATGGCGTGGACGTGAAATTCCGCTCCGGCTTCTGGAACGGCCGCCCGATCAAGACCCACATGACGCAACTGGCCGAAGCGCTGTCGCAACTGGCCAAGCAGTACGGCGCCTGGGTGCGGATGCACTACGTTTATCCTTACCCGCACGTCGATCAGGTGATCCCGTTCATGGGTGAAAACCTGTTGCCTTACCTGGACATCCCATTGCAGCACGCGCATCCGGATGTGCTCAAACGCATGAAGCGTCCGGCCAGCGGCGAGAAAAACCTGGACCGCATCCAGGCCTGGCGTGCGATGAATCCGGATTTGACGATCCGCTCGACCTTTATCGCCGGTTTCCCGGGCGAGACCGAAGCGGAATTCGAATACCTGCTGGACTTCCTGAAGGAAGCGCAAATCGACCGCCTGGGCTGCTTCGCCTATTCGCCGGTGGATGGCGCCACCGCCAACGAACTGGCCAATCCGGTGCCCGAAGAAGTGCGCGAAGAGCGCCGTGGCCGCGTGATGCTGCTGCAGGAAGAAATTTCCCGCAAACGCTTGCAGGCCAAGATCGGCAAGACCGTGCGCGTGTTGATCGATGAATTGACGCCAAGCGGCGCCAAGGGCCGCTCCGCTGCGGACGCGCCGGAAATCGACGGTATCGTCTATGTGAAGAAGCCGTTTGAGCCGCACCGCAAACTGGTGGTCGGCGAGTTTGTCGATGTGGAAATTACGCGGGCGGATGCCCACGACCTGTGGGGCGAAGCATAATATTGCCTGGTTCGCAGTAGAATCAAAGGCGGGAGCGCATGATGCGCCTCCCGCCTTTTTTTGATTCCGACCATGACCGACAAAAAATCCCTGCAAACTTCCCTGATCCACACCGACTACGAAGCCCCGTCGGGCTTCGACGCCTTCCCGACACCGATCCATCACGCCTCGACCGTGCTGTTCAAGAATGTGGCGGCGCTGCGCTCAGGTGAGTGGAAGGACAAGAACGCGTACACCTACGGCTTGCACGGCACGCCGACCACGTTCACGCTGGAAGCGCGGCTGGCGGAGCTTGAAGGGGGCTTGTATTGCCTGCTGGCGCCGAGCGGCCTGGCGGCGATTGCCATGGTCGATTTCGCGCTGCTCAAAAGCGGCGACGATGTGCTGCTGCCGGAGAACGTCTATAACCCGAACCGGGAACTGGGGCGCTGGCTGGCCGATTTTGGCGTCACGGCGCGTTATTACGACCCGCTGGTGGGGGCGGGCATTGCCGAACTGATCTTGCCGAATACCAAACTCATTTGGACGGAAGCGCCGGGCTCGGTGTCGATGGAAGTGCCGGACCTGCCTGCGATTTGCGCGGCGGCCCATGCCAAGGGCGCGCTGGTGGCGCTCGATAACACCTGGTCGGCCGGACTGGCGCTGCGCGCGTTTGACATCGGCGTCGATATCGTCATGCAGGCGCTGACCAAATACCAGTCCGGCGGTTCCGATGTACTGATGGG
>JAIENA010000471.1 GCA_019751755.1 Burkholderiaceae bacterium | reverse complement strand
ACCACTTTCGGGCCGGTCACGTACTCGCCGTATTCGGCGTTGTTCGAGATCGAGTAGTTCATGTTGGCGATGCCGCCTTCGTAGATCAGGTCAACGATCAGTTTCAGTTCGTGCAGGCACTCGAAGTACGCCATTTCCGGAGCGTAACCCGCTTCGGTCAGGGTTTCGAAACCGGCTTTGATCAGTTCAACCGCGCCACCGCACAGAACAGCCTGTTCGCCGAACAGGTCGGTTTCGGTTTCTTCACGGAAGTTGGTTTCAATGATGCCGGCCTTGCCGCCACCGTTGGCCGATGCGTACGACAGTGCGATGTCACGGGCATTGCCGGACTTGTCCTGGTACACGGCGATCAGGTGCGGCACGCCGCCACCTTGGCGGTAGGTTGCGCGCACGGTGTGGCCCGGGGCTTTCGGCGCCACCATGATCACGTCCAGGTCGGCGCGTGGCACCACTTGACCGTAGTGCACGTTGAAGCCGTGGGCGAAGGCCAGGACCGCGCCTTGCTTGGCGTTTGGCGCCACGTTTTCGTTGTAGACCTGGGCGATATTTTCGTCCGGCAGCAGGATCATGATGACGTCGGCGGCGGCAACGGCTTCGTTGACTTCCGCTACTTTCAGACCGGCCGCTTCGACTTTCTGCCACGACGCGCCGCCTTTACGCAGGCCAACGGTCACGTTGACGCCCGATTCGCTCAGGTTTTGTGCGTGGGCGTGGCCTTGCGAACCGTAGCCGATGATGGCAACGTTTTTACCCTTGATCAGGGAGAGGTCGGCGTCTTTGTCGTAGAAAACTTTCATGGTCATTCCTTAGTAAAATTTAAATATTCTTGATGTACCTGACCCCTCGGGTGTCAGGCACCTCGAATGTCAGGTACGTCGAATGGGATACAGCGCCGGGATCAAACTTTCAGGATGCGCTCGCCGCGACCGATGCCGGAACCACCGGTACGGACGGTTTCCAGGATGGAGGTGCGATCAATTGCATCGATGAAGGCATCAAGCTTGCTCTTCGCGCCGGTCAGTTCAATGGTGTAGGTCTTCTCGGTCACATCGATGATGCGGCCACGGAAGATGTCGGCGGTGCGCTTCATTTCTTCGCGCTCCTTGCCCACGGCCCGGACCTTGATCAGCATCAGCTCGCGCTCGATATGCTGGCCTTCGGTCAGGTCCACCACTTTCACCACTTCGATCAGGCGGTTCAGGTGCTTGGTGATCTGTTCAATGATGTCGTCGGAACCCGAGGTGACGATGGTCATGCGCGACAGCGTTGCATCTTCGGTCGGCGCCACCGTCAGGGTTTCGATGTTATAGCCGCGGGCCGAGAACAGGCCAACCACACGGGACAAGGCGCCGGCTTCGTTTTCCAGCAATACAGAAATAATATGTCGCATTACAGATCCTCCGAACCCAGCAGCATTTCGGAGAGGCCTTTGCCAGCCTTCACCATCGGCCACACATTTTCACTTGGATCGGTCAGGAAGTTCATGAACACCAGACGATCCTTCATCGCAAACGCTTCTTTCAGCGCGCCCTCGACGTCACCCGGTTTTTCGATGCGCATGCCGACGTGGCCATACGCTTCGGCCAGTTTTTCAAAGTCAGGCAGCGAGTCCATGTACGACTCCGAGTAGCGCGAACCGTAATCGATTTGCTGCCACTGACGCACCATGCCGAGGAAACGGTTGTTGAGCAGGATGATTTTAGGGGTCAGGTGATACTGTTTGCAGGTCGCCAGTTCCTGGATGTTCATCTGGATCGACCCTTCGCCCGTGATGCATGCCACGGTGGCGTCAGGATTAGCCATTTGCACGCCCATCGCGTACGGCAAGCCGACACCCATGGTGCCCAGGCCGCCGGAGTTCAGCCAGCGGCGCGGCTTGTCGAATTTATAGTACTGGGCCGCCCACATCTGGTGCTGGCCGACGTCGGACGTCACGAAGGCATCGCCTTTGGTGATATCCCACAGCGACTCGACCACTTGCTGCGGCTTGATCACCAGGTCGGAGGTCGCGTACTTCAAGCATTCGCGGCCACGCCATTCGTAGATCTGCTTCCACCAGCTCGACAGCGCGGCCGCGTTCGGCTTCTGTTCGGCGGCATCCAATTGCGTCAGGAACTCGATCAGCACGTCCTTGACGTTGCCGACGATGGGAATATCGACTTTCACGCGCTTGGAAATCGACGACGGGTCGATGTCGATATGGATAATCTTGCGCGGATTGCTGGCGAAGTGTTTCGGGTTACCGATCACGCGGTCATCAAAGCGGGCGCCAATGGCAATCAACACGTCGCAGTTCTGCATCGCCATGTTGGCTTCATACGTGCCGTGCATGCCCGGCATGCCGACGAACTTGTCGTTGGTGGCAGGATACGAGCCCAGGCCCATCAGCGTATTCGTGATCGGGAAGCCGAGGCGGTCGCACAGCTTGGTCAGCTCATTGGTGGCGTTGGCCAGGATCACGCCGCCACCGGTGTAAATCATCGGGCGTTCGGCGGACAGCAGCATTTGCACGGCCTTGCGGATCTGGCCCGAGTGGCCTTTGTCCACCGGACGGTACGAGCGCATTTCCACATCCTTCGGATAGTGGTAAACCGCCTTGTGCATGCTGATGTCTTTAGGGATATCGACCAGCACGGGACCGGGACGGCCAGTACGGGCGATAAAGAAAGCTTTCTTGATGGTCTCTGCCAGGTCTTTGACATCCTTCACCAGGAAGTTGTGCTTGACGACCGGGCGGGTAATACCGACGGTGTCGCATTCCTGGAAAGCGTCCTGGCCGATGGCGTGGCTGGGCACCTGGCCCGAAATCACGACCATGGGGATCGAGTCCATGTAGGCGGTGGACAGACCGGTCACGGCATTGGTCACGCCCGGGCCGGAAGTCACCAGAGCGACGCCGGTTTTTTGCGAGCAACGCGAATAGGCGTCGGCGGCATGGATCGCGGCCTGCTCGTGGCGCACCAGAATGTGCTGGAACTTGTCCTGTTTGAAAATGGCGTCGTAGATATACAGCACAGCGCCGCCGGGATAGCCAAAGACGTGTTCTACACCTTCTTCAACGAGGCAACGTACGACAATTTCCGCGCCCGTGATGGGTGCGTTGGCTTCGGTGTTCATGAAACATTCCTTTCAAGGTCCATTCGGGAGATTGATCGGATGCTCTTGCCTGGCGAAGCATGCTGAACACGTGGCGGACCCCTGAGGCTTCCCTTCTTTCTGTGGTCACGACGGACATTCCCATGCCCGTGGAGAGGCAAGGTTCAGAACGACGCAAACACAACTCGTTTGGCCTGAGTGTCTGCCGCGGTATTGCATACTTCTCGCGCTTGTGGCACGGGTTAGAGCAAACTGCTGACAAATGAAAGCGGGATTTACCTGTGGCGAAATTGTGGTTCACCGGATAAAACCAAGGGCTTCGTGGTGTGCAAAGCTTCCAGCAAGGTATCAAGACGCATGATTTTGGTCAAGAAATATTTGATATATCGCGCATTGGGCAATGCAGATGGTGCAAACCCGTACGGGTTCGCGCTGAAAGGATGTCCTCCGAGTGCATTTTTTGCTAAGATGCACGCCTCCCCCGCAGCACGTCCCCCCAACGCATGGCAACAGACAAAGAATTATCCGATTTCCTCGAAAACGTCGAGCGGCGCGCCTACAAACAAGCCCTCTACGCTGTGCGCAAGGAAGAAAGCGCCCTGGACATCGTGCAGGACGCCATGATCAAACTGGCGGAAAAATATGGCGACAAGCCCGCTGCGGAGTTGCCGATGCTATTCCAGCGCATCGTGCAAACCACCATCCTCGATTATTTCCGAAGAGAAAAAGTCCGCAACACGTGGGTCAGCCTGTTTTCCGGCATGTCCTCTTCCGCCGACGAGCATGAAGATTTTGACATGCTCGAAACCTACGCGGCGGAGCAAGGCTCCGAGGCATCCGAGTCGTCCGCCGACAAGGTCGAGCGCATGCAGGTGCTCAGCGCCATCGACGCCGAGGTGCAAAAGCTGCCGGCGCGTCAACGGGAAGCGTTCCTGATGCGTTACCTACATGATCTGGATGTGGCTGAAACCGCCGTCGCGATGGGCTGTTCCGAAGGGAGCGTCAAAACACATTGCTCCCGAGCAACCCATACATTAGCTGATGCATTGAAAGCCCAGGGAATTAAATTATGAACACCGAAGACCTCAATTTCGCTTACAAGGTGCGCCACGCGCTCAATGAAAAGCTGGAAGAGCTGCCGGCTTCGACCACCGACCGCCTGGCCGCCGCCCGCAAAGCCGCGATGGCGCGCAAAAAGCCCCACGTACCGGTACGCGTCACGCAATCGGAGCTGGCCACGGCCGGCGCCGGTGGCTTTTTCTCGCATCCGTTCGGCTGGCTGGGCCGCATGAGCGTGGCGTTGCCGCTGCTGGTGCTGGTGGCCGGCATGGTTGGGTTGTACCAGTATGAACAGCAGCAGCGCATCAATGAACTGGCTGAACTCGACGCCGCCGTGCTGTCGGACGAATTGCCATTGTCGGCCTACCTGGACCATGGCTTTAATACTTATCTGGAAGAAAGTCGCGAGCAATAAGGATGGCGCGTATCAGTGTTAACACCACGACCAGGGCCGGACTGTTCACCACCGTCCTGATGACCGCCGGCGCGTTTGCGCAGGCGCCCGCCACGTCGACGCCGCCAGCCCAGCCTGCCGCGACGCTCGCCGCCCCC
>JAIENA010000395.1 GCA_019751755.1 Burkholderiaceae bacterium | reverse complement strand
TCATTGTGTCGGTCATGGAACATCCCTTTCGGTATTATTTCATGACCCCGGACACACAAAAATTCTGACAGGCTCGACCGGAGGCCGTTACAACGAGACCAATTTACCCCGGCAGACACAACTTCAGCTTTCTCTGCTACTTTCTCCCCTAACGTCGCTAACCATATACTCGTGAAAGCCCAAAAGAACCTGGTTGTACAAGGCCGCTCGCTTGGCAACGTAACCTGGGTGATAAGCGTTGATGAAGGTAAGATTCTCGAACCGGTGGACGCGATGGGAAACTCGCACCATACTTGGGTATACATGCTTCTTTAGCATCTGGTACGTGCCGCCACAGACCACGACGTCCGGTTGAATGATGGCCACCTGCCGCCTCAGGAATTCAGCGTATTTTTCCGCGTGCACTTCAACTTCCTTGGTTGCACGAGCACCACCAGAAGACTTCTTGATGTTGATGTAGGCACACCCCAACACGGCAGTCTTGCGCGCCCTGTTCGCCTTGACGTAGTCGGGTACTTCGCCCGAGTAGTTGAGCAGGCCGTAAGTCCAGCGACCGACATTATGAAAGGTCGGTCTATCCCACATACTACTGGTCGAGTTCGGTGCGGCAGCTTTGCGCAAAAGTTCGTTCAGTGAACCATACTCGCCTTTGTATCCATTCGGTTCTTTCAGAAGAAAAAGGATCTTGCGCGTGGCGCTGTTCCACCCCTCTTCGCAAACGATTCCGTCTTCGACGAAGTGGCCTGCATCGGCCTCGACGAGCGGGCGCCACTCGTCGAACAGGGCGCGCATTGGACTGGTAACCGGGGCTGCAAAAGGGCTTACGTCTAGTGGTTGGGTGTCAATGATCATTACTTGAGAGTGCAGCGTCTACTTTCCGCGAAGTCGGAGGGTATAGGCAGTTTTCTTTAACGAGAGAGTCTGCTCCTGGCCGAAAGCCACCACTGACGCAGCATATCAGGTTGCAATTTGGAAAAACTCACACATTCTCACTCTGGGATACGTGAATTACTTCGGCGCGGGAAATTACCATCAGCGGCCATGGCCTTCCCTTGGCTCTTTGGAGTCCCCGTTGATCACGCTTCGTCCAGCCAATTCTCGATACGCAGCCCAGGATAGACAACGAAATCGCGAACATTGTTAGTGACCAGCGTTACGGCAAGCGCAACGGCATGCGCAGCGATCAACTTATCCAGCTGGTCTTTCTTGCGCTCCCGGGTAGCTTCCCTGATCGGCCCATATGCGGCAGCAGCGGCAGCGTCGAACGGTGCCACCGGAATGTCCTCAACCAGCGCGTTCAGGTTCTTGCGCTCACGCTGGATATTGGCGGAAACGGTGACGCCATATTCAAGCTCGGCGTAGGTAATGGCCGACATCACGACATCGCCCACGTAGCATTTCGCAAACCGCCGGGCAACCTGCTCCGGCTGGTTCTTCATCAGATAAATGCACATGTTCGTGTCGAGCATAAACAAAGCCATTACAACGCCTCCCGTTCCACCTGTTCCTGCTCGCCACGCCCGTCAGCCATGAAGTCCGGCCCGAACTGGGCAAATTTCTTCATCACGCCCGCCAGCCGGCGGCGCGCCGGACGAATTCGCAGCTCGTCACCGATACGTTCGATTTCCAGTTCAATGTCGGTGCGATCATAGGCAAGGTCAGCAGGAATGCGGACGGCCTGTGAATTTCCGTTCTTAAAAACTTTGGTGGTTTGCATAGCGCCTCCGTGTGTACGCGTATGTACTATAGCATGTGCCGGACGCCATTTTGTTCGGCAGCGCGCAACCCGGCGCACGCCAATATAGGGGCACCTGATCATTGCTCCCGGAAGCTGTCAGCGATCCATAAACCTGTTCCGGTACCACCACGGCCGCGCACGCACCCGCCCTCCCCGCAGCCAATGCAGCATTCGCGCCCACAGGATCCTGAACGTCCAGCCAAAGCGGGCCAGAATGGCAAACGCCACAATGACGCCAACGGCGGTCCAGAACGTCCACCAGCGCATATGGAACAGCCAAATAAAACCTGGCAGATAGGCGATGCAAGGGATGCCCAACAACGAAGGCACGCGCGAGGCATTTCTCCAGATGGATTGGCTCATGACATTTCTCCCGACCTTGTCCGGAATGCACGGATGCCGGACAGCTCAATAAATTCTTCCCGGCTGATTTGCCGTCGTTCGAACAGGTGCCAAGCCTTGTCGTCCAGTGTCGCGGACTGGCGCTCCAGCTGCTGCCGCAGCATCGGCGCCCACCGCTCGAAGTTCTCGCTCTGTAGCTGATTGCGCAGTTCTCGGTCGAAAATGACGTATTCCCGGACGGCCTTCCGTTTGCCGTCGACGGTTTTCAGCAGTCGCTGGACCACAATCACGCGCAAGGCCCCCATTAACCGGGACGCCACAGCCGATTGCTGTGCCGGCGGATAGACCTGGATGACCCGGTTGATGGTTTCCGCAACGGATTCGGTATGCAGGGTCGCGTAAGTCAGGTGGCCGGTCAGGCCCGCCTCGATCATCGCGTCGACCGTCTCCAGGTCACGCGCCTCACCGATGCCGATGATGCTGGGTTTGCGCCGCATGGCGTTGCGCAAACCGTCGGCGAACGTCTTGATGTCGCGCCGGATTTGGGACTGCGCCGGCTGCGGCCCTTTCCAATGCGGCCCGCCGAGCACAAATTCCACGGGATCTTCATACGTGATCACCTTGCGGTCCGGCATCGTGCTACCAGCCTTGGCATAGACGCCCGCCTGCAGCGTGGTCTTGCCCGATCCGGTTGGGCCGCAAATCAGCACCAGCCCCATGCCCGGATAGAACGCTTCCAGCAAATCCGGCTCGATCTCCATCCTGTCGATATCCGGCAGCTGCGAAGGGATGATCCGCATCGTGATCGAATAGGCCTCGTCGATCCGCGCCACGCGCGCCTGGACAAAGTTACAGCGGAACCGGATGGTTTTTCCGCGCTCGATGCCCAGCTCTTCGCCGCTCAGTTCCAGCGAGCGGTCAGCGCCGGTGCCGCCGCGTATGTGGCTCTCAACCTCCGCTTGCCAAATCGCGCTGATCAATGCCGACAACTGCCCTTGCTTGATCGTATGCCGGCTGGCGCGCAACTGGCGGCCGTGTAGCTCGATCCAGATATAGTCACCGCCCTGCACCAGGACGTCCGATGCGCCGGCGTCGCAGCAGTGTTTCAGGAAACGGCGGAACGCCAGCGGCGTCAGGTCGCCCTGAAAGTCGAATGGTTCGAATGCGCATGCGTCCATGGTGCCGACTCCGCGCTATTTCTGCGGACCACGCACGACGTTTCCGTTCGAGACCACCCTGCCCCTTGGCTTGGGTTTCTCCATAAGCGTCGTCGGCGTCCAGTTACGTGGATCGGGTTCGAGCGTCGCCTTCTCGGTGATCCTGCGATGCCGGTCACCAATTGCCAGCCGCTGTCCGTCGCCCGTCACGATTTGCACACTTTCCGCCACTCTGGTGCGCCGTATCTGCCCTTGCTGGATCAACGTTGAATAGCGCAGCATGCCGGTGAAATCACGCGTCAGGCGATTGAAATTGGCGGTCATGATGGCCTCGCCCTGCTTGCATCCCTCGCCCCATCCGCTGGTGATGGCGCCACGCCACAATGCCGCCTCCTGTTCGTCCTTGGGCAGGATATCGGTGTCCGGCATATCCAGTGGGCCGTTGATGGCCAGTCCGGCCAGCAGGTAGTCCCGCCAGGTCGGCGGAACACTGATAAACCGTTCTGGTCGCGCGATGCGATAGACGTGGTCGGCCGTCCTGAATTGATCGACGTCGAATGAGGCCACATCGCTTGCTTCCTCGATGACCGGCGGCAGCACACCGTCGGCGGTCACCAACGTGGCGAACTGGAAGATTTGATCCAGCACGGCAGACCTACCCTCCAGCCCGAGCGCAAGCTGACGCCCACATTGCTTCAGTCCGCCGCGAAATCCCATTGTCCGGCCGGCTTCACGTAGAACCTGGCTACGGATACCACTCAGCCCGGAACGGCCCGGTGAAGTCATGGTAATCAGTTCATCCAGGGATTGCGTCGATGCCGTGGTGTTGACCTGTGCGGCACTGGTTGCAGTACGGACACCCTCCGCATGAACGCTTGCGGCCAGGACGACCGAAGCGAACGCTATGATGCGCAGTTTCATGGCGGCCCCTTAATTGCGTGGGCGGTTGTATTGCAGCCGCATGACGTTGTCGGAAAGTTCGATGGTGGCCCGATAGCCCACTTGCGAGCGCAGTTGACTGATGACTTGCTCAAATGATGCCCCGCTGACGTTGACGACCACCGGCAATGGCAAGTGTGTCCCCAACGGGCTGAAATCCATGCCACGTTCAGCGGCAAGTTTTACCAGTAATGTCAGCGCGTCCCCTTTCCACGACAGGGTAATGCCAGCGGCCTGCCCGGCAACTGCAGTGGCGGGCACGGCAACCGCCTGATTCAGTGCGCCGGCGCGGTACAACTCGGACTGTGCCGCCTGGATCTTGCTGGCAGCCTCGAGAATCTGCTGGTCGATCATTGCGGTCGGCGCTGGTGTTTCCGGTTTCGGAGCGCTGGCGCAGCCCGCCAGCAGGACCAGGTATAACGGTGTAAGTGTGCGATACATATTGGCCTCCTGCTTTGCATTAAGACTAGAATGCGAACTCTACAAATCAATCGGATTCGCGCTGTTGTTGGACATTCGTCAAATGAGCC
>JAIENA010000163.1 GCA_019751755.1 Burkholderiaceae bacterium | reverse complement strand
CTGACCCCACCCGGAAAGCGTCGTGGATGCAGGCGCGCAGTTCTTCGTCGTTCCACGGTTTGGGGAAGAAGCGGTAGATGGCGCCGTGGTTGATGGCGTCGATCACGGGTTCGAGGTCGCTGTAGCCTGACAGGAGGATGCGGGTGGTGTCGGGGTACAGGTCTTTTACGCGGCGCATGAAGTCGACGCCGCTCATGTCCGGCATGCCCTGGTCGGCCAGCACCACGTGCACCGGGTTGTTGGCCAGCAGTTTCAGGGCGTCGGCACAATTGGTGGCGGCCAGGATCTTGTAGCCGTCCTGGCGCAGCGCGCGGTTCAGGGCGCGCACCATGGCCGGCTCATCATCGAGCAGCAACAGCGAGCGCTGCGGATCGCCATGGTCGGTCAGTGACAGCCGGCGGCCGGACGACAGCAGCGCGGCCAGGGCCTCGGGCGCGACCGGGCGGCTGAACAGGATGCCCTGCATCGCGTCGCAATGGTGCCGCCGCAGGTAATTCATTTGTTCTTCCGTTTCCACCCCCTCGGCAATCACACTCAAGTGCAAGCTGTGCGCCAGTGCGATGATGGCATTGCAGGCCGCCGCATCGTCGCTCGCCGAGCCGATCGGGCGCACGAACGATTCATCGATCTTCACATGGTCAACCGGCAGCCGGCGCAACTGATTCAGTGACGAATAGCCGATGCCGAAATCATCGAGCGCGATCCGTACACCAAGCTCGCGCAATTCGTGCAGCGCCGCCAGCGCCGCTTCGCCGTCGCGCACCAACGCGCTTTCCGTGATTTCCAGTTCGAGCGCCTTATCCGGCACCTGGTGCCGCAGCATGGCCGCACGGACCGTTTGCACCAAGCCATGCCGGTGCAGTTGGCGCGCGCCCAGGTTCAACGCCACCGGTGGCAAGTGCAAGCCGGCCCCGCGCCAGGCCGCCATTTGCGCGCACACCGCATCGATGGCCCAGGCACTGAACGCCGGCTGCAAGCCGGCTTCCTCGGCCACCCGCAGGAACTCGGCCGGCGCCAGCAAGCCGCGCGATGGATGGCGCCAGCGCAGCAGCGCTTCCACGCCGGTGATGGCGCCCGTTACCAGGCTGCATTGCGGCTGGTAATACAATGCCAGTTCACCGGCCGCCAGCGCGCCGTGCAATTCAGCTTCCAGCGCCTGGCGCGCCGCCATGCGCTGATTGGCTTCCGTGCCATAAAAATGCCACAGGTTGCCGCCCTGACGCTTGGCTTCCTGCATCGCCAGCGCCGCATGGCGCAGCAGCGCATCGCTGTCACCTGCGTCATCCGGATACAGCGCAATCCCCACCGACACCGGTACCGCCGCCGTCACGCCAGCATGGACCGATGTATGGCCCGATTGGCCAGATTGGCCCGATTCCGCATGGCCCCCATCGGCCAGCGCGGCAACCAGCCGCGCCACCGCTTCGGCGGCATGGCCGGAACCGGTGATCGCCGGCAGCACGGCGATGAATTCATCGGCCCCGGCGCGCGCCAGCAGCGCGTGCTGGCCGCAAGCGTGGCGCAACTGCTGCGCCACCCGCATCAACAGCTGGTCGCCGGCATCGCGCCCCTGCGTGCTATTGATATCGCGGAAGCGGTCCAGATTGACGTGGATGGCTGCCATCTTGCGATGCCCGTCGTCGCCCGCCGGCCCAGGCGCAAGCTGCCGCAATTGGCGCAGCAGCGTGTTCATCGTCGCCAGTCCGGTCAAGCCATCGTAATTGGTGTGGTGCGCCAGGTCCTCTTCGACCTGTTCACGCACCGCATGGTCGCGCCGGCTGGCAATGCCGAACGCCAGGTCGTCGGTCAAGTCTTGCAGTAAGCGGATTTCCTCGTCCGAGAATTTTTTCGCCCCATCGGCATACAAGCCAAGCACGCCGAAAACACCATGGTCGTCCTGCAGCGGCAAGGCGATGCAGGCGTTGACGCCATGTGGCGGCGCCAGTGCATGCAATGACGCAAACACCATATCGGCGTGCAGGTCTTTACACAACAGCATGCGGCGCTGATTGATCGCGGTGCCAAATCCGCCCTGACGGTGCACGTCCGCCCCCCAACTCAGCTGCAAAGCGTTGATATAGCTACGGTCGGATCCGGCATGGGAGACCGGCTCGATGCTGTGGGCGTCATCGTGCCGCGCATACCCGACCCAGGCAATCCGGTACCCACCCAGTTCCACCAGATGGCGGCAAATCGCATCGATCAGCGCCGCTTCGCCCGGTGCTTTCACCAGTGCGGCGCTGCACGCGTTTAACAGGGACCAGGAACGTTCAACGTGGTCCAACCGGACCGCCCGCTGAACCTGCCGCTCTGCCGCAGCCAGGGTTTCGTCGGCGATGCTGTTCATCGCACGCACCAGCAGATCGAATTCGCTGTCGCTATCGCTATCGCTGTCGTCCCGCACCGGCAGCTTGCGATCCATGACGCGCGGCCGCGCCGCCGCACTACCATGGCCGAAGTTATCCGCCAGGATATCGCCGGCAAAGGCAATGCAATCACGCAGCGTGTCATCGAGATCACGGGTCATGCCGCGCGCCAGGGCGATACCGCCGGCCGCCGCCAGCAACGGCGCCAACAACAATACCGCCAGCGCCACATGGCTGAGGGTCTGCGCGCCAGCCCGCGCCTCCCGGGCGGCCCGCTCGGCGGCCGTCCCCAGCTTGTCGAGCAACGGCTGCAGCGCTGCGGCGTCGGGCTTGCCGGCTTCCTGCTCACGACTGGCCGCGCTGATGGCCTTGGCCGCGCCTTGCACCGTGGTGTCGCCACTGAGTGCGGTGATGTCGCGCATCCGGGCCCGCAATTGTTCCAGCGGGTCAGGCCGCAATGCCACTTCGCCATTGGCGGCGCGCACCAGCGGCAACGCTTGCTGAACCAGCTCCACCACGCGCCCGTCCTCGGCCGCCGCGGCTTCCCAGCGCGACACCGCCACCAGGTGGAATACCAGCGCCAGCAAGGCCGCAGCGCCCATCGGCAGCGCCACCGCCGCCACCGCTGCGAACAGCCGCGCGGACAAACTCAGCCGCGCCAGCCGGGTATAAAAATCAGTGAGGATAGCCATCGAAGCCTCCTGGAGAAAAACGGTGTGCCGACACCCCAGCCTCAGGTTTGCCGGACCCGCAATCAGGTGCCCAGCAAGGCCCGAAGCGACAGCTCCATCTTACGCCGTTTTATATTTCCTGCACACAACAAAACGGCGCAGGCCCGTTGCCGGGTCCTGCGCCGCTGTGTGCGAGTGACGGTTTGCCAGCGAAGGTTGCCTTCCGATCAGCCGATCACGCGCAGCGAAAAGTCCACCGCGCGGATATCCTTGGTCAGGCTACCGATGGAAATCCGGTCAACGCCGGTTTCGGCAATCCCGCGCACGGTGTCCAGATTAACGCCGCCCGAGCCTTCGAGCAGCGCGCGGCCGGCATTGATGGCCACCGCCTGGCGCATCATGTCGAGATCGAAATTATCCAGCAAGACCGAAGTCGCGCCCGCGTCCAGCGCTTCATGCAGTTCGTCCAGGTTTTCCACTTCCACCTGGATCGTCACTTCCGGACGGCCTTCGGCGACGCGGCGCGCGGCCGCCATGGCGGCGGTAATGCCACCGGCGGCGGCAATGTGGTTTTCCTTGATCAGGATGCCGTCATACAGCGCCAGGCGCTGGTTGCAGCCGCCGCCGACCCGTACCGCGTATTTTTGGGCCAGCCGCATTCCGGGCAGGGTCTTGCGGGTATCGAGAATTTGCGCGCGGGTGCCCTGCACCACGTCCACATAGCGGCGTGTGGCGGTGGCCACCGCCGACAACAATTGCATGAAGTTCAGCGCGGAACGCTCGGCCGTCAGCAAGGCGCGCGACGGACCGGTCATGGTGCAGACCGGCGTGTCGGCTTGCATGTGATCGCCCTCCGCGTAATGCCATTCGATGGCGATCGACGCGTCGACGGCTCGCATGACGCCTTCAAACCAGGGCGCACCGGCCAGCACGGCGTCTTCACGCACGATGACGCGGGCCTGGCTGCGACCTTCGGCCGGCACCAGTTGACCGGTCAAATCGCCGCTGCCGACATCTTCCAGCAACGCCGACAACAGGTTTTGTTCAAACGCGCGGGTCAGCGCCTCGTCAAACGGCGCGTATCGGTTAATCAGATTACTCATGCGGGACCGATCCCCTTGAACAGCGCGCCTTCCTGCGCCAGGTCGGCCGAAGGCGCCACCTTGGCCTTTTTGGCGGCCGCGAAATCGAGCATGCGGTTGATCGACGTCACGGCTTGCTGGCCGATGACCGGATCGACATGGATTTCATTGTTCATGTTTTCCAGCACGGCGGCCAGGTTTTTCAGGCCGTTCATCGCCATCCAAGGGCAGTGCGCGCAGCTCTTGCAGGTGGCGCTGTTGCCGGCGGTCGGGGCTTCGATAAACGTCTTGCCGGGCGCGGCGGCGCGCATCTTGTGCAGAATGCCGTTGTCGGTGGCGACGATAAAGGTATCGGCCTCCATCTCGACGGCGGCCTTGATCATCTGCGAGGTGGAGCCGACGACATCGGCCTGCTCGACCACGTTGGCCGGCGACTCCGGGTGTACCAGTACTTTCGCGTGCGGGTACTCGGCTTTCAGCAAGTCCAGCTCCACGCCCTTGAATTCATCGTGCACCAGGCAGGAACCCTGCCAC
>JAIENA010000277.1 GCA_019751755.1 Burkholderiaceae bacterium | reverse complement strand
CGCCGCGCGGCGGATCTTGTCGGCCGCCTCCAGCGCCAGCAAATGCTCGTCGCTGGTGATCACATACAGCGGCGCCAGAGTTTTCGCGACATGCGCATCGAGCGCTTCCAGCCTTAACTGCATGTCACTCCTTTGGGGCCATCGACATCAGCGCCACCGGCTTGATGGCCGCCATGCGGCGCATCATTTGCTGCACCAGGTCGGTCTGCATGTCCTTGTACAGCAATGCCTCTTCCTGCTCTTTCGCCAGCAACTGCGTTTCATTGAACGTGATCGGGCGGTTCAGCGAAATTTGCGTGGGGGCCAGCAATTCATTGCCCAGCTTGTCGCGCACGCGGAACTGGATGGTGTAGGTCAGCAAGTACTCACGCACACGACCATTGCTGTTCAGCGACAAGATCGATTTGCTGCGGGTTTTCTCGGGGTCGGTCAAGACCTCGATCACGCCATCGGCCAGTTTGGGGTCGCCCACGACCTCGGTGCTGCCATTGGCGCGGATGTTGCGCTTCAAGTCGATCGCCAGTGGCGACGATTCCGGCAAGCCCACATACATGGCCGGGAATGGCAGCCGGTAATGGCCGCCATCGCCACGCAAGTGGAAGCCGCAGGCGGACAGCGTGCTGGCCAGCGCCGCCGCCAGCAGGAATTTGCCCACGCTGCGGCGGCCATTGGTGTGCTTACCGGAATGCGTCGTCATAGCGTTACACCACGATGTTAACCAGCTTGCCCGGCACCACGATGACCTTCTTCGGCGTGCCTTCGATGAACTTTTGCACGCTTTCCTCGGCCAGCGCCGCCGCTTCGATGGCGGCCTTGTCGGCGCCCTTCGGCACTTTGACGGAACCGCGCAGCTTGCCGTTCACCTGGATCATCATGTCGATTTCCGACTGTTCCAGCGCGGCGGCGTCGACTTGCGGCCATGGCGCGTTCAGCAGGTCGCCGGCGGCTTGCGCGTAGCCCAGCTCATCCCACAGCACGTGCGTGATGTGCGGCGCGACCGGGTTCAGCAAGCGCAGGAAGATCGCGAAACCTTCGGCAATCACGCCGTTCGATTCGGCCGAATCATCGAGCTTGGCCGACTCCAGCGTGTTGAGCATCTTCATGCAGGCCGACACCACGGTGTTGTACTGGATGCGTTTCAAATCGTAATCGGCTTGCTGCAAGATCTTGTGGACTTCGCGGCGCAGGGTTTTCTGCGCGTCGGTCGTGGCATTGCCCACCAGCGCATTGCCGGCAGCGGCAGCGGCGGCAATCGCCGCTTTCTGAGCATAACCGAACGCCCACACGCGGCGCAGGAAGCGGTTCGCGCCTTCCACACCGGAGCCGGACCATTCCAGCGTTTGCTCAGGCGGCGACGCGAACATCGTGAACAGACGGGCCGTGTCGGCGCCATACTGTTCGATCTGCGCTTGCGGGTCGATGCCGTTGTTCTTCGACTTCGACATCTTTTCCGTGCCGCCGATGTGGACTGGCTGGTTGTCCGCCTTCAGCAAGGCGCTTTGCGGGCGGCCCTTGTCGTCGGTGGTCAGTTCAATGTCGGCCGGGTTGTACCAGGTCTTCTTGCCGGCGGCGTCTTCGCGGTAGTAGGTTTCATTCAACACCATGCCTTGCGTCAGCAGGTTGACGAACGGCTCGTCGAATTTCACCAGGCCGAAGTCGCGCATGACCTTGGTCCAGAAGCGCGCGTACAGCAAGTGCATGACGGCGTGTTCGATGCCGCCAATGTACTGGTCCATCGGCATCCAGTAATCATTGCGGGCGTCCACCATGGTGTCGGCGCCCGGCGACGTATAGCGCATGTAGTACCACGACGAATCGACGAACGTGTCCATGGTGTCGGTTTCGCGGCGCGCCGGCTTGCCGCAGCTCGGGCAGTCGCACTTCAGGAAAGCTTCATGCTTGTTCAGCGGATTGCCGGTGCCGTCCGGCACGCAATCTTCCGGCAACACCACCGGCAAGTCTTTTTCCGGCACCGGGACCGAACCGCAGGCTTCGCAGTGGATCATCGGGATCGGCGTGCCCCAGTAACGCTGGCGCGAAATACCCCAGTCGCGCAGGCGGAACGTGATTTTCTTTTCCCCCAGGCCTTGGGCGGCCAGGTCGGCGGCCACCGCATCGACGGCGGCAGCGTAGTGCAAGCCATCGTATTTGCCGGAGTTGGTGACGACCGACACTTCTTTGTCGCCATACCATTCCTGCCATTCAGTAGTCGAGTATTCCGGCTGGTCGGCCGTGGTAATGACTTGCTTGATCGGCAGATTGTATTTATTGGCGAACGCGAAATCGCGCTCGTCGTGGGCCGGCACGCCCATCACGGCGCCATCGCCGTAGGTCATCAGCACGTAGTTACCGACCCACACTTCGACTTGCTCGCCGGTCAGCGGATGCGTGACGAACAGGCCGGTCGGCATGCCTTTCTTTTCCATCGTCGCCATGTCGGCTTCGATCACGGAACCCATCTTGCATTCAGCGATGAACGCTTGCAGTTCCGGGTTATTTTGCGCGGCGTGCGCGGCCAGTGGGTGCTCGGCCGCCACGGCGCAGAAGGTCACGCCCATGATGGTGTCGGGACGGGTGGTGAACACGTACATCTTGCCATCGCCGATCAATGCGCCGTCGGCGCCCTTGATTTCGTGCGGGAAGGCGAAGCGCACACCGGTCGATTTGCCGATCCAGTTGGTCTGCATGGTGCGCACGCGCTCCGGCCAGCCTGGCAGCTTGGTGTCGACGTACTCCAGCAATTCATCGGCGTAGTCGGTGATGCGCACGTAGTACATCGGGATTTCGCGCTTTTCAATCGGCGCGCCGGAACGCCAGCCCTTGCCATCGACCACTTGTTCGTTGGCCAGCACGGTCTGGTCGATCGGGTCCCAGTTCACGGTACCGGTCTTCTTGTAGATGATGCCTTTTTCCAGCATCTTGAGGAACATCCACTGGTTCCACTTGTAGTACTCGGGCTTGCACGCGGTCATTTCGCGCGACCAGTCGATGGCCAGGCCCATCATCTCCATTTGCGAGCGCATGTGGGCGATGTTGGAGTACGTCCAGTTGGCCGGCGGCACATTGTTGGCCATTGCCGCGTTTTCCGCCGGCATGCCGAACGCATCCCAGCCCATCGGCATCAGCACGTTGTAGCCATTCATCCGCAGGTAGCGGTACATCACGTCATTAATCGTATAGTTGCGCACGTGGCCCATGTGCAGCTTGCCCGATGGGTAGGGCAGCATCGAGCAAGCGTAATACTTGCCTTTAGGGAAACGCGGGTCGTTTTCGACGGCCTTGTAGGCATCGATGGCTTTCCAGTGGGCCTGGGCGGCTTTTTCAACGTCGGCGGGACTATATTTATCTTGCATGATGGTTGCGGCCAGTAGGAATATTGGTGGATATGAACCTTTCATTATACTGGTTCACGACTATCCTTAGCACGCAGCGCGCGCATCGCCCCCACTTCAAAGCATGTACTACCAGGAACTTCCACCCCATCCCGCCCTGCGCCCCTACGTGGCTTGCCTGTGGCGCAGCGGCTCCGCAGGCGGCGCGCCATTCCGCGTGCTGCCGGATAACTGTATCGATATCCTGTGGCAAGACAGCGGCCGGCAGGCATTTGCGGTCGGCATGATGAGCCGGGCGATCCACGTGACACCTTCGGGCATGACGCGCACGGTGGCGGTGCGCTTCAAGCCGGGCGCGGCGGGGTTGTTTCTGGGGGTTCCGCTGCATGAGATGACGGACCTGGATGTGCCCATCACGGAGTTTGCGCGCTTGGGCGAGGTGGAACGGCTGACAGACCGGCTGTGGGGGGCTGGTGTGGATGACGTGCAGCGACTACGGATGATCGAAGACCACTTTTTAGCGCGCTTGCACCACCTTGCACCACCTGCCGGGACATCACTGATCGGCGCAGCGCTGGCGGCGCTCGATGGCAGCGGCGGCGCGCTGCGGATTGACACGCTGGCCGCGCAACTGGCTGTTTCGCGCCAACACTTGGCGGCGCAATTCCGTACGCAGGTCGGGCTGTCACCCAAACTTTATGCCCGCATTCAGCGCTTCCGCCACGCCACCGCGGCGCTCCGCGTGTCGGAGGCGCGTGACTGGGCACAATTGGCGCAGGATTGCGGATATTTCGATCAGTCACATTTGATTCGGGATTTCAAGGAGTTTGCGGGAAGTACGCCACAGGATTTTACGCCGTAAGCGCCTTCCATTTTTCCAATCCGTGCCTCGTCGGCTATGGCAAGATGCCGCTGTCCATTATTCAACCAGGAGAACAGTATGATCAATGGTTTGCGTACCGTAACTTATCCCGTGCCTGACCTCGAGAAAGCCAAGGCATGGTACACGGAAGTGTTTGGCGTAGCGCCCTATTTCGACCAGCCTTTCTATGTCGGCTTTGCCGTCGGTGGCTTCGAACTAGGGCTGCTGCCGAACGGCCAGCCCGGCACCACCGGCAGTTGCACATACTGGGGCGTGGACGACATCAGGGCCGAAGTGGCGCGCATTGTCGCACTCGGCGCCACCATTCAAGGCGACGTCACCGATGTCGGTGACAACATTCTGACGGCGGAATTGAATGACCCGTTCGGCAATGTGCTGGGCCTGATTGACAACCCGCATTTCAAATTGGCGGACGTGCGCTGAGTGCT
>JAIENA010000323.1 GCA_019751755.1 Burkholderiaceae bacterium | reverse complement strand
ACAGTTTCAGGATCCAGGCGCTGCTTGGCCGCGAGCAGGTCGAACACGTCGCCCACGCCGGTATATCGTCCGCCCATTACGCCACCTCGTCCGGCACGGTGTCGCCGTAGGTGCTGGCAACGTAGCCTCGGCAAATTGCAACCAGGGAGGTCGGTCCACTGGCTGTGATGTATCGCCGGTGGTGCTTCGAAAGCAGATCCGCGGTCCAGTTATCGCCATCGAGGTCTGGCGCTGGCGGCGCGACGTGCATCCTGCATTCGTCCAGAAGCGGCCCGCCCTGCGCCCAGTCTTCGTGGGGCTCGAAATCCCTCCTTTCTCCAGTCCCTTTTTCGCCAACACGGCACACACCGTGCGCCATTTCGGCCTCGCTCAGTCCCTTCGCCCGTGCCACCCACAGCGCCAGGGTGGCGCCGGTCAATTCTGCTGTTTTCATTTCGTCTCCAAAATATCGATGTTGTGCACGGTCCGCATCAGGTGCCGCTTGATTTTGTACGCCTCGGTGAGCGCACCTTTCACGTCCTCGACGGTGACCTCGCCATCCTCGCCCACGTACTGGAAGTCCGCCCGGTACACCAGCGCGCGCTTCGGCTTGCCGGCCACCACGGCCGCCGGCGCCAGGACGAACGACACCTGGCGCGTCAGGTTGCTGATGCGGCCGGCCCGCTGCAGCAAGACCAGGTCCCGGTACCGGGCCGCCTCCGCCTTAGAGTCGAACTTCTCGCCGTCGACCTCGATGCGCTTGTTGCCATACTTCGATGCGGCCGCGCTGACGCGCAGTCCGGGAATTTTCGCAATCGCTCTTTGCATATTCGATCCAGGTTCAATTATTTTCGCCACGGATGACCCGGACTGCCGGGCACCCCAGTTGCGCGCCGTGGCGCCCCGTCAAAATCGTTCCGCGCGGCATTGCCGCCCTCGCCCTGCCCCGTCATTCGCGCCAACCGGGCGTCAATCCACACCTCGCGCGGCGCCATCGGCCTGGCCGGCCGGTAGATTCCGCAAGTCGGGCGATCCCAGGCCACCAACTCATGCAGCGACTCCAGGAAGCCGGTGCACTGACCTTCGCCGTCAACCGCGCCGGGCGGCAGGTCCTTCAGCGTGAAGAACTGGCAGCGGGCGCAGGTCATGCCACCATCCCATCGAAGTGCAGCCAAAGCTTCAGGCGTACGGCGTGGCGCTGCTGCCGCTCGGTCTGGCGACGCCGCTCCGCAGCCGCTTCCTGTGTCGCTGCCTTGGCCGCCGCGCCGGCCGCGATCAATTCCTTAATCTTCGCCAGCTGAGCGCGCGCACGATCCGACTCATCTGGCCCATCACCACCCGGCCCTGCCAGCATTGCCACAGGAGCTGGCGCAGGCAGCAGCCCGGCGGCAACTGCGCGACTTTCCGCCGCCAGGCGGCGCAACGGGTCCCAGCCGGCCGACATCGACCACACGGCCGGGCGCCGCACAGCACGCGCCTGCGCCACGATCCGGATGTACGATTCCTTGAACGCCATGCGCGCACCCACCTCGTCGCCCAGGTCAAGGATCGGCTTTGCGATCCGGAACGCTTCGGCGCATTCCGCCGTCCACACCACGCTGTCAGCCTCGTCGCGACTGGTGAGCGCGATGGCCCAGGCCTCTTCGGCGCCGGGCCGACCGTCCATGTTCCGGCATAGCGCCGCGATGCCATTCGGCACCGGCGGGAATTTCGTGTTCTCCACAGCGTAAATGCGCAGCGCTTCGCGTATCGCGCCCAGCGGAAATTCCGCCATCTGTGACAGCCAAGCCTTGACCATGCCAGCCTCCGGCAACGGCTTCTCGTAGCCAGCCAGCGCCTCAGCCAGCATGGTCATGAATTCGGGTTTTTCATGCGCTTCCATCACGTCTCCATTTCCAAAACTTCACCGCTCGTGCCCTGCTCGCCCAGGATTTCGGCCATCACCCTGGCGTTTTTCTGCTCCATCGTTTCCGGACCGGAGCGGGCGGCGCCGGCGTCCAGGCCAATGAAGCGATCGATGTGCTCGGCATCACGCAGAATCAGGCCAAGGCCGTTAAATTTCGTGTTGCGGTCGTTTTGCCCCATGTTGTGCGGCGACTTCGAGCAGCCACGAATGGCCTTGCACACCTCGGCCGGCGGGTAGCTCTTGAGCGCCCTGGCTATCAGCTTGCGTCGTTTGTCGTCCAGCACGGAGCGTGGCGAGTCCATGATTTTTTTCCAGTAGTCGAAGATCGTCACGACGGGGTCGAGCGGGGCTTCGCTCGACTTCGTTTTTGGCTCCGGTTCTGGCTCTGGTTGTGGCTCTGGCTCTGGTTCCTGTTTCGGGACTGAGATCGAAAGGGTTCCCGAAGGCTTTGCAATGGGTTCGTTTTCAGCCTCAAAAGAAGCCAAAATCGTTACTGGGAATGTCGTGGTAAATTCGCGCAAAGCGGCCACCAGTGCGGCTTTCAGGCTGACTGGTGGCGAAATGGCGCCAAACAACTTCCCGGCCGCTTTGCCAACATTCGGGTTCTCGAACTGGTTCCACTTCAAATACCGCCGGATCAACACCCAATGCGACCGCTCGCAGCGGTCGATATAACCCTTCGCGACAAGCCCAGCAAACCCTTTCGATACCCTTTCTGGAGTCCATTTAAGGTCATCCGAAGCGTATGCATTGGGCAGTCGAAAGCATCCGAGCATGTTTCCGTGCGGGCATGTCAACAGATAAAGCGCCAGGGTGCGCTCGTCCTCCGTCATCGACTGGACGTCTTCACTGGTCCAGAACGCGGTATAGACTTTTCCATAGTCACGCACGGCCGGCCTCCTTTGCGCGCGGGGCCGTGAACAGTGCAGCCGCCCAGCCCTTCGGCTCCGCCACAGCCCTGCCAGCCCAATACCCAGCCCGCAGGCGTGCCAAGCGCAGCTCCCAGGCACCCGTCTTGCGCGCCTTTTCGCGGTACCGGCGCTGCATTTCGTCCGGCGTCAACGGTTTCAGCTTGCAGAGCCGGTCAGCGCCCTGGCCGGCAGCAAAGCGAGGCTGAAACTTGCTGCCATGGTCGCCCTGCCAGCCGCCGATGTGGCACCAGCCAGCCTCGTGCAACTGGGCGACCCGGCGCAACACGGTGGTTTTGGGCAAACCAGTACGGACCTCGATCTGACGCCGGGTCGCCGGCATGGCCGCAAGGATGGTTTCGATAATGTCGAACTTCATGTTTCTACCAATTCAAAAATGGTGATTTGCCTGGGATCGACTTCCGGGTCGATGCTGGCAGCGTGATGATGAACAGTGGTATGGTCAGGCACCACCAACTGCACGTCGGCGAGCAATGTCGACTCAGCCAAAATGCGCTTGCGGGCAATCTCAGCGTAAGCCGGGTTCAGTTCGATGCCGATGCAGTCACGTTGCAAGCGGTCCGCCACCAGGCCTGTCGTGCCCGCGCCGAAAAATGGGTCCAGCACCAAGCCGCCCGGCGGGCAGCCAGCCTTGATGCAGATTTCCGGCAGCTCCGGCGGGAAAGTGGCGAAGTGGGCTTCGGCAAATGCATGTGTGGCCATGGTCCAGACGCTGCGTTTATTGCGTACCGCAGCGATCTCGGCGGTGTCGCGCCAGCCAGGGCCTCGTCCCATGCGCGCACTGGCGGCAGCATCGATCATTTCCGCTGGCTTGACGCGGCCGCGCTGTCGCCCTTCAGCATCGGTGCCATGGCCGAAGCCAACGCCGCGCGAAGTGCGCTTCTGTGGTTTCTGGCCAGGTACCTCATAGTCTTTGGTGTCGAAGCGATTCTTCGCACTATCGGGCGAACCGACCGCTGGCTCTCGGATTGCGTGGCCATCGAAGTAGTACTTCGCGCTCTTGGTGAGAAGGAAGATGTATTCGTGCGACTTCGCGCAGCGGTCACGGACGGATTCCGGCATCGGGTTTGGCTTTGACCAGACGATGTCCTGACGCACCCACCACCCCGCATCCTGCAAAGCAATTGCGAGGCGGTGCGGCATCATGCAGAGGTCTTTATGCTTGAACCCCGACGGAATGCAGCTGGAGCGCCGGGCCTGCGCCGTGCGGACCGCTACATGCGGCGCGGGCGATTTGTGACCGCCTGCACCAATTGGCCCATTCGGCTTGCTTGCATAGCTGTCGCCCATATTCACCCAACAGGTACCATCCGGGCGCAGGACACGGCGCAGTTCCTCGAAGACGCCGACCATTACAGCGATGAATTCAGCCGGAGTCGCTTCCAGGCCGATTTGACCGTCGACACCGTAATCGCGCAATCCCCAGTACGGCGGGCTGGTGACGATGCAATGGACCGAGTCAGCAGGCATGGCGCGCAGCTGGTCGCGCACGTCGCCCACCATGATTGTCACAGTCATAAGAGTCCTTTTTCTTTCAAAATTACGTGCGTGCGCGCCACCGCGGCGTAGAACGCCGCTTCCAGGTCGAGCGCGGTCATGCCGGCTGGGCGCGGCCGGCGGCCGTCGAGTACGTCGTGGCATGCGGCGCACCCAAACGCCGCTCGATCGTCGGGTGCCTTCAGGCCCATGCCCTTGCCGTCGGCGAGGAAGTTCGAATGGCACAGCACGGTCGTTTCCGGGTTGTAGTTGCACACACCGGCCAGCTG
>JAIENA010000151.1 GCA_019751755.1 Burkholderiaceae bacterium | reverse complement strand
GGAGAATACTGTGGCTGAGATTTTAAAGCCCCTGATCGAGCAACGCGCCGATCCTTATATCATCAAGCATACGGACGGCTATTACTACTTCACGGCGTCCGTGCCGCAATATGATCGCATTGAACTGCGCCGTTCAAAGACCATCGCCGGCCTGGCGGACGCGGAAAAAGTCGACGTCTGGCACAAGCCGAACGTCGGTCCGTACAGTGAACTGGTGTGGGCGCCGGAACTGCATTACAACCAGGGCGCCTGGTATGTCTACTTCGCCGCCGCGCCAACCCGCGACATCAAGGACAAGCTGTTCCAGCACCGCATGTATGCGATCCGTAACGCCAACCCCAATCCGCTTGAAGGCGAGTGGGAATTCATGGGCCAGATCGATACCGGCATGGATACCTTCTGCCTCGATGCGACCACCTTTACGCACAACGGCCAGCTGTATTACCTGTGGGCGCAGAAAGACAAGGCGATCGAAGGCAATTCGAACCTGTATATCGCGCCGATGAAGACGCCGTGGCAAATCGACGGCGCGCCGGTGCTGTTGTCGAAGCCGGAATTTGACTGGGAAATCCGCGGCTTCTGGGTCAATGAGGGACCGTCCGTGCTGAAGCGCAACGGCAAGATCTTTATCAGCTATTCGGCCAGCGCGACCGACGAAAACTATGCGATGGGCTTGCTGTGGGCCGATGATACGGCGGACTTGCTGCACCCGGCATCGTGGACCAAGTCGGTCTCGCCGGTGTTGCAGACCTGCTTTGAACACGGCGTGTATGGCCCCGGCCATAACAGCTTCACGGTGGGCGACGACGATGAAGTGCTGCTGGTGTACCACGCCCGCACCTACACCGAAATCATCGGCGATCCGCTGTGGAACCCGGACCGCCACACCTATGTGAAGCCGCTGCGCTGGGATGACCAGGGCATGCCGCTGTTTGGCCGTCCGTCCCTGGCGTAAGCGCTGCATATGATGAAACAACTGCACATTTCAGAAGCGCCGTTTGGCGCCACGCAGTCCGGTGTCCCGGTCAGCCTGTTCACGCTGGTGAATGGCAATGGCATGACGGTGAAAGTCACCAATTACGGTGGCATTATCACGCAATTGCACGTGCCGGACCGCGACGGCAAGCTGGCGGACATCACGCACGGCTTTGACAGCGTGACGCCCTATGAAGGCGATGTGCCGTACTTTGGCGCGCTGATCGGCCGCTATGGCAACCGGATTGCCAACGGCCGCTTCACCATCGATGGCGAGTCGTTCCAGCTCGACGTCAACAATGGCGCCAACCACTTGCATGGCGGTGCGCAGGGGTTTCATAAGCAGGTGTGGAAGGCCAAGGCCTTCACCCGCGCCGATGAAGTGGGGGTGTTGTTGCAGTACACCAGCCCGGACGGCGAGATGGGCTATCCGGGTAAGTTGCAGGTCGAAGTCGAATACCAGCTCAATCACGCCAATGAATTAAAGGTGCTGTACCGCGCGACGACCGACAAGGCCACGCCGGTCAACCTGACGCAGCACGCGTATTTCAACCTGGCGGGCGACGGCGATATTCTCGGCCACCAGTTGCAGATTTGCGCCGACCGCTACACGCCGGTTGATGCCGGCCTGATTCCGGAGGGCGGCCCGGTGGCCGTGGCGGGCACGCCGTTTGACTTCCGCAAGTCGCAGGCGATCGGCGCGCGCATCGACGCCGACCATGAGCAATTACGCCGTGGCCTCGGCTATGACCATAACTGGGTCTTGAACAAGCCGGTGCCGGGCTTGCTGGCGCTGGCCGCCACGGTGCGCGATCCGCAGTCCGGCCGGATGCTGGAACTGTATACGCGCGAACCGGGTTTGCAGTTCTACAGTGGCAACTTCCTGGACGGCAGCTTGAACGGCAAGGGCCGCAGCTATGCGCACCGCAGCGGCCTGTGCCTGGAGCCGCAGCATTTCCCGGATTCCCCGAACCGGGCCGATTTCCCCCCGACCGTGCTGCGGCCGGGGCAAACCTACACGACGGAGTCACTCTACCGGTTCTCGGTGGTGTGACGATGGGGTGTGTCCGGCGCGCGGGCCGGTGCCGTGAACAGTACGGGCCGGCGCGCTGGAGTGTTGTCTTGGTACTGTGAATAGTACTTTCTTCTGTGTGATGTCTTTGGGGCCGGGAAGGGCGACTTTCCCGGCCGTTTTTTTTGCCAACGTCATAATGTTGTCACGCTGGCCATCTACAGTCTGGAGTTTCATTTTCCAGATTGAGAGAAGGTCCGATGCGTATCCGTATTTCCTCGTTGTCCGCTGTTGTCCTCACCGCCATTGCCACGGGCCTGGCAGGTTGCGGTTCCTCTGCTGAGCCGGTGGTGGTGGAGCGTTCCGTGTCGTCGCTGCGCCTGATTGGCCAGCAAATCCTGCCGCGCCGCATGGCGTTCCAGGGCACCGTGGTGGGTGGCTTGTCCGGCATTGATTACGACGCGGTGAACAACCGCTATGTGCTGATCTCCGATGACCGCACCACCACCGATTCCGCCCAGGCGCCGCGCTTTTACACGGCCCGCCTGAACTTCACGGATACCGCGTTTACGGGCGTGGAATTCTTGTCGGTGGCGAACATGAAACAGCCCGATGGCAGCGTGTTGCCGAAAGTGCCGTCGCTGCAGGTGGCCGATCCGGAAAGCATCCGCATCGATCCGGTCAGCGGCAATTTCGTCTGGACCAGTGAAGGCGACCGCACTTTGAGCGCGCCACAGCGCATCATCGACCCGTTTATCCGCGAAATGCGCGCCGACGGCACGTTTGTGCGCGACTATGCGCTGCCGCCGATGTTCAAGATGTCCGCCAGCGACACCGGGCCGCGCGGCAACCTGGCATTCGAAGGGCTGGCCTTCACGCCGGACAAGAGCAAAACCGTGGTGCTGGCGGAAGGCCCGCTGTTTGCCGATGGCCCGGCGCCGTCGCTGTCGGCCGGCGCGGTGTCGCGCATCACGCTGTTCGACCGCGCCACCGGCGCGGCGCTGGCCCAATATGCGTATCCGGTCGACAAAGTGCAGGCCACGCCGGTGCCGGCCGATGGATTCTCCGTCAGCGGCGCCACTGAAATCCTGGCCGTCACCGACAAGAAGTTCCTGGTGCTGGAGCGCAGCTTCTCGGTCGGCGTCACCGGCAACCAGATCCGCCTGTATGAAATCGACATCAGCAGCGCGACCAATGTGCTGAACACGGCGGCGCTGGCGGGGGCGTCTTACCAGCCGGTCAGCAAGCGCTTGGTACTCGATTTCGAGACGCTGAAAGCACAATTGGGCGGCATCGCCAACCTGGAAGGCATCACGTTCGGCCCGAAACTGGCCAATGGCCGCGACACCCTGATCGTGGTGGCGGACGATAATTTCCCGCAGGCCGATTCCGCCACGGACCGTAACCAGATCCTGGTGTTTGAAGTGCTGTCCCGCTAATTGGTGGATGGACGAGGGTGTTTGTAGTATCGTCTTGTCTTTTCGATAAAGCCATGCCACACCACATCACCCTCGAACCGATCACGCAAGACAACTTCGAAGTCTTTATGGACATGGAGTTGCCCGAACCGCAGCGCGACCTGCTGGCCAGCAATGCGTATTCGATTGCGCAGGCAAAGTTTTACCCGGACTACATCCCCCGCGCAATTTACTGCGATGGCCAGCCCGCCGGTTTCCTGCTGTATGACCGGCAAGCTGACGACATGCCGGGCAACTATGGCATCTACCGTTTCATGGTCGATTACGCACAGCAGTCCAAGGGCATCGGCCGCCGCGCGATGGAACTGGTGCTGGCGGAAATCCGGGCCCAGTCCGACGCCACCCGCATCACGATCTGCTACCACACGCGCAACGAGCGCGCCAAGGCGTTTTATGAAAGCTTTGGTTTTCGTGAAATCGGCATCGATGACAGCGGCGAAATGGTGGCGGAAATCAGGCTGGGCTGAACCGCATGTTGGAAACGGTCACGTTGGCAGGGGCCGATATCGCGGCTGTCGGGCAACAGTACCTGTTACTCGAGGGAAGATCAGATATTAAAAATTAAAAGAAAATTTTCGCATCCAACATATCATCTTTGGAAAAACTAATTTCCAGATTGGCCATGTCGCAACGGGCGCGGAATAGTTTTACATTTCCAGGATGGGATACGCCTAGCCGAGATAGTAATTTTGCCTTCCTTCTGTCTTGTAATAAAAAGCCCGTGGGATAGACGCGTGCAGAAATGATTTTCCGTTCATCGTCAATGATATTGAAATCAATCTCGCCTGAATCGGTTTTTAGTCGGTAAACGACAATGCCGTCTTTCGAATATAGTTTGCTATCGGCTAATTTTTCCGATGCGAGTTGTGATAATCGTCCAGAGGCATCGTATAAGCGGGCGTAAATAAAATCACATACAGCTGCAACGTTATAGTCGATACCACTATTAACTGCTGGGTATCTTTTTTCAGCCATGCAGTCAGCGGAAATGAGGGCTGATGAGCAAAAAACCAGGCTTGCGAAAATATGACGATTCATCAGGTTTGCGCGTGAAACCTCGGCCTTCAGGCCGGGGAGGCAGAGCGCGGAACGCACGGCGTTCCTTGCTTT
>JAIENA010000486.1 GCA_019751755.1 Burkholderiaceae bacterium | reverse complement strand
CCGGGCGGCCGCTGCGCACACCCTCGCCAGCGCGCTTGCCGCTGCTGCGCGGCGCGGCGGCGGCACGCGGACCATCCGCGTGCGGCGACGCCGTCAAACGCGGCGTGGTGGCCGCCAGGCCGGACTCCAGCACGAACGACGCGCCGGCGTCCTCACCGAGCACCTCGACCAGGTACGGCATGACCTGCTTCAGGGTCGCTTCCAGCGTGTACGGCGGATTGATGATGAACATGCCGCTGCTGTGCAAGCCGCCAAAGCCATCCGGGCCCGGCGTGCGGATCGACAGCGACACATTGAGCCATTCGGTGCCCGGCATATGCTTGAGGCGTTCGGCAAAGTTGCGCGCCTCGATGCGTTGCAGGATCGGGTACCACACGGCGTAGGTGCCGCCCGGGAAGCGCGTCAGCGCTTCGCGCACCATGTCGGTCACCTTGCGGTAATCCTGCTTGTCCTCATAGGGTGGATCGCACAGCACCACGGCGCGGCGCGACGGCGGCGGCAACAGCGCCTTGAGCGACTGGAAACCGTCAGCGCGCGTCACCAGCGCACGCTGGCCGCGCACGGAAGAGCGATGTCCCTGCGCGGCGGCGTGCTCGGCCAGCTTGCGGAAGTTATCGGTACACAGCTTGAAATCGGCCGGGTGCATTTCATACATGCGCAACCGGTCCTGTTCGCGCGCCACCTGCTCGGCGCAATAGGGCGAGCCCGGATAAAACCGCAGCTTGCCGCTCGGGTTCATGCCCTTGATTAAATTCACGTATTCCGCCAGCGCCGCCGGCAAATCGTCACGCTCCCACAGGGGGCCGATGCCGGTGGCCGATTCACCGCTTTTCGCCGCATATTCGCCGTCCAGTTGATACACGCCCGCACCCGCGTGGGTATCGATATACGTGTAAGCCGTGTCCTTCCGGTTCATGTATTGCAATAACTGGATCAACACGAAGTGCTTCAGCACGTCGGCGTGGTTGCCTGCGTGGAAGGCGTGGCGGTAACTGAACATGGGATTTTTCCTCTTGGGTGATGGCGCTGCAAGGGATCCATTATACAGGGCCGCTCATACAGGGCCACTCAAGGGACGCGCGGAGTGTAATTTCCCATTCGAAACTATCATTTCTAAATAGGAACTAAAATTATCGTAGGAAAATACAATGAGACAATCGGGCAGGCTCTGCTATTCTGAAGTCACCAAGAACAACACAGACCGACAGTTGCCAGCGGCGCAATTTGAACCCGGATAATGTCGACGCCAGCGGCGCTGCCGCTGCGGATATCCGGCCAGCAAAACGTGCCCTGCCCGCTCCACCACCCGTCCGGAAGGATGGTGTGAGCGCATCGACCGCACCCTGGGCGCACCACGGTGCGGTTTTTATTTGCGCCACTAGGCCTTTTGCAGCCGCAGTGCACGGGTATTGCCGCCCACCCCCACCGCCGTCGCAATCGCCATGGCCTGGAACACGCCGATGCCGATAAACAGCCAGCCTGGGCGATTGGCGTCCATCAGCGCGCCAAACAGCAGCGGCGCCACCGACAAGCCGCTGTCGAGCCCCGAATACACCACGCCAAACACGCGCCCGGTGGCGTTGGGCGGCGCCGCCGCCTTGATCATCAAGTCGCGCGACGGTCCCGCGATCCCGGCCGTAAAGCCGATCGCTCCCATCAGCACGAACGCCAGCCAGGCCGGCACCGTGGCCGACGCCAGCACCACCGCCAGCAGCGCCGCCAGGGTAAAGGCGGCGGCGATGGTCTTGTCGTGGTCCTTGCGGCCCGCCGCCAGGAAACCGCCCAGTACCATGCCGAGCGCCGAGGCGCCCATGTAGGCGGTATAGCTGGAGGTGGCCAGCGCCAGCGACATGCCATACAGCGACACCAGTGCCGGCGAGGCGAAACTCTGGATGCCGCCCAGCGCCAGCGCCGTCACGAAGAAGAAGGCAAAGCACATCCACACCGATTTGAGGCGCAGGAAATCGAGCGAGCCGCCGCTTTTCGCGGCGTCGTGGCGCAGCACAGGATTCGGGCGCAGCGCGTGGCGGTTCAGCACCAGCACCGCCAGCACCACGAACGGCAGCGCCGCCGCCCACAGCAGCGCCGTGCGCCAGTCGGTCAGCGCGGTCACGGAAGTCATGAACAGCGGCGACAGCGCCCAGCCGATATTGCCGCTGATGCCATGCACCGAAAACGCGTGCGCCATGCGGGCCGGCGAGACGCGCTGGTTCAGCAAGGTATAGTCGGCCGGGTGGAACACGCTGTTGCCCAGGCCCGCCAGCATGGCGCCGGCGATCAATACCGGGTAATGCTGGGCACCGGCCAGCACCAGGGCCGAGGCCCCCAGCAAGCCGACGCCGGAAAACAGCACGGCGCGCGCGCCGACCCGGTCCACCACGAAGCCGGCCAGCGCCTGGCCGATGCCCGAGACGATGAAAAACACCGTCATCAGCAGCCCCACTTCGACGTGGGACAGATTGAAATGGGGGATCAGCCACGGGAACAGCGCGGCCAGGATCACATGGTAAAAGTGCGAAATGCCGTGCGCCAGGCCGACCAGGCCGATCACGCGGGCGTCGCTGCGGAAGGTGGTGTTGTCAGGGATTGCCATGCGGTGAACTCCAGTGAATAAGTGGGCCAATTAAATCAGCCGATTCCCCAGTGTAAGCAAATTCTTCTCGTCTGGATTAAGATGGCAGGACAACCTTTATCGCAAAACCGCCAATCCCGCCATGCCCGTACCAATCGTCCACCATACCGCGCTCGACCTGCCCGGCGCGGAACCGACCGCGTCGCGTCCGGTCACCGTGCGCGCCCGCGACCTCGATGTCACGCACCAGATGCAGCCGCACAGCCACGCGTGGGGCCAGGTCACCTTTACCTTGCAAGGCGTGGTGCGCGTGACGGCCAACCACAGCAGCTGGATCGTGCCGCCGCAGCGCGCCATCTGGATTCCGCCGGACGTCATGCATTCGGTCGACATCCTGGAACCGGCGCGCCTGCGCCCCGTGTTCGTGCTGGCCCGGCGCGCGCCTTTCCCCGGCCAGGAATGCCGGGTGCTGGCGGTGTCGGCGCTGATGCGGGAAATGCTGGTGGCGCTGGAACAGCTCGACCCGGCCGACCATGGCGTGCGCGCCACCCTGCTGGGCGAATTGATGCTCGATGAGGTGACGCGCCTGGCCACGCGCCCGATCCGGGTGCCGCTGCCGCACGACAAGCGTCTGGCCAGCCTGTGCGCGGCCCTGATCGCCGATCCGGGCACGCCGCACACGCTGGACGCCTGGGCCGGCCAGGTCGGCGCGTCCGAGCGCACGCTGGCGCGCCTGTTTGAAAAAGAACTGGGCATGACGTTTGGCCAGTGGCGCCAGCAAGTGCGGCTGGCCCACGCCACGCCGATGATCGCGCGCGGCATGCCGCTGGCGCAGGTGGCGGAGCAGTTGGGCTATGCCAGCCAGTCGGCCTTTTCCGCCATGTTCCGAAAAACCTTCGGCACCACGCCGTCGGCGTTTTTTGCCGACCGCGCCTGACGCCGCCAGCGTTTTCCGCGACTACCGCGCCACTACCGCGCTTCGACGCTGTTCAACAGCGCGCGCGCCAGCAGCACATCGCGGGTCTGGAATCCTTCGGAAAACGCGTCCAGCGCCATCAGCAGCGGCACCCTCGCCTCGCCGCCGCGGCCCTGCGCGTGCCGCAGCCGCGCCAGGCTGATGGCCGCGCGCAATTCCCAGGCCACGGCGCCCTGTTCGCGGGCGATGCCCAGCGCCCGCTGGAACAATTGCCCGGCCTGTTCCGGCGTGCCGCCACGGCGCAGCGATTCGCCCCAACTGCGCAACACTTCGGCGCAACTCCAGCCGGCGCGGCCCGCCTCGGCGCGGGCAATCGCGCGTTCGCTCAACAGGCGCGGGTGCAAGGTCGCCATCACATCGACCTGCAGGTCGCCACAATACGGGCTTTGATGCAGCGCCAGGATCGCCGGCTCGCTAACATCCTCGCCGTCCCGTAGCAGGCGTTGTGCGAGGGCGAACCCTTCGCCCCAGAAATGCCATTGCGGCAACGCACAGCGCCGCGAATGTTCCAGCATCAACTCCGTGTGGCGCGCCGCCTCGGCCACATCGCCGGACCAGGTGGCGACCGTGCAGCCCAGCAGCAGCGCAAAGCACAAGGAAATGCCATGACCAATCCGCATCGCATCGTCGACGCAAAGGCGCGCCACCTGCGCCGCCTGTTCCGGATAGCCTTGCAGCCACAGCACACGGCCCTGGATCGCCAGGGTGGAAATATGCTGGTCGAACTGAAAGCCCCGGTGCAGCGCGTGGCGCCGGTGACTGAGCGGATGGCGCGCCACCGCATCGACTTGGGCGCGGGCGCGCTGCTGGTGTCCGAGGTAATGCATGCTGCGCGCCAGCATGCGCGCATGCCCCACTTGCGCCAGTTCGCCGCTGTGCGCCGCCGCCGCGCCATAGCGCTCCGCATAACCCAGCGCGGCCTGGTAGTCGCCGCCGAAAATGGCATCGGTGTAGCAGCCCCATAGCGCC
>JAIENA010000175.1 GCA_019751755.1 Burkholderiaceae bacterium | reverse complement strand
GCCACGCGCCGCCCGCACTGATCCTGCCGCCCGCCGCCCACTTGCACGCGCTGCGCCAGCAAGTGGACGCCGGCTATATGCGTGGCGTGGTGCGCCAGCTCGACCACCTGGCCACACTTGACCCCGACTATGCGCCCTTCGTCGACGCCATGCGCGGCCACGCGGCCGGATTCCGGCTGGACGCCATGGCGCAATTGCTGCAACAGTTGCAACAAGGAGAATCACCTTGATACACCCGACACCGACGCCGTTGGCCGCTGCCAACCGCCACAGCCACGTGGTACTGATCGTCGACGACGTTCCCGAAAACCTGGCCGTGCTGCACGATGCACTCGACGAATCCGGCTATACCGTGCTGGTCGCCAACCATGGCGCCGCCGCCGTGGCGCGCGCCAACGACATGGCGCCGGACATTATCCTGCTGGACGCCGTCATGCCCGGCATGGATGGTTTTGAAGTGTGCCGCCGGCTGCGCGCCGGCATCGCCACGCGCCATATTCCGATCCTGTTCATGACCGGGCTGACGGAAACCGAGCATGTGCTGGCCGCCTTTGCCGCCGGCGGCACCGATTATGTGACCAAGCCGGTGCGGCAGAGCGAAGTGCTGGCCCGGATCGGCGCGCACTTGCAAACCTCGGCCCTGATGCGCCAGGCGCGCAGCGCGCTGGACTCCTTTGGCAACGCGGCGCTGGCGATGACACCGCACGACGGGCGCATCGTCTGGCAAACGCCGCTGGCGCGCCAGTGGCTGCAGCACTACTTCGACCTGGACGGCCCCGGCGTGCAGGAAACCCCGCCGGTGCTGGCGCAATGGCTGGCCGGCGCGATCGACGCGCAGCGCGCGCGGCGCGAACATGCGCCGCTGACCGTGCACCGGGGCCAGGCGCGGCTAGTGTTGAACGCCACCGAAAGCAGCGACGGCGAACAATGGATGGTGGTGTTGCGGGAAGAATCGGATGCGGCGCAAGTGCAGGCGCTGATGGCGCTATGCCGGCTGACGCTGCGCGAAGCGGAAGTGCTGCACTGGCTAACCAAAGGCAAGACCAACCGCGATATCGGCGACATCCTCGGCACCAGCCCGCGCACCGTCAACAAGCACTTGGAACATGTGTTTGAGAAGCTCGGCGTGGAAACCCGCACCGCCGCCGCCGCGCTGGCGATGCAGCGGCTGCGCGGCGGCATGACGGAAGCGGCGCCGGCCCGCTAACTACACCGCCAAACTACACCGCCAGGTGCCGCCGCACATGCTCGCCGTCCATCTCGTCCTGCGCGCCCTCGGCCACCACTTCGCCGCGCGACAGCACGACAAAGCGGTCGGCCAGTTCGCGCGCGAAATCGAAATACTGTTCGCACAGCAGGATGCCCATGTCGCCGCGTTCGCGCAGCAGGCGAATCACGCGCCCGATATCCTTGATGATCGAGGGCTGAATGCCTTCGGTCGGCTCATCGAAAATGATCAGGCGCGGGCGCGCCAGCATGGCCCGCGCAATCGCCAACTGTTGCTGCTGTCCACCCGACAAGTCGCCGCCGCGCCGGTGCAGCATCTCGCGCAGCACCGGAAATAATTCAAAGACATCGGCGTGGATCGCTTGCGCTTCCCGCCGTGGCAGCACCGCCATCCCCATAGTCAGGTTTTCCTCGACCGTCAGCCGGGCAAAGATTTCCCGGCCTTGCGGCACATAGGCGATGCCGGCGGCGGCGCGCTGGTGCGGCGCCCAGCGCGTGATATCGCGCCCGTCGAACGCGACCTTGCCACGCGCCACCGGCAGCACGCCCATCAGGCATTTCAGCAAGGTGGTCTTGCCCACGCCATTGCGCCCCAGCAGCGCGACGCACTGGCCCCGCTCCACCGACAGCGACACGCCGCGCAAGGTATGCGCCGCACCGTAATACTGGTTGATTTGTTCCACTTGCAGCATCAGTACCGCCTCCTATTGTTCCTGTTGTTCCTGTTGTTCCTATCGTCCCAGGTACACTTCAATCACGCGCTCATCGGCCTGCACCTGGTCCATGCGGCCCTGCGCCAGCACCGATCCTTCATGCAGCACCGTCACCTTGCCCTGCTGTGCAATCTCGGCGACAAAACCCATATCGTGTTCGACCACGACGATCGAATGCTTGCCACGCAATTCATTGAGCAATTCCGCCGTGCGCGCGGTTTCCGCATCGGACATGCCGGCCACCGGTTCATCGAGCAGCAGCAATTGCGGCTCCTGCATCAGCAGCATGCCGATTTCCAGCCATTGCTTTTGTCCATGCGACAGCAACCCGGCCAGGCGGTTTTCCTGGCCCTGCAAACGCACCAGCCGCAGCACCTCGGCCATGCGGTCGCGCTGCGCCGAATCGAGCCGCGCAAACAGCGTGCGGCGCACGCCCTTGTCCATGCGGATCGCCAGTTCCAGGTTGTCGAACACGGTGTGCTGCTCGAACACCGTGGGACGCTGGAACTTGCGGCCGATGCCGGCGCCGGCGATCTGCGGCTCGCTCATGCGCGCCAGGTCCATGGTCTGGCCGAAATACGCGCTGCCCGACGTCGGCCGGGTTTTACCCGTGATGACATCCATCATCGTGGTCTTGCCGGCGCCATTGGGGCCGATAATGCAGCGCAGCTCGCCCACTTCGATTTCCAGGTTCAACTTGTTGAGTGCGCGAAAACCGTCGAACGACACCGTGACATCATCCAGGTACAGGATCACGCCGTGCGCGGTATCGAGCCCCTCGCGTTTGACGACGCTGTTCATGCGATCTCCTTTTCCGATGTGGCGGCGGTTGCGGCATCGGCCGATGCCGGGGATGCCGGGGATACAGAAGTATCCGGCGCGGCAGACCGGCGCTTGAGCAAGCCCAACATCCCCTTTTGCATAAACAGCGTCACCAGGATAAACAGCAGGCCGAGGGCAAACAGCCACAGGTCCGGGAACGCCGCCGTAAACCAGCTTTTCAGGCCATTCACGGTGAACGCGCCCAGGATCGGCCCGATCAGTGTGCCGCGCCCGCCGACCGCCGCCCAGATCACGATTTCAATCGAATTGGCGGGCGACATTTCGGACGGATTGACGATGCCCACTTGCGGCACATACAGCGCACCGGCCAAGCCGCACAGCATGGCCGACAAGGTCCACACGAACAATTTAAAACGCAGCGGATCGTAGCCGATGAACATCAGCCGCGATTCCGAATCGCGCACTGCTTGCAGCACGCGGCCCAGTTTCGAGGCGGCGATCCAGCGGCACAGCAGCAGCGCGCCAACCAGGCACGCCAGCGTCGCCAGGTACAGCACGGCGCGGGTTTCCGGCGCCGTCACGCTGTGGCCCAGGATGCGCTTGAAATCGGTGAAGCCGTTATTGCCGCCAAAGCCGGTGTCGTTGCGGAAGAACAGCAGCATGAACGCATACGTCATGGCCTGCGTGATGATGGAAAAGTAGACACCCTTGATGCGCGAACGGAACGCGAAATAGCCAAACACGAACGCCAGCACGCCGGGGGCCAGCACCGCCAGCGCCAGGCAATACCAGAAGCTGTCGGTACCCGCCCAGTACCAGGGATAGGCGCTCCAGTCGAGGAACACCATAAAGTCCGGCAAATCGCTCTGGTAGACGCCGTCGCGGCCGATCGCGCGCATCAGGTACATGCCGTGCGCATAGGCGCCCAGCGCGAAAAACAGGCCGTGACCGAGCGACAGGATGCCGGTATAGCCCCACACCAGGTCGAGCGCCAGCGCGGCCAGCGCATAGCACATGAATTTGCCGGCCAGGCCCATGGCATAGGCCGACACGTGCAGCGCGTGGCCGGGCGGGAACGCCAGGTGCAGCAGCGGCAGTAGCGCGGCCAGCGCCGCCACCAGCATCAAGCCGATCCACGCGGGCCGGGAAAACATCACATTGCCGCTCATTCGACACTCCTTCCTTTCAGCGCAAACAAGCCTTGTGGGCGGCGCTGGATAAACACGATGATGAACACCAGGATCGCGATCTTGGCCAGCACGGCGCCCGCCAGCGGCTCCAGCAACTTGTTGACTTCGCCCAGGCCCAGCGCCGCGATCACGGTCCCGGCCAGTTGCCCGACACCGCCCAGCACCACCACCATGAAGGAATCAATAATGTAGGCCTGACCCAGGTCCGGCCCCACATTGCCCAGCTGTGACAGCGCGGCACCACCCAGACCGGCGATGCCGGAACCGAGGCCGAACGTCATCATGTCGATGCGCCCGGTCGGCACGCCGACGCAATCGGCCATGCGGCGGTTTTGCATCACGGCGCGCACGAACAGGCCGAGTCGTGTGCGGGTCAGCACCAGCCAGACCGCGCCCACCACCAGGAAGGCAAAGCCGATGATGGCGATGCGGTTGTACGGCAGCACCAGCGTGCCCAGCACCGTCACGCCGCCCGACATCCAGGCCGGATTGGCCACTTCCACGTTTTGCGCGCCAAACAGGGTGCGCACCAGCTGCATCAGCATCAGGCTGATGCCCCAGGTGGCCAGCAGGGTTTCCAGCGGGCGGCC
>JAIENA010000080.1 GCA_019751755.1 Burkholderiaceae bacterium | reverse complement strand
GTCGGCGACATCCTGCACAGCCGCGTGGCCCGTTCCGACATCCACGCGCTGACCACGCTGGGCGTGCCGGAAGTGCGTGCGATCGGCCCGCACACGCTGCTGCCGGGCGGCCTGGAGCAAATGGGCGTGCGCACCTTCACCAACATGAATGAAGGCTTGAAGGGGGTGGACGTGATCATCATGCTGCGCCTGCAAAATGAACGCATGAACGGCGCACTGTTGCCGTCGGTGCAGGAATACTTCAAGAGCTATGGCCTGACACCGGAACGCCTGGCGCTGGCCAAGCCGGATGCGATCGTGATGCACCCGGGGCCGATGAACCGTGGCGTGGAGATCGATTCGGCGGTGGCCGACGGCCCGCAAGCGGTGATCTTGCCACAGGTGACGTTTGGCATCGCGGTCCGCATGGCGGTAATGAGTATCCTGGCGGGTAACCAGGGTTAAGGCAGCAAGGGCGAAATCGGAAATGAGCTTACATATTAAAAACGGCCGCGTCATCGACCCGGCCAATGGCATCGACGCGGTACAGGACTTGTTTATCGTGGACGGCAAAGTGGCCGCCCTCGGCGCGGCGCCGGCCGGTTTTGCGGCGGCGCGCACCATCGACGCGAGCGGCCTGGTGGTGGCGCCCGGCCTGGTGGACTTGTCCGCCCGCCTGCGCGAGCCGGGCTATGAATACAAGGCGACGCTGGAGTCGGAAATGCAGGCGGCAATGCAGGGCGGCGTGACGTCGCTGGTGTGTCCGCCCGATACCGATCCGGTGCTCGATGAACCGGGCCTGGTGGAAATGCTGAAGCACCGCGCCAAACGCCTGAATCAGGCCCACGTCCATCCGCTGGGCGCGCTGACCATGGGCTTGAAGGGCAAGGCGCTGACGGAAATGGCGGAGCTCACCGAATCGGGCTGCGTCGGCTTTTCGCAGGCGGAAATGCCGATTGAAGACACCAATGTGCTGTTGCGCGCGCTGCAATACGCCCATACCTTCGGCTACACGGTGTGGCTGCGCCCGCAGGACTTTTATATCGGTCGTGGTGGTGTCGCCCACAGCGGACCGCTGGCGTCGCGCCTGGGCCTGTCCGGCGTGCCGGTGATGGCGGAAACCATTGCGCTGCACACGATCTTTGAATTGATCCGCTCGACCGGCGCCCGCGTCCACCTGTGCCGGATTTCGTCGGCGGCGGCATTGGAGTTGATCCGCGCCGCCAAGGCGGAAGGCTTGCCGGTGACCTGTGACGTGGGCGTGCACCATGTGCACCTGACCGACGCCGACATTGGTTTCTTTGACCCGAATGCGCGCGTGACGCCGCCATTGCGCAGCCAGCGCGACCGCGACGCGATCCGCGCCGCCGTGCTCGATGGCACGGTCGATGCCGTGTGCTCGGATCACACGCCGGTCGATGACGATGAAAAATTGCTGCCGTTCGCGGAAGCCTCGCCTGGCGCCACCGGCCTGGAATTGCTGTTGTCGCTGACCTTGAAATGGGCCGAGGATTACGCTGCCAGCCAGTTCGGCAAAGGCGACGCACTGCCGCTCGCCCTGTCGCGCATCAGTCATGATGCGGCGCGCGTGGCCGGCCTGGATGCGGGCCGCCTGACGATCGGCAGCCCGGCCGATATCTGCATCTTTGATCCCAACGCGCGCTGGACCGTGGAAGGCGCGGCGCTGGCCTCGCAAGGCAAGCACACGCCATTCCTTGGCTACGAACTGGCTGGCCAGGTCCAGGCCACCATCGTGGCTGGTCACGTGGCGTTTGAACGTCACCCACGCGCTGCGGGCAACCTGAGTTAAGAGGCACCATGCTGTATCTGCGTCTGGCGCGCCTGGTCGTGCATATGTTGTACGGCATGCTGGTGTGCGCCGTGATCTTTCCGTGGATCGGCACGGCGGCCCGCAACGGCCATATCCGGCGCTGGTCGCGCCAGTTGCTGAAGATCTGCAATGTGACGGTCGACATGGCGCCGGGCAGCAGCGAACCGCTGGCCCATGCGATGATCGTCGCCAACCACGTGTCGTGGCTGGATATCTTCGTCATTGATGCGCTGTACCCGTGCCGCTTCGTGGCCAAGGCGGAAATCCGTTCCTGGCCGCTGGCCGGTTGGCTGGTCGACAAGGCCGGCACCGTGTTCATCGCGCGTGGCAACCGCCGCGACCTGCGCCATATCTTCAAGGGGCTGGTCCACAGCCTGCAGGCCGGTGAGCGCGTGGCCTTCTTCCCGGAAGGCACCACGGCGCCGCAAGGGACCTTGCTGCCATTTCACGCCAACCTGTTTGAAGCGGCGGTTGATGCTGGCGTCATGGTGCAGCCGTTTGCGCTCAGTTACGTCGATGATGCCGGCCAACTGCATCCGGCGGTCGAATTCATCGGCGACATGACGTTTGCGCAAAGCGTGGTGGCGATCCTGGGTGGCAAACCGGTGCGGGCGCGCCTGCACTGCCTGCCCGCGATGCCGGCCGCCGGGGCGCACCGCCGTGAACTGGCGCAGGCCGCGCATGATGCGGTGGCCGGCGCGCTGGGTGTGCGGCGCGCCGCTGCGGCGTAAGCGTCTTGGCGCCAGGGCGGCAATGACTTTTCGAAACGCTGCCTTGGAATCAGGACGCTTGCTTGCCTGAATGCGCGCGATATTCGGGGCATGACTGCTGGATCAGCGAGCGGTCGTTCAGGCATACGGCCGACAGGTAGCCTCCCCACACACAACCGGTATCGAGCGCAATCAGCTTGGGCCGTAGCAGCAGGCCCAGCGCCGACCAGTGTCCGAATACCACGGTTACCTGTTCCGTGCCGCGTCCCGGCACGTCAAACCATGGCATCAGTCCGGATGCCGGGTCGGCCTGCGCGGTTTCCTTCATGTTGAAGTCCATGACGCCGTCCCGCGTGCAAAAGCGCAGCCTGGTTAGCGCATTGACCACGCAGCGCAAGCGCGCCATGCCGTCCAGCCCGGCGTCCCAGCGGTCCGGCTGGTTGCCATACATTTGCGCCAAAAAGTCCACCCAGCCGGGGCCCCGCAGCACGGTTTCGACTTCCGCCGCCAGCGCCATCACTTGCGCCGCATCCCATTGTGGCAGCACGCCACCGTGCACCAGCAAGTGCTGGTCGCGCATGATGGCCAGGGGGCGCGCGCGCAGCCAGTCCAGCAGCGCGGCGCCATCCGGCGCCGCCAGGATCGGGCTGAGCGTATCGGACGGGTGGGCCGGACGGATGCCGTTGGCCACCGCCAGTAAATGCAGATCGTGGTTGCCCAGCACTGTGTCGATGCGGCCGCCGCTGTCACGCGACAGCGCATGGACATAGCGCAGGGTCGCCAGTGAATCGGGCCCGCGGTTGATCAGATCGCCGGTGAACAGGATGGTCGGCGGGGTCGATTCCTGCGCCAAGATCCGATCGACCAGCGCCACGGTCTGGTCGTGGCAGCCTTGCAGATCGCCAATGACATATGTTTTCTGCGTCATAGATAATATTTAAGCGGTTTTGTCGCGCTATTTTCCCCGATTTGCGGTGCTCATCACATAAAATAATAAGCATGACAACATGCTACCCAGGGTGCTAAATGATATTTGTAACTGGCGGGGCTGGTTTTATCGGCTCGAATTTCGTTCTTGACTGGTTGGCGCAATCGGACGAATCAGTTTTGAATTACGACAAACTGACCTACGCGGGTAACCTGAACAATTTGAAATCGCTGCAGGGCGATGCCCGCCATACCTTTGTTCGCGGCGATATCTGCGACCAGGCCGGCGTACTGGCGCTGCTGCAGCAACACCAGCCGCGCGCCATCGTGCATTTTGCTGCCGAAAGTCATGTGGACCGCTCCATTCTCGGTCCCGGGGAATTTATCCAGACCAATATCAACGGTACCTTCAGCCTGCTGGAAGCGGCGCGCGCCTACTGGAGCGCGCTGCCCGAGGCGGAAAAAGCCGCGTTCCGCTTCCTGCACGTCTCCACCGATGAAGTGTATGGCACGCTGGGACCCAGCGATGCACCGTTCTGCGAGACCACACCGTATGCGCCGAACAGCCCCTATTCGGCCTCGAAGGCCGCCTCGGACCATCTGGTGCGCTCGTACCACCACACCTATGGCTTGCCGACGCTGACGACCAATTGTTCGAACAATTACGGCCCGTACCACTTCCCGGAAAAGCTGATTCCGCTGGTGATTTCCAACGCGCTCGGTGGCAAGCCGCTGCCGATCTATGGCGATGGCCAACAGGTACGCGACTGGCTGTATGTGGGCGACCACTGCGCGGCAATCCGTCGCGTGCTGGCGCAAGGCCGCCTGGGTGAAACCTATAACGTCGGCGGCTGGAATGAAATGGCCAACCTCGACGTCGTGCACACGCTGTGCGACATGCTGGACACGCTGCGGCCAAAAGCGCAGGGCAGCTACCGCGACCAGGTCACGTTCGTCAAAGACCGTCCGGGCCACGACCGCCGCTATGCGATTGATGCGCGCAAGCTGGAGCGGGAACTGGGCTGGAAGCCTGCAGAAAC
>JAIENA010000485.1 GCA_019751755.1 Burkholderiaceae bacterium | reverse complement strand
TCCATCAAACGCCGGACGCCGTGCTGACGGTGCGGGACGTGACCATCGACTGGTCGCCATGGCAGGTTTTTTCCGAAGGCATCGCCATCAGCACCTTGCATGCGGCATCGGCCGTGCAGCAAACCTTGAAGGAAAGTCCGCCCGCCACCTTGCCCGCCAGCCTGGCGCCGCCATTTCGCCTGGCGCTGGCCGATGCCCGGCTCGACAAGCTGACCTTGATCGCAATCGACGGTGGCAAGGTGCAGGTCGATGCGATCCGCTTCAAGCTCGAAGGCAATGGCGAGGCATGGCAGTTGCATGACGCCAGCGCACTGACGCCGCTCGGGCGTGCCGAGGCCAGTGGCACCATCGGCGCGCAGCGGCCGTTCGCGGTCAATGCGAAGGCCAGCCTGACGCAATCGTCGGCGGCGGCAGCGGCAGCGGCGCCCCGCATCGCGCTCGATGTGCGTGGCAATTTGTCGCTGCTCGACATCACGGCCAAGGGCACCTCCAGCAACGCCAATGGCGGCGCCACCCTGGCGCTGGCGCCGTTTGACCCCGTCATGCTGCGCGCACTGGATTTACAGGCGCAAGGGGTCAATCCCGCCCTGTTCAATCCCGCGTGGCCGCAAGCCGACCTGGCGCTGCGTCTGCAGGCGAAGATCGCCGCCGACCGCGCCATCAATGGCTTGCTGGCGCTGGAAAACCGGGGCGCCAGCGGCCCGCTGGACCAGCACCGCGTGCCGTTGCGCAGCGCGGGGGCGAAGATCGGCGGCAGCCTGACCGTCACCACGCTCGACGATGTGGCACTGGACCTGGGCGCGGCCGGCCGCTTTGACGGCAACGGTCGCATCCAACGCGCCGACATCGCGGCAGGCATCGACGCCGCCACCCTGGCACTGAGCACGTCGAAGCTCGACTTGCACGCGCTGCATGGCGCGCTCCATCCAACCAAAGCGGCCGGCACCATCACGATCGGCAGCACCGGCGCGCGCCAGAGCGTCAGCCTGCACCTGGCCGACGCCAACGTGAAGATCGATGCCCAGGCCGTCACCGATGGCGCCCAATTGCTAGTGAAACAAGCCCGGCTCTCCGCCGGTAAAGGCAGCGTGGAAGCCACGCTGTCGGCCAGTCTGAAGGACCAGCAGGCGTTTACCGGCAGCGCCGTCATCACCCGTTTCGATCCCTCGCTGCTGGTGGCCGCGCCCAAGGCGGAATTGAACGGCAGCCTGCAAGCGGCTGGCGCGCTGGCGGCGGCATGGCAAGTGGACGCCGCCTTCCAGCTCGAGAACAGCCGTTGGCTGGGCCAGCCGCTGTCCGGCAAGGGCAAGCTGCATGCGGACGCGCGCCATATCAGCAATATCGATGTGCAGCTGGCGCTGGCCCGCAATACGGCGCAATTGGGCGGCGCCTTCGGTTTGCCGGGGGAACAATTGACGTGGCGTGCCGAGGCGCGCCAGTTGTCCGCCTTCGCGCCGGACCTGGCGGGCGCCGTGAGCGCCAATGGCGCCGTGACAGGCAGCTATGCGGCGCCCCGCAGCACTTTTGTGGTTGACGCCAGCGGCCTGACGCTGCCATCGGCACGCCATCCGGCACCGGACAGCCTGCTGCGCGCCAGCGGCGAGGTGGCCTTGCTGAACGGCGGCGTGCAGGTGACAGCGTCCGGCACCGCGCAAAAACTCGATCCGGCCGCCTTCGGGCCCTATGGCCTGGGCAGCATCAACGGTGCTTTCAGCGCCAGCTATGGCGCCAGCGGCGGCAAGCGCGCCGTCTTCGACGTGCTCTTGCAACCGTCCACCTACAGCGGCGCGGCGCTGGCCGGCTATGCCAAAGGCAGTCTGGAACCGGGACCGGCGCCGCGCCTGGCGGGCATCGATGTGGACCTGAAACTGGGACCGAACAGCGCCCGCCTGCAAGGCGCGTTTGGTGCCGCGCGCGACCGTCTGGACTGGACTGTCGATGCGCCAAAACTGGCCGTGCTGGGACCGGATTTCAGCGGCGTGGTGCGCGGCGCCGGTGTCTTGACGGGCACGCTGGCACAACCGGCGGCCAATTTCAGCCTCGATGGCGCGGACCTGCGCCTGTTTGCGCGGCACCAGCTGAAATCGATCAAGGCGTCGGCGGCGGTCGGCGCGGGGCTGGGCGGCAATGATCCGATGACCAGCAATATCACGTTGGCGGGCTACACGTCACCTGGCCTGAGTCTAAGCCAGGCCGCGTTGTCAACGACCGGCACGCGCGCCGCGCACGTGCTGCAATTGTCGGCCTCGAACGCGGACTTCGATGCGCTGCTGAAGCTGCGGGGCGGATCGCAGGACGGCGCCTGGAATGGCGTCATCGACACGCTGCAAAACAAGGGCCGCTTTGCGCTGGCGCTGCAAGGGCCGGCGGCGCTGCGTCTGGCCGCGCCGGCGGGCAGCGGCGTTGCCGGCCTGGCCAATCCGGAGCAGATCGCCCTGAGCGGCGCGGCACTGCGGCTGCCGGAGGGCGGCATACGGATCGACGTGCTGGAAAAGAACGGCACACGCTGGACCAGCCGTGGCGCCGCCACCGGCGTCCCTGCCAACTACCTGGCGCAAGTGTCCAGCGCATGGCGCGACAACATCGTCAGCGACCTGGCGTTGGGCGCGTCGTGGGCGCTGGACTTGCAACGCCCGCCAGGCGGCGCGCCGGCGCTGACGGGCGAAGCGCGGATTTACCGTGAACAGGGCGATCTGGTGGTGGTGGGCGCGGCCGACAAACCGGTCACGCTGGGTTTGCGCAAGCTCGAAGCGCGCGCCAACGTCTCGGGCGGTGCGCTGCGCATGGCATTGGAACTCGATGGCGCACGCGCCGGCCAGGCCCGCATCAACGCCACCACGCAACTGATGGAGGGCCGCATCGGCGTCGCCAGCCCACTGACGTTCGACGGCAATGTCAACCTGGCCTCGATCGCCTGGCTGGCGCCGCTGGCCGGCATGCCGGGGCTGGAACTGGACGGTGCGCTGAAGGTTGTCGCCACCGGTGGCGGCACCGTGGCCGACCCGGTGCTACAGGGCGATGTGGTGGGCGAGCGGCTGGTGGTGAATTGGGCCGACCAGGGTATCAAGCTGCGCAATGGCCAGTTACAGGCGCATTTCAGCGGCGACAAATTGAACTTGCAACGCCTGGCGTTTGATGGCGACCGGGGCAACGCCAAGGCCGAAGGCTGGGTGCGTTTCGCCGCCGGGGACGCCACCATGCAGCTGGCGTTGACGGCGGACCAGTTGCAACTGCTGTCGCGGCCGGACCGCATCCTGGTGCTGAGCGGCCAGGCGGCGCTGGTACGCGATCAAAAACATTTCCAGCTGGAAGGCAAGCTGAAAGCCGACCGCGCCAAACTGGAACTGGCGGCCGACAATGCGCCCACCATCAGCGACGACGTGGTGATCGTGGGCCGCAATCAGCCGGGGCCAGGCCAGACGGCAGCGGCCAGCGCGCCGAAGTCGCTGCCGCTCAATGTCGATATGGAAGCCGACCTGGGCGACGATTTCCGTCTGAAGGGCAAAGGCATCGACGCGCAACTGGCGGGGTCGATGCGGCTGCGCATCCAGGACCGCCGGCCGCCGCGCGCCACCGGCAGCATCCGCGTGGTCAGCGGCACCTATGCGGCCTATGGCCAGAAATTGACGATCGACCGGGGCGTGCTCAATTTCACCGGGGCGTATGACAACCCGGGCCTGAATATTCTGGCCGTGCGCAAGCGGCCGGAAGGCGAGCAATTAACGGAAACCAATGTGGAAGCCGGGGTCGAGGTGCGCGGCACGGCGCTGGCGCCGCAAGCCAAGCTGGTCTCCACGCCATCGGTGCCGGACAGTGAAAAACTGGCGTGGCTGGTGCTGGGCCATGGCCTGGCAGACGCCGGCGGCAATGAAATGGCGCTGCTGGGCACAGCGGCCGGTGCCTTGTTTGGCGGCAGCGGCAGCGGCATCGCCGGCAAGCTGGGGCTCGATGAACTGGGCTTTTCGCAGGCGCAAAATGGCAGCAACGCCAAGGGACTGGAAAACACGGTGGTGACGGTCGGCAAGCGCCTGTCCTCGCGCGCGTACCTGAGTTTTGAACAGGGTGCGGGCAGCGCCACCAGCCTGGTGAAATTGCGCTACAAGCTGAACCCGCGCATCACGCTGCAACTGCAAACCGGCACCAACAACGCGCTCGACGTGCTGTATACGTGGGCCTTCGATTAACTGGGATGATTAACTGGGATGATTAACTGGGATTATGGTCGGGCACCGGTTCATCCTGCGGCACGGGTGGCTCCGGATGGTGGTGCGGCAGGCCCGGCTGTGGCGCCATATCAGGCTCATCCGAAGGAGCCGGGTCCGGCGCGCGGTGCGCGTGGATCGCGGGCGATGACAGTGCAGGTTCCATGATGGCGCTCCCCAAAAATCATACAGACAACATACCACACCCCGGTGGGGTCAGGCGTGCAATCGTGCACAAGTCCATTGGGGTCAG
>JAIENA010000049.1 GCA_019751755.1 Burkholderiaceae bacterium | reverse complement strand
GTATTGTCGACTAGTTTTTACGGGGCGAGGCGGGACAACGGCAGTTCAGTCTTGCGTGATCTGACGCAACGCTGCGCTGATCGCGTCAGCGTCCTCGGGCCGCACCAGCCGCGCGACTTCCTTGCCATCGCGCAGGAAAATCAAGGTCGGCCACAACTTGACGCGAAACGAGCGCCCCAGCACCCGGCCAGGACCGTCTTCCACCTTGAAATGCGGCACCTGCTCGTAGCCTTGATACGCTTGCGCCAGCAACGGTAGCGCGGCGCGGCAATGGCCGCACCAGTTGGCGCCAAATTCCAGCAGTGCGGCGCCTTGCAAGGCATCGATGTCGGCGCGCGTGGGCGCCGTTTCCTGATAAACCGTTTCCATGATCTGCCCCCCCCCTACGATTTAGCCTTGAGCCCGGCGCACGCATCGGCCCGCTGCTTGCCGGCGATGATGACATGGCTGTCGTATTCGCCGCGCGCCGGCGCCTGCTCGACATAGCCGATGCTGCGCACCGTCAGGCGCGGCGTGATCGCCGCCAGCCAGCGCGGCACGCCGACATCCTTGCGCACATGGCCATTGCCGGCAATCAGCACCACGTCGCGCGGCTGCTGCGCCCGCACCAGCTTGGCCATCCAGATGTCGCGCGCCATCTGCGCATGGACCATGCCCGGCACCATTTCGTCAGGCAGCATGCCGCAATGGCCGGCCACGATTTCCTGGCGCTGCCCCTGCACGATATCGGCCGGCAGCGCCGCCCGCAATTGATAGGCGGCGATGGTGTCCGCATCGAACGACGACGCCACGCCATCACGCACCACCTTCGACGCATCGGCGCGCGACAGGTTGGCGGCCACCAGCGGCAACTGATAACGCAGCGCCAGATCGATGATCGGCTTGTATTGTGGCCAGTCCCAGCGCGGCGCATGCATCACCAGGATCACGCACTGCGCATCACGGCAATCCTTTTGCGCCTTGTTCAGCAAGGGTTGCTGTTCGCGGTCGAACTGTTCCATCGCGATGGCCGGACGCCAGCCAGCTTCCACGCGCTGGCGCAAATGTTCATAGCGCCGCTTGTGGCCATCGGCGTTATCGTGCACCTCGCCCAGCAACAGCACCTGGGGATTGCCGCCGTCGGGAGCGGAGCGATCACCGGCACAGCCGGACAGCGCCAGCATGCTTGACACCAACACCGTCATCGCGGCCAGCGGCTTGAAGGGATACAGCAGCTTCATAGGGATTCCTGTCAGCGCCCGCTTACCATGCGGGCCCGGCATCAGTATGCCGCATTGGCGTAAATATTGCTTTCATAACGGGTATGACACGCCCCCCACCGCCCTCCACTGCCGAGCCGCAACAGCACATCGTCAAAATCCGGCGCGACTACAACACCTGGGTCGCCAGCGAGACCATGGAAGATTACGCGCTGCGCTATACGCCGCGCGCCTTCCGTAAATCGCCAGTCTTCCGTGTCGCCAATACCGCGCTGGGCGCGATTTCCTTCCTGGTGCTGGAAGCCATCGGCGGCACCATTGCAATCCAGTATGGTTTCACCAACGCCTTCTGGGCCATCCTCGCGGTCGGTCTGATTATTTTCCTGACCGGGCTGCCGATCAGTTATTACGCGGCGCGCCACGGCCTCGACATGGACTTGCTGACGCGCGGCGCCGGCTTCGGCTATATCGGCTCGACCATCTCCTCGTTTGTCTACGCCTCCTTCACCTTCATCCTGTTCGCGCTGGAAGCGGCCATCATGGCCTATGCGCTGGAACTGTATTGCGGCCTGCCGCTGTGGCTGGGCTACCTGGCCAGCGCGCTGGTGGTGATTCCGCTGGTCACGCACGGCGTCACCCTGATCAGCCGCATCCAGATGATCACGCAGCCGGTCTGGCTGCTGCTGCAAGTGCTGCCGTTTATCGCGATCCTCATCAAACGGCCGGACTTGCCGGCGCAACTGGCGGCGTTTACCGGCGCCGCGCCCGGCAACGGCGAATTCGATCTGCTGCGCTTCGGCGCGGCCAGCGCGGTGGGCGTGGCGCTGGTCACGCAAATCGGCGAACAAGTCGACTTCCTGCGCTTCATGCCGCCCCAGACCGCGCGCAACCGCTGGCAATGGCATGCCGGCGTGCTGGCGGCCGGTCCCGGCTGGATCGTGCTGGGGATCGCGAAAATGCTGGGTGGCGCGCTGCTGGCGCTGCTGGCGATCGACCACGGCGTGACGCTGGCGCAAGCGGCCAATCCGAACCAGATGTACCTGGCCGGCTTTGGGCTGGTGTTCAGCCATGGCCCGCTGGCCGTGCTGGCCACCACGGTGTTCGTGGTGATCTCGCAAATCAAGATCAATATGACCAATGCCTATGCCGGTTCGCTGGCCTGGTCGAATTTCTTTGCGCGCCTGACCCACAGCCATCCGGGCCGCGTGGTGTGGGCCGTGTTCAATGCGCTGATCGCCGTGCTGCTGATGGAACTCGATGTGTTCCAGGCGCTCGACCAGGTGCTGGGGCTGTACGCCAATATCGCGCTGGCGTGGATCGCCGCCGTGGTGGCGGACCTGGTCATCAACAAACCATTGGGCCTGAGCCCGAAAGGGATTGAATTTCGCCGCGCCTACCTGTACGACATCAATCCGGTCGGCGTGGGGGCGATGGCGCTGGCGTCGGCCCTGTCGCTGGCCGCCCACAGCGGCTTGCTGGGGCGGCATGCGCAAGCCTTGTCGGCCTTTATCGCGCTGGCCACCGCGTTCATCAGCGCGCCGCTGATCGCCTGGGCCACTGGCGGGCGCTATTACCTGGCGCGTCCGGCGCCGGCTACCCGGGGCGCGCAAACCTGCAGCATTTGCGAAAAACAATACGAAGGCGAAGACATGGCCCACTGCCCCGCGTACCAGGGGCCGATCTGCTCGCTGTGCTGCTGCCTCGACGCGCGCTGCAATGACAGCTGCAAGCCGCATGCGCGCTTTTCGGCGCAATGGGAAGGCGCCATGAAAGCGCTGCTGCCACGCTCGGCCTGGCGCTATATCACCAGCGGGCTCGGACATTATTTGCTGCTGATGAGCGTCACGGTGCTGTTCCTGGCCGGCGTGCTGGGGCTGGTGTACTTGCACGAGGAAGGCGTCCTGCGCGCCAGCGCACCGGCGCTGTTGCCGCAGTTACAGTTGGCCTTCATCAAGATCCTCGGCGCCCTGGCGCTGGCCAGCGGTATCGTCGCCTGGTGGCTGGTGCTGACCAGCGAAAGCCGGCGCGTGGCGCAGGAAGAATCGAACCGCCAGACCGGCTTGCTGATGCGTGAAATCGAACTGCACGGCCAAACCGATGCGCAACTGCAGCACGCCAAGAAACAGGCCGAGCAAGCCAACCAGGCCAAGAGCCGCTACATCGCCGGCATCAGCCATGAAATCCGCACCCCGCTCAACAGCATCCTGGGCTATGCCCAGCTGCTGGACGGCGATAGCGCGATTCCCGAACACCGGCGCCAGGCCATCCGCGTGATCCGTGGCAGCGGCGAACATTTGCTGTCGCTGATCGAAGGCACGCTCGACATCGCCCGCATCGAAGGCGGCAAGCTGAGTTTCGATGTCCGCCCGCTGCCGTTCCCGGCCTTTATCCACCAGATCGTGCGCATGTTCGAACAGCAAGCCGCCGGCAAAGGCTTGCGCTTCCACTATGAAGCGCCGGCCGACATGCCGGCGCTGGTGCGGGCCGACCGCAAGCGGCTGAGTCAAATCCTGATCAATATTCTGGGCAATGCCGTGAAATTCACCCAGCACGGCGGCATCGTGTTCCGCTTGCGCTATGCGCGCGACATGGCGGTATTCGAGGTGGCCGACAGCGGCCCGGGCATTTTGCCGGAAGAAGCCGAGCGCATTTTCGAACCATTTTCACGCGGCAGCGCCAGCGACAACGGCGCCGCCGCCGGCACCGGTCTGGGGCTGCCGATCTGCAAAATGCTGGTGCAATTGATGGGGGGCGAACTGACGCTGAGCAGCACGCCGGGCGCGGGCGCCACGTTCCAGGTGCGCCTGATGCTGCCCCGCATTCACGAGGCGGCGCACGCCGCGCCGCCGGAACCGGTACGCACCGGCTATCTCGGGATGCGCCGCACGGTGCTGGTGGTCGACAATGAACAGGTTGACCGCGAATTGCTGGTGCACATCCTGGCGCCGCTGGGCTTTACGGTGCTACAGGCCGAATCCGGGCCGGAATGCCTGCGCCAAGTCGCCGCCTGCCAGCCGGACCTGGTGTTGATGGACCTGGCCATGCCGGGCATGGACGGCTGGGAAGCCAGCCGTCTGCTGCGCGAACGGCATGACGTGGTGATGCCGATTGCGATAGTCTCGGCCAACGCCTACGACAAAGGGTTGGACAACCCGGCCGGGATTCCCGCCGACGATTTCTTTGTCAAACCGGTCAATGTAGCGGAATTGCTGGACTGGATTGGACGGCGGCTGCAGTTGCAGTGGAC
>JAIENA010000202.1 GCA_019751755.1 Burkholderiaceae bacterium | reverse complement strand
AGCGAGAACATGGTGTCGCGGTTTGGATACCACTCGACGCTGAAGTTCTGGTTCCAGTTGGTTTGCGGGCGCAGCGCTGGGTTGCCGACGGTGCCGGAACAGGTCTGGTCCGGCTCATTGCCGTTGCTGTCGATGGCGCCGACTTTGCGCTCGTCAAAGGTGCAGGTGCCGGCCGGCAGCAGCGACGATACCGGCGGACGGGCCACGGTCTTGGCGCGGTTGTAGCGCCACACCAGTTGGTCGGGAATAGTCCATACCGCCGCGTTGAACGATGGCAGGTAATCGGTGGTGCTGGCCGACATCACGGTCGGCGTCGACAGCGTGTTGGTGACGGTGCCGCCAGCCTGGTTCGGGTTGTTCGGGTTGTAGGCCGCCGTCTTCTGGATCGACGTGAAGCTCATGATGCCGGTGCCTTCGACCTTGGTATTGACGATGCGGACCCCGACGTTGCCATCGACTTCCCAGCCGAACGGCAAGGCACGGTTGGTCCAGGGCAGGTGGTCGATGTTGTAGTCCGTCATCAGGTAGCCGGAACGGACCCGCTCGCTGAAGGTGCCGACCGGTTGCGCATATTTCTTGCCGTCGCTGCCGGTGCACTCTTTAAGGCAGTCGAAGTTGACGTTCGGGATGCCAGCCATCTGGAACACCTTCTCGACGTCAATCTGGGTCCATCCATTGATCAGGCCCGCCGGGCGGTCCTTGGCGCCGGCAAAAAATTGCGAGGTCTGTTGCGTCATCGATTGCGCGATGATGTCCTGCATCTGCGCCGGCGTCATGACGACCTGGCCGGACAGCGCCGTGCTTGGCGCGGTGTTCGGGTTGTAGCCGTATTTGCAGGGCGCGCCGCCGGCGCCGAGCGAACCGGCGGTATTGGTGCAGCCGATGAAGGAGCTGCGCACGATCGATTGCGGCACATAGATGCCCGGCACATAGCCGGCCGTGCCGAAGCTGCCGACCGGCGCCTGCACCGTATAGCCGCCGTTCGGACTCCAGCTGTTGCCGGAAGTGTCGCGCAAGTTGAAGCCCGCTTTCAGGCGCGACAGGAACGGCACCTGGTCCGTCAGCGCGTAGGTGACGTCGAGCTTGGCGGTGCGTTCCTTGGTTTCCGCGGCGCGCGGGGTGTACGACAATTGCGGCGCCTGCGTCGTCAGCGGTTGCTGGTTGACGCTGTAGGCCGGGATCGCCACTGGCACGTTGGCCGAGGCCGGCACGGCGGCGGTGGCGGCGGCCGCCGCGCGGGCGATCGCATAGTTGGCGGCGTTGGCCTGGTCGAACCCGCTGCCGGACGGGAAGCTGTAGGACCACAGGCCGTTGGGCAGCACCTGCAACGTGGCCGGGCCATAGTTATAGGCCCAGCTGGTGCGTTTGTCGCCGCGCGTGAAATCGGATTTGGCGTCGCCGACGAAGTATTCGACCAGCAGCGGGCCATCCTTGTAGGTGCCGCCGGTTTGCAGGTAGCGGCTGCTGGTTTCAATCACGTTGTGGATCTGGTCCACGCCCGCGCTGCCGTCGCTGATGGTGAACTTGGTGACGTGATGGTTGGCGTCCACCACCACCGAAGCGGGATTGACGTTGGCCACCGAACCCATGGCCGGGAAGGCGTTGGTGCGGAAGCTCGGGGAGTCGTACAGGTAGTAGCCGGAGCCGGGCACCACCGAACGCACACCGGCGGCGTTATCGGTGAAAGTGATGCCGGAATAGGCCGGGCTGGCGGTGTTGGTGTTGACGCTCAGGCCACCGAGGCCGTAGGTCAGCTGGTTGTCATCGACACGGCGACGCTGGATGCTGCCTTTGGCATAAATGGTGAATTCGTTGTTGACCTTGAAGTCCAGGCGCAGGTCGCCGGAGCGGCGCTTGTCGACTTGCTTCTTCATGATATAGCGCACCAGCGACGGCGTGTAATCGTTCCACTGGTTCAGGCACGTCATCAACTCATTACCGCGCTGGTTGATGGCGCCGTTGCGCGGCGTACCTGCCGCGATGGCGTTTTGCTGCTGCGTGGTGAGGTTCGGGAACATCGCATAGCAGTCCGCCTTGGACTGGGCGGCGGCCGATTTGGTGATCAGTTCCAGCGGCGTGGCGGCGTTCAGGAAGCCGCCGGCCAGCAGCGGCGTCGACACCAGCGGCGTGGTCGCGGTCCTGTCGGTGGTGGAGACCGTGGCCGGATTGAAGGCGAAGGTTTTATTGGGCGAATTGTCGAAGTCGAGCGCGCGCGCATAGCCTTGCGTGGCGGACGTCGCCACCTGCGACGCGTGGCCTTCGTTGTGCATTTGCGAGGTCGAAACGTTCAACAGCACGCCGAGGCGGTTGTCGAGGAATTTGTTGGCCAGGATCAGGTTGGTGTCGGGCGACCATTCCTTGTTCAGCGAACCCTGTGACGCGGCCACGCGGATCGAATAATACGGTTTCTTGAAATCAAGGCCGGTGCGGGTCTTGATGATGATGCCACCGCCCAGCGAGCCTTCGGTCATGTCGGCGGTGGAACCCTTGACCACGTCGACGCTTTTGATCAGGTCGGCCGACAATTCGCGCAATTCGACGCCACGGCCGCTGCCGCCGCCATTGAGGTCGGTGCCGCCGCCGGCCTGCAAACCCTGGCCGTCGAGTTCGACGCGGGTCAGGTCGGCCGAGTTGCCGCGCACGGCCACGTTGACGCCCTCGCCGAAATCGCCGCGTTCCAGCGCGATCCCGGACAGGCGCGAAATCGCTTCACCGACATTGCGGTCTGGTAGCGCTCCCACGTCCTCCGCGACAATCGAGTCCATGGCGGTTGCGGCATTCTTCTTGCGTTCATTGGCCGATTGCTGCGACGCGCGGGTGCCGACCACCATCACTTTGGTTTCTGTCTTGATGTCCGGCTTGGCACTGTCTTGCGCGGTCTGGGCCATGGCGCCATGGCTGGCCATCAGCGATGCCAGCGCCATCGATACGGCGTAGCACAGCGGACGCAATTGCATCGGCTGGCGTGCCGGTTCCTGTTGTACTCGATTCACGGTCTGTCTCCCTTGTTGCGGTTTTTTTTAGGTCAAAGCGCTCCCTGCGGGCGCTGCCATGGCAGGTCCGGTCCGTTGAACGGGGGGCGATTTAGGCAGACAGTGTATGAAGTTGGTTGATGTACGTGTTATCCGGATGGCAAACAATCAGGACGTTGATTCGAGTGTCTGTTTTACGCCCCATCGCCCGGCATATTGCTCACATGGTTGATTGCAGTACATGGCGGATAGTCCCCAGCCGCAATGAGTGGCGGTGCCAGTAGGCGCTGTAGTCGCCCAGCGACAGGGTCGAGGTGGTGTGGATTTTTCGAATGCGCTGATCCGCCGCCACGTGCTTGAACACGGAGCTGGGCAGCATCGCCAGGCAATCGGTATTGCACAGCGTGGCCACCGTGACCAGCGCCGACGTGGTGCGCAGTTTGATGACGGGCGGCGCGCAGCCGCTGTCGTCGAACCAGCCCGCCAGCAGCGCCGCCAGCGGCGCCTTCGGTTCGTAGCTGATCCACGGGTAGCCGGCCAGGTCGGCGCACGTATATGGGGCATCAGCGTTGAACGGCGGCTGCACCAGCGGGTGCCGGGCGCCGGCCGCGATGCAGATCGGCTCGCTCCCCAGTTCGCGCACGTCCAGCTCGGGCTGGCCGGCGGCCAGACCGGAGCGGGCAAACACCAGGTCCAGTTCACCGGACTGCAATTTCAGCATCAATTCCGCCGAGGTGCCTTCCTGCGCTTCGACCAGCAGGTTTTCCCGCGCCGCGCAGGCGCGGCTCACCACGCCACAAAACGCGCCCGTCACGGCGCCCATGATCAGGCCGATGCGCAGGATTTCCTGGCGCTGATGTTCGATCGCGTCGAGTTCATATTTCATGCGCCGCACCGCACCGATGATGCTTTGCGCATGCTGGATGGCGCAGCGCCCGGCCGCCGTCGGCGTCAGGCCGCTGTGGCTGCGCGCGAACAATTGCGTGCCCAGCGCCCCCTCCAGTTCCAGCAGCGATTTGCTGGCGGCCGGTTGCGACATGGCCAGTTCATCGGCGGCCTTGCGCAGCGAGCCGTGGTTGCCCAGTGCCAGCAGCAGCATGAATTGCTTGATCCGCAACGAGGACAGGGCGGAGCGGGGCACGTAGGCGGCTGCGGGATCGGACATGGTTATCGGGGGATGAATTGTTTTCAGTTCCCGCCATGGTACGCCGGGGCTACCCTGTCTGCACAGACATCCTATCCGTTGTCACTTACCCCAGGAGCGCTTGTGACCATCCATGAATTTACCCCGGCCCAGATCAACGCGGCCGTTATCGCCGCTTCCCGCAGCGCGGCCGACTGGGCGCAATCGCCCGCCGCGTGCCGCGCCGCCCTGTTCCACGCGCTGGCCGACGCCTTGCACGCGCAGCGCGACGCGCTGCTGACGATCGCCCAGACGGAAACCTCGCTGCCGCTGCCGCGTTTAA
>JAIENA010000419.1 GCA_019751755.1 Burkholderiaceae bacterium | reverse complement strand
CCGGCTAGGATGCCGGCCACGGCGCCGTGCTGTCCGACAGCAGCGGCAGCGCAAAGCAGAATTGCGCGCCGCATGGCAGCTCGTCGAGCGCCCCATGCCCGGCCCAGTTCTGTGCCCAAATCACGCCACGGTGGCGGCCGATGATGTTCTTGCACAGCGCCAGTCCGATGCCATTGCCGCTGACCTTGGAGGTGAAAAAGCCGTCGAACAGGCGTTCGTGCAGCGCCGCGTCGATGCCGTGGCCACGATCTTCCACGCACAGCGCGGCGCGCCCGTCGCGCAGCGCGGTGCTGATGCGGACCAGGCGGCGCGGCTCGGGGAAGCGTTGCATTTCCTCGATGGCGTTGAAGGCCAGGTTCAGGATCACCTGGCCGATCAATACCTTTTCGCAATTGATTTTCAGTGGCTCGGCGGCCGGGATGAATTCCACCTCGACCTGGCATTCGGCGGCTTTCAGTTCGATGAAATAGCGGGTTTCGGCCAGGATCGCATTGAGCTCGGCCGGCGCCTCAGCCTGTTCCAGCTTGACGACATATTCGCGCACGCTCTTGATGATGGCGGCCGCGTGGTCGACCTGGCGTGACGCCGCGTTCAGGCCGAAGGCGATGTGTTCGCGTTGTGTTTCCGGACTTTGCAGGCGCAGCAGCGCGCCTTCCAGGTAATTGCGGATCGCCGCCATCGGCTGGCTCAATTCATGCGCGATGGCCGCCGCCATTTCACCCATGGCGTTATAGCGCGCCAGGTATTCCAGCGCGCGCTTGACTTCATCTTCCCGGGCGATGTTCCGGAACTGCACCATGACGACATCGCGCGCCGCCAGCCGCACCAGGGTGGCGATGGCTTCCGACAGGATTTCCTCGCCGTGCTTGGCGCGGTAGCACCATTCGATGGTGCTGCTGCCATGCTCGACCGCGTCCTGCAGCCAGCGCAAGCCCGCTTCGCGGCGGTAAGGTTCGGCGTGCCGGCTCATGTCGGGCGCCTTCAGCGGTAACAGTTCTTCCAGTGTGAAGCCGAGTGCCGAACAGGCCGCCGGATTGGCCCACAGGATGGCTTTGGTGTGCGCATCGTGCACGATGATGCAGCCCGCCATGGCTTCCATCATGCGTTTGAAATCAGTCAGTTCGAATTCCACTATCGTGCGCCTCCGGATGCGGCAACGGTTGAGGTTGGCCGATTATACGGCGGCCGTGCCGGACCGCGTCCGATTTCCCGTCCCGGTCGGCCCGCACTAGGGGTTTTCTTTAGGCGGCCCCGGGTTACTCCCTGTGGTTTGGGCATTTGCACGAATAGGCAGGCGGCGTGGGCGCTCCTACACTGCATCGCATACCCCGGCTCAACACAATGCCAACCATAATGGAGACTTCCATGATACACATGCATCCCGCCGCCATGCCGCGCGGCGCCGCCCCGCTGAAAACGCTGGAAACGCCGGAAACGCTGGAGCAACTGCTGGCCGACATCCGCGACCGCCACGCTGAATTCACCCGCTTGCGCCATGTGCCGCGCGACATCATTGACCGCTTGAAAGCGCAGGGCGTGTACCGGGCCGCGACGCCGCGCTGTTTTGGCGGCAGCGGCATGGCGCCGGCCGAGTTCCTGGCACTGGTGGAGCAAATCTCGCAAGCCGACGGTTCGGCCGGCTGGGTGGCCAGCTTCGGCTCCGCTTCGGTCTACCTGGCCGCGCTGCCGAAAGCCACCCAGGCCACCATGTACCGGGACGGTCCGGACCTGGTGTTTGCCGGCGGCCTGTTCCCGATCCAGCCCGCCACGGCGGTCGATGGCGGCTGGACCGTCAATGGCACCTGGAAATTCGCCAGCGGCTGCAAGGGGGCGGACTTGCTGGGAGTTGGCATCGGCGCGGGAGCGCAAGGTGGCAAGCCACGCACCGCCGTGCTGCCGCCGTCGCAAGTCGACATCATTGACAACTGGGACGTGATGGGCCTGTGCGGCACCGGCAGCCATGACTTGAAGGTGACGAACCAGTACGTGGCCGATGAATGGACTTTTATTCGGGGCGGCGAACCCACCATCGACGAGCCGCTGTACCGCTATCCCACCATCGCCTACGCGGCGCAGGTGCTGGCCGTGGTCAATCTCGGCATCGCCCGCGCCGCCATCGATGAAATCAACCGCATGGCGGGCGGACGTGTCGCCATTACCGGTGCGCCCAAGCTGGCCGACCGCTCCTATGTGCGGATCGACGTGGCCAAGGCCGAAGCCCGCCTGCGCGGTGCGCGCGGCTTCTTTTATGACGCCACCCATGAAGCCTGGCGCACCATCCTGGCCGGCGATGCCGTTTCGCCGGAGCAGATCGCGCTGCTGCGCCTGGCCGCGGTGGACGCGGCGCGCGCCGGCGACGAGGTGGTGCGCCAGATGTACGGACTGGCCGGCACCACCGCCATTTACAGCAGCCACCCGCTGCAGCGCTTCCTGCGCGACGCCGCCGTGGTGCGCCAGCACGCCTTCCTTGGCGACGGCAGTTACGACGGCGCCGGCGCGGTGCAACTGGGTGTGCCGCCCATCCCCGGCTTTATTTAAATTCCCCTCTGGAGACTTGTATGTCCGAGATTCAAAAAGACCCGCTGCGCGTGCTGTTCTGTATCGGTGTCACGCAAAATTTCTTTGATTTGCCGGAAAGCGACATCGGCGCCGTCTGGAAAGGGTATGGCGAATTGCTGTCGTCGATGAATACCCTGCCGGGGGTCACCATCCTCGGCACCATGGACGACGACCGCACCATGGTCGGGGCCTCGGCATCCTGGCCGTGGACCGTCTATATCATGGCCGATGTGGTGGACCTGGACACGGTGGTGGCCGCGTGCAACCTGTTCCGGACCGTCAAGGTCGGCGCTTATCGCCTGTGGAAGTTTGGCAAGATCGAAGCGCGCATCGGCCGCGCGCTGATCATCCAGGGGAGCTGACATGGCGGCTCCTGAACAGCAGGTCGCGCTGGTGTCGGGCGCCGCCCGCGGCCTGGGCGAACAGGTGGCGCGCCGCCTGCACGCGGCGGGTTACCGGGTCGCCGTGGCCGACATCGACGAAGCCGGCGCCGCCGCCGTGGCGCGCAGTCTCGATGCCGACGGCGCGAGCGCCATCGCGCTGCGCGTCGATGTGCGCAGCAAGGCCGATTTTGAACGGGCCGCGGCGCACCTGGCGCAGCGCTGGGGCGGCGTCCAGGTACTGGTCAATAACGCGGGCCAGTCGAAGGTGGCGGCGCTGATGGAGATCGGCGCCGACGAATTCGATGCCGTGGTCGGCATCAACCTGAAGGGCGTGTTCCTGGCCTGCCAGGTGTTTGGCCAGGTGTTTGCGCAACAGGGCTATGGCCGCATCATCAATATCGCGTCGCTGGCCGGGCAGACCGGCGGCACCGCGACCGGCGCCCACTATGCCGCCGCCAAGGGCGGCGTGCTGACGCTGACCCGGGTGTTTGCGCGCGAACTGGCGCCGCAGGGCGTGACGGTCAATGCGATCTCGCCCGGTCCGCTGGATTTGCCGATTGTGCATCAGAGCGTGCCGGCTGAAAAACTGGCGGCCATCACCCAATCGATACCGGTGCGCACGCTGGGCGACGCCGCCTTCGTTGCCGACACGGTGGTATTGCTGGCGGGGCAGGGCGCGGGTTCCGTCACGGGGGCCTGCTGGGATATCAACGGCGGCCTGCTGATGCGATAAGCGTATGCCGACCCTTTACACTACCCTGATGGCGGGCCACGGCGAGCAGCAGAAGGCGCAACTGATTGCCGCGCTGAGCGAGGCCGTTGTCGGCGCGATCGACGCGCCGCTGGAGGCGGTCACCGTGATCCTCGCCGACGTGCCGCGCGCCCATTTCGGCATTGCGGGGCGGGCCGCGACGGCCGCCACGCCGGCGCGTGCCTTGCTGCACGCTTTCCTGATCGCGGGACGCAGCGATGCGCAAAAAGTCCGGCTGGTCGCGGCGCTGACGGCCGCCGTGGCCGGCACCCTCGATGCCGCGCCGGGCGACGTGCGCGTCTTCATTCAGGATGTGCCCAACACCGATTTCGGCCTGGGCGGCCAGACCGCGGCGGCGTTGGGCCGTGGCATCGGCCGCGCCGCGCTGGTCCAAATAAATTAACAAAATCAATCAACCAACCAAGGAGACAGTCATGGATAAAAGCATCATCGACGCGCTGCTGCGCAAAATTGAAAGCACCGAGACCAGCGCCGGCAATCCGCGCGTGCAGGCCCTCGTCAACCGCATCGTGCGCGACCTGTTCGTCACGATCGACGAGTTTGACGTGCAGCCGGACGAATTCTGGAGCGCGGTCAGTTACCTGACGCAAGCGGGACAATCGGGCGAATGGGGACTGATCGCCGCCGGCCTGGGATTCGAACACTTCCTCGACTTGCGCATGGACGACGCCGAAGCGCGCCGCGGCGTCAGCGGCGGCACCCCGCGCACCATCGAGGG
>JAIENA010000375.1 GCA_019751755.1 Burkholderiaceae bacterium | reverse complement strand
CGCTGCGGCCGCCAGCCCGCATCCCCTCACAACATTCTCGACACCGTACCGGATGGTGCGGTGGTCGTTTCAACCCCAGGAGCAAACCCATGACCGCAAAAGCCGCACTGCATCAAGCCATCGTCGCTGCATTTAAAACCCAGGATGGCGACGGCGAAATGGCCGCAACCCTGCTGACCGACGCATTGTGCGCTTTCGCCGACGTCGTGCGCGGCCCGGCCGTCGAATTCGTCACCGGCGAAATGGTCGCTGACGACACGCCGCGCCTGGTGCTGGCCGAACTGCGCAAGCAAACCACGCTGCTGGAAGTGATCGCGAAGCAGGGCGAGCATCAGTTGCAGTACATCAGCGACAGCAGCGACCCGCTCCGCGTGGTCGATACCGGCGGCCTTCCAGGTTAGCCACCCCCGAATTCAGTACCGAAGCACCCGATTCACCTTTCCGTTTCCTGAAACACTTTTACTAGGAGATTTGCCATGAAGAACGCCAAGCCCCCGCGTGACGTTGTTGTTAAGACCCTTTTGAGCCCGGACGAGTTCCTTGATTTTCGCGATGTATGTGCTGCTTCCGATGTTTCGCATAGCGCGGCGCTCCGTGAAATGGTGAAAGGGCTGGTGGACAAGTTCAGAGCGAATGGTAAGGCGCAGTCAGCGCGGAAGGAATGGCCTGGTGCTGGCCAGAAACTGGCCATGTTCGCGCCGGCGCCGCGTGCGGTGTTCGCCGGCGTGCCGCGCATGCACCTGCGTCTTTAATGCCGCGCTTCGTTACCGCATCAACGCGGACGGCAGCATCCAGATGGAATAGCTCGCCGGTCGCAAGCCCACTTTGAAAGGAGTGACCGTGCATCAGATCACCACCAGCATCACTACCATGACCAGCCGTGAAATCGCGGAGCTCACCAGCAAGCGCCATGACAACGTCATGCGCACGTACCGCGACTTGATCGATGCTGGGGTGTGTCCTCAAATTGAGGAGACCCCCTATCAGCACGAAGCAAATGGCCAGACCTACACGCAATTTTTGCTGAGCAAGCGCGATTCCCTGGTGCTGGTGGCGCGCCTGTCGCCGGAATTCACGGGCCGCGTGGTCGACCGCTGGATTGAACTGGAATCCGCCATTGCCGCGCCAGCGTTCGTGGTGTCGACCACGTTGTCTGGCGCGTTGCGCCTGGCCGCCGAACAGGCCGAGGTAATCGAAGCCCAGGCCGCGCAGTTGGCCGCCGCCGCGCCGTCCGTTGCATTCGTTGAAAAGTACGCCGATGCCACCGGCACGAAAGGCTTCCGCCAGGTCGCCAAGCTGCTGCAGGTGAAGGAGAACGTGTTCCGTGAATTCCTCATCGAAAACAAGATCATGTACCGCCTCGGCGCTGAGTTGACGCCCATGGCGCAGCACATCGATGCCGGGCGCTTCGTCGTGAAGGCCGGCAAGTCAGACGGCGGCCACGCCTACAACGCGGCCCGCTTCACGACCAAGGGCATTACCTGGATTGCTGGCGAATACGCGAAGCACCAGGTTGCCCAGCACCACTGAATTTTCGACCAAGTTACCCGTGCCGCCCACCGACGACGGCGTTTTATTAACTACAAAAGGAGTTTCATCACATGCCGCGTAAAAAGAAAGACCCCAATGCCGCACCAGCGCCAAAGCAATCGCTGGCCACGCTGTTCGACAAGTTGATTGCTGGTGAATTTTTTGCTGGCGGCTTCAAAAACGATGCAGCGCTGGCTCGCGCGCTGAAGGTTGCGGCGCCGGATATCAGCAAGGCGCGTCGCGGCTCGCGCGTGATCGGCAACGCGCTGATTCTGGCGTTGCACGAAACCTTCGACATCCCAGTGAAGGTGATCCGCAGCCACATCAAGGACATGCCGGCATGAACGAGCGGCAGGAAGCGCAGCAGCACAGCGCGGAAGAAGAAGTGCTCGATATCCAGCCCGGCCACGTCATGGCGCGTGCGCACTATGAGCGGGTTGCGGCGGAAGCGGCAACTGAAGCCGGCGCCGAGCAGGAATGAAAAGGCCGGCATGCAGGCCGGCCAATCCAAAACAACGAGGGAAACTATGCTAACACAAGAGGAACGCGCAGCCGCCCCGGCGTGCGCGCAGGGCACCCCTACGCCCAATGATCACATTGTCCAGCGCGCGCACGGCTGGAACGAGACTCGCAAGGAGGTAATCTCCTCCACGGGCGAGGCAAAGTCGCGCGCGAAATCAAAGCATCGCGTCGCCGAACAGAAGCTGGCCGAGGCCTGCGACCACGCCACGCGGAGGGCGCAACCATGACGACCAGCGCCCAACAGCTCGCCACCGAGCAAACAAAAGACCTCATTGAGGCCACGATCCGCGCGCGGCGCCAAGTCAGTGCTGCCGATCTGTGCGTGGCCCTGTCCATGCCTCTGGACCGCCTTCGCCGCTTCACGCGCCCGCTGGCCGTCGACGGCCGCATCCACCGCGTACGCCCCATGGGCGGCGGCGCACCACGTGGCGGCATCTGGGCTGCCGGCCCGGATCCCGTTGAACTGTCGAATGAGGAAGGAACAGCAGAACCGGTTCACCTGTTTTCCCGCACCTGGCCGGCGCCGAAAGTGCAATTTGCGCCGCTGGAAATGTGCCTGTTTGGGCATGCTGCGGCACCGGGAGCGCACGCATGAAGATCAAGCGCGACCTCATGAGCATGGCCCTGGACTTGGGCCAAGAGCTGATCATCGACAATTTCGCCGGTGGCGGCGGCACATCGACCGGCCTGGAGTGGGCTTTCGGTCGCCCGGTGGACATCGCCATCAATCACGACCCTGAAGCATTGGCCATGCATGCCGCGAATCACCCGCAAACCAAGCACCTGTGCGAAAGCGTGTGGGACGTCGACCCAATCAAGGTGACGAACAACCAGCCTGTGGGCCTGGTTTGGCTGTCGCCGGACTGTAAGCATTTTAGTAAGGCCAAGGGCGGAAAGCCTGTGGAGAAGCGGATCCGTGGCTTGGCCTGGGTTACGATGCGGTGGGCGGCCAAGTGCAAGCCGCGCGTGATCATGCTCGAAAACGTCGAGGAGTTCAAAACCTGGGGCCCGCTGCTGGTCGATGCCGACGGCAACGCCAAACCGGATCCCGCGAAGAAGGGCAAGACGTTCGAAAGTTTCATCCGCCAGCTGCGCGGCCATGGCTACGATGTCGAGTACCAGGAGCTGCGCGCCAACGATCATGACACGCCAACCATCCGCAAGCGATTCTTCCTGGTTGCGCGACGCGATGGGTTGCCGATCCGCTGGCCGGCGCCGACGCACGCTGCACCCAAGACCATCTCGGTACAGGCCGGCAAACTGAAGCCCTACCGGACGGCCGCCGAATGCATCGATTGGTCGATCCCGTGCCAAAGCATCTTCAACCGCAAAAAGCCGCTCGCGGAAGCCACGTTGCGTCGGATCGCCAAGGGCATCATGCGTTATGTGGTCGACGCGGCCGAGCCGTTCATCGTGGGGCAGGGTGGTCCGATCTATTCCGGCAAGCCGAAATCGACTGCGGAGCCATTCGGCACGCTGACCACCGAAAACCACCGCGCCGTGGTGCTGCCGACCATTGTCCCCGTGACGCACCAGGGCGGCGACCGCAGCGAATCGATCAACGATCCGTTCCGGACCATCACTGGTGCGCAGCGGGGCGAGAAGGCGCTGGCCACCGCTACGCTGTCGGCGGTGCTGGTTGATGCCGCGCATGGTGAAGTATCCCCTGGTGGCGTAAAGCGCTGGGGCTCTGGCGCACATAAAATTGATGCGCCAATCGGAACTGTTCTGGCCTCCGGCAACAAGGCGCTGGTGACGGCCTTCCTGGCGAAGCACTACACCGGAGTGGTCGGCTCGGATCTGGATGACCCGCTCGGCACCGTCACCAGTTCCGACCATCACAGCCTGGTCACGGCTCACATCCAGCGCGACATGGGCCAGAGCGTCGGTCACGCCGCCGATGCGCCGCTGGGCACGATCACCGCAGGCGGCGGCAAGTCCGCCCTGGTGGCGAGCAGCCTGGTCAAGCTGCGCGGCACCAGCACGGCGGCCGGCATGGACGAGCCGTTAGGCACGATCAGCGCCGGCGGCCAGCACCACGCCGAAGTGCGCGCCTTCCTGCTCAAATACTACGGCAGCGATCAAGACCCGCGCCTGGAAGACCCGATGCACACGGTCACCAGCAAAGACCGCTTCGGCCTGGTCACGATCCACGGCCAGGACTACCAAATCGTGGACATCGGCCTGCGCATGCTGGCGCCGCGCGAGCTGTTCCGGGCCCAGGGCTTTCCTGACAGCTACATCATCGACAGCGTGCCGGACTGGGAGAGGCTGTTCGTCGACGGCGAGCAGGTGGCCGACGTGAAGAGCATCCCATGGCGCCCACTGACGAAAAGTTCCCAGGTGCGCATGTGCGGCAACAGTG
>JAIENA010000495.1 GCA_019751755.1 Burkholderiaceae bacterium | reverse complement strand
ACGTTGGCACCCGCCTCCACCTTGGCCGAGAACAGCACCGCGCCGACGCCGGTGGTGACGCCGCAGCCGATGTAGCACACCTTGTCGAACGGCGCATCGGAGCGGATCTTGGCCAAGGCAATTTCCGGCACCACGATATAGTTCGAGAAGGTCGATGTGCCCATATAGTGGAACAGTGGCTTGCCATCGAGCGAAAAGCGGCTGGTGGCGTCCGGCATCAGGCCACGGCCTTGGGTGGAGCGGATCGCCTGGCACAGATTGGTCTTTTGCGACAGACAGAATTTGCACTGGCGGCACTCCGGCGTGTACAACGGAATCACGTGGTCGTCTTTTTGCAGTGTTTTGACGCCGGGGCCGACATCGACCACGATGCCTGCGCCTTCATGACCGAGAATCGCCGGGAACAAGCCTTCCGGATCGGCGCCGGACAGGGTGTAGTAATCGGTATGGCAAATGCCGGTCGCTTTCAGTTCGATCAATACCTCGCCCTCGCGCGGCCCGGCCAGGTCAACTTCCTCGATGGTCAGCGGCGCACCGGCGCGCCACGCAACAGCTGCTTTGGTTTTCATAGACGTGTTTCCTTAATAATAAGTAGGTGAATTAACGTCCGCGCATTGTGCGGGCGGCTGCGCGTCAAACCGGGGGAGCAGGACGATAATGGCTGAAAATGGTGCCATAATGGCCGGATTTTTCCGACATGACCGTCTCCACTGCTTTATGATATCCGCCTCACCAACCGCAACAACGACCGTTGACATCATCGTATACCCCGGCTTCAAGGCCGTCGAAGCGATCGGCCCGATGTCGGTGTTTGAATATGCGAACCTGCACCTGCAGCGGCGTGGCAAGGCGCCAGGCTACGATGTGCGGGTGGTCTCGTGCCAGGTTGGCCCGGTACGCTCCGACACGCTGATGTCGCTCGACGCCACCAAGGCTCTCAGTACCCTCGCCCTACCGGACAGCGCGATGATTGTCGGCGCCCGCCACATTCAGGCCGCGCTGAACGACAGCGCGGCGATCATCGATTGGGTCGCGGCGGCCGCACCGCGTATCAGGCGCTTGGCCTCACTATGCTCCGGTGCATTTTTCCTCGCCGCTGCCGGTGTGCTGGATGGAAAACGGGCGACGACACATTGGAGCGTGGCCGATCGCTTACAAGCGGAGTTCCCCGCGATTCAGGTTGACGCGGACGCCATCTTTATCCGGTCTGACAAAGTCTGGACTTCCGCCGGGGTCACCGCGGGTATTGATTTGGCGTTAGCGCTGGTGGAAGACGATTTTGGTCGCGATCTGGCGCTGGAAGTGGCCACCGAGATGGTGGTGTTCCTGAAGCGGCCAGGTGGCCAATCGCAATTCAGCGCGCATCTGCGTAATGAGCGCACCGGCCGGCCCACCATCCGCCAGCTACAAAATTGGATCCTGGACAATCTGCAAGAAAAGCTGTCGGTGGCAGAGCTGGCACAGAAAGCAATGATGAGCGAGCGTCACTTTACGCGGGTGTTCCAGCAGGAGGTCGGTATGAGCACCCAAGAGTTTATCGAACGGTGCCGGTTCGACAGCGCGACCGCATTACTGGCCGATCTCAAGCTGCCACTGAAAACCGTGGCGGCACGCGCCGGCTTCACCGATGAGGCGCATATGCGCCGGGTATTCGTGAAAAAACTGAACATCACGCCCAAGCTGTATCGTGAGCGCTTTGCCACGACCGGAGTGGAACGTCCGGCACCACAAGGTGGCGCGCGCGCCTGAGCGCTGGCAGGCGGCTGACATACCGCCTCGGCAAGCCAGAAATACGCTGCGCATGGTCACCGCGATCTCCTTGCTGTAAAGTCTGTGCCTGATCCGTGCCAGCTAGCGCACTTCAGAGGAAAGCGGTGGACCATGTTTGAAATCAGCCAGTTGCGTTGCTTTGTCGCGGTCGCCGAGGAATTGCATTTCGGCCGTGCTGCCGAGCGGCTGAACATGACGCAGCCGCCGCTGAGCCGGCAAATCCAACTGCTCGAACACAGCGTCGGCGTGGTGCTACTGGGCCGCAGCAGCCGGGTGGTGAAACTCACCGCCGCCGGCAAAGCCTTCCTGCCGGAAGCGGCGCGCATCCTGCGACTCGCCGACGAGGCCGGACTGCTGGCGCGCCGCGTGGCCAAAGGCGAACAGGGCAACCTGGCCATCGGCTTTACATCGGCATCGGGCTACACCTTGCTGCCAGAAGTGGTGCGGCGCTTGCGCGCGCGGACGCCGGAACTGGCGCTGACGCTCAAAGAACTCGTCAGCACTGCCCAGGTGGAAGCGCTCAATGCCGGCCAACTGGACCTGGCCTTGATGCGGCCGATGGTCCTGCACAGCGAACTGGTCAGTCTGCCCATCGCCACCGAAGACATGGTGCTGGCGATACCGCAGCAGCAAGCCGGGACGTGGCCAGCGGCACCCACCTTGGCTTGCCTGCATCAGCGTCCCTTCATCATGTATTCGCCACACGAAGCGCGCCCGTTTTTCCAGATGCTGAGCAGCCGCTTTGAGCGTGCCGGCGTGGTGCCCGATGTGGTGGAGCACATCGGGCAGGTCCACACCATGCTGGCCTTAGTCAGCGCCAGCATTGGCGTGGCGCTGGTGCCGGAAGCGTGCATGCGGCTGCATTTCGATGGTATCGTGTTTCGCCGCATGGACACCGAGCCGGTCAGCACGGTGTGCACTTATAGGCGCGATAACGACAACCCGATCCTGCAGCTGTTCGTCCAGGAAATCCTGCCATGTTTTCCAGGCGCCCACGCATTCTGACGCCAGCTTCTCAGCATGCCTGCTCAGCGTTGCAGGCATGGCCGTTTGTTATCGAACTGCCAGCCTGGCACGAGGAACTGCATGGCGGCGGCATCGTCGCGCGCGCCCAGGCCCATGTTTTTGTAGGCCTGATGCGCTTTTTCCAGTTCCGCTTCATCAAGTTCGATCCCCAGGCCCGGTTTCGACGGCAGGTGCAGCCGCCCTCCTTCGATCAACAACGGTTGCTTGGTCAGGCGCTGGCCATCCTGCCAGATCCAGTGCGTATCAATGGCCGTGACCTTGCCTGGCGCGGCCGCACCGACGTGGGTAAACATGGCCAGCGAAATGTCGAAGTGGTTGTTCGAGTGCGAACCCCACGTCAGGCCAAACATTTGACACAATTCAGCGACCCGCACGGAACCCTGCATGGTCCAGAAGTGCGGATCGGCCAGCGGAATATCGACCGATTGCAAGGCAATCGAATGGGCCATCTGACGCCAGTCGGTGGCGATCATGTTGGTGGCCGTCGGCAGGCCGGTGGCGCGGCGGAATTCAGCCAATACTTCGCGCCCGGAAAAGCCGTTTTCAGCACTGCAGGGATCTTCCGCATAGGCGAGGATGCCATGCTGGTCGCGGCAGACGCGCACCGCCTCATCCAGCGACCATGCACCATTGGGATCGAGCGTGATGCGCGCATCCGGGAAGCGCTCGTGGATCGCAATGATGGCGTCGATCTCGGCATCCGCCGACAGCACGCCGCCCTTTAATTTGAAGTCAGCGAAGCCATAGCGTTCACGCGCTGCTTCGCACTGGCGCACCACGGCTTCGGGTGTCAGTGCTTCTTCATTGCGCACCCGGAACCATCGATCTTCAGCATTGTGCTCGCTGCGATAGGCCAGGTTGGTTTTGTTGCGGTCCCCCACGTAGAACAGGTAGCCCAGCACGTCCACCGCACGGCGCTGGATGCCTTCGCCCAGCAGTTCGGCCACCGGCACCTGCAGGAACTGCCCCAGCAAGTCGAGCAGCGCCGATTCCACGGCCGTCACGGCATGGATCGTGGTGCGCAAGTCGAAGGTCTGCTGACCGCGACCACCCGTGTCGCGGTCGGCAAAAGCAAGCCGCATCTGGTTCAGCAACGAGTTGTACTCGCCCAGCGGCTTGCCTATCAGGATCTGGCGTGCATCGTCGATGGTGCGTCGGATCGATTCACCGCCAGGCACTTCGCCCAGTCCGGTATTGCCCGCGCTGTCAGTCAGAATCACGATATTGCGGGTGAACCAGGGGCCGTGCGCGCCGCTCAGGTTCAGCAGCATGCTGTCCTGGCCGGCCACGGGAACGACGCGCAGGCTGGTGACAACAGGCGTATTGGCCACAGTGGTTTTCATAAAGTTGCCTCATTGATGTGTTGGGGGGCGGTTGGCGGCGGCGAGCCCGGTGTTGGAGCGCGTAACGGCACCAAGCTGACGCGCTGACAGCAAAAAACGTATACCGGGATCGCCAACGGTGCACGGCCCGGATCGCACGGTGTTCTTTCGTGAGAGGGATCATATGATTGGATTGATGTTTGATCAAACCAATTACTGCATCTATCAATTCAGAAATTGAATGGATGACGTCATGGCTTGGCTTAACGCTCAAGC
>JAIENA010000033.1 GCA_019751755.1 Burkholderiaceae bacterium | reverse complement strand
GTCTTCCATCCGGTGAACCTCACCAGGTCGGCGTCATCCAAAAACATGCTGGCGGTGGTCATGGCATCCTTTTCCCCAGTCGTTTGTATTGTTCCAGCACGTCGCGGCCGGTGGCGATGATGGTCGAGGCGGGGCGCAGCGAGGCCGCCAGGTCCTCAACTGTCAGGCGCAGCGCGGCTACTTCGGCAGCGAGGTCGGCAGGCGCTGGCTCGGCGAACTGGCGCAGGAAGTCCGGCACCTTGTTGCCGAGATGGGCGGTGGCGGCAGGCATCACGCACCGCCTTTCTGCGCAGCGATGGCGGCCTGAGCTGCGAGCCACGCCTTGCCATCTTCGGTTTCAGTGCCCTGGCCATCAGCGAGCTTTTGCAACGTAGCGCGGCCGACGGCACCAGTTACCAACTTGCGCAGCAACGCCATGCCGTCCGCCTGCGCTTGCTGCTGGACTGCGATGGTGGCATGCGTGAATGCCAGCAGGTTCGTCATGTTGATGGTGCCTTGCGTAGCTTTGCGCCAGCCTTCGGTGGTATCCCACAGGAAGTACTTGGATGCCAAATCGAATACCAGTTCACCGGACAGACGCCCAGCCGATTGCGCGGCTTGCCGATCCAGCACGGTACGAATTTGCCCCAGCACCGCAAACGCCGCGCCCCACAACGTGGCATTGTCCTGCGGCACGTGGCTGCCGATGCCCAGCCGGTCGCAGATAGCACGCAGGCGGATAGCTGCGTCTTCGTCGTGCGGTTGCGCGGCCTGTTTGTGCATATCCCCCATCTCGTCAACCTGTTTTTTGTGCAGATTCTCGAAATCGTCAACCTTCTCTGCATTGGCCACAGGGGCGGCGTCCGGCCAGCATAACTGCGCCATCAGGTCCCATTCGCCCGCCTTTTCCAGTACTTCACGGATACGACCGCTGCTGTGCATGTTTTCGGCAAAGGTTTTGGCGCGGTCCGCTTCGTCCTTGTGGCCGAGGTATTCCCAATACGCGGCTTCGGCCTTGTCGAACGCGGCGTAGGCGTCGTCTTCCACGTGCAGCAGTTCGCGCAGCTTTCGCTCGTCCCAGTTGCCGCTGTGATCGCCCGCATCGCCATTCGCGGACCACTCTGTATAGTCCTCCAAGCCAGTTTCTGCGCAAAGCGCCAAAATGATGTCGAGTGCTTCGGCGCGCCCTTGCGCACGGTACTTCCGCACGTTTTCCGCTGATGGCTCCACAGGGGCGGCAGGCTGGGCTGCCAGTGCGGCGCGCAGTTGCGCAGCATAGCGCTTCATGATTGCAAGGTTGCGGCCCGCAAGCTGACGTTTTTGCCACATGCTTTTGTAATCGCTATCCCAGTCATCCGGAGTGTTTTGAGCATACTCAATATCCGACACGCTAAGCATTTCGGGCCACGGCAGCGCATCCACAGCCTGCGCTGGTGCTGCGGATTTGGCGGCTACCATTGCGCCGAACTGAATCAACATGGCGCGAACAGCCATCGGCGTGCCGAAGCAGATTTGGCTCTTGTCATCCTCCCATGCGCCGACGTGTTCCCACCACTGTTTATACGTCCAGTTGGCGCGCTCGGCGTGCTTTGAGGCGGCATCCGGCGCTGGCACTGCCACCACCGGCGCGGCTTGGCTGGCGAGTGCAGGCCATTCCGGCATTCGGGCCAGCACTTCCTCCGCCACCGCGTGGCATACGTTGCGCAGCTTGCGATGGCCTTGCTCGTCTAGATACATGCCGTTCGTATCCACGCCATTGATTACCCAATCAATCGTGCTGTCGCTCATGCGTTTCACGGGTGGCATGCCCTCCGGCCCATTTTCGTAGCATTCCATAGCTATCCTTTTAATATTCTGTAAATAATCACAAGGGCACCCAAGGTGCCGCCGGCCGCCGCGCACAGCAGCCAGAAAACGATTCGACTCACGAGCGCCCCTTCTTCTTTTTGAGCCAGGGGCGGGCGCTTTGCCAGGGTGGCGTCGGCGGCAGCGCCAGGACAGGCCGTTCCGGCACCTCAACCAGCGGGGCGATGGTGACGGTCTGCTGCACGCCCACGCGCTCCAGTCGCTCGATCACGCCGACCTTTTCGCCATCGACTTGCAGGATCTGGCCTATGGCCCAGGCGCCGAGACCGCCACCGATGATGAGGATCCTGCTCATGGCGCCTCCAATGCATCGGGCTGCGAGAACTCATACGGCGCCGGTGCCATCTTCGTGCCCGTGGCCCGTTCCATCCTGTCGGCTACGCGCCGCACGGCGAACCAGCCGTGGCAAATCTTGGTCGGCCGACCGCGCGCATCCAGGTCGCAATGGCACATGAACGGCACGTTCTCGACCACAGCCTTGGCAACGTCGAGCTGCGTCTGGATGCAGCCGTTCGGCACCGTGCCAGCGCGGAACGCGCAGCTCTTGCAGCGTTCGTCGTCCTCTCCTTCGCCGGCCAGCGCTGCGCACTCGGCATCGGCAATGCGGGCGAAATTGAGGCCAAGGGCCTGGCCTTCGGCGCTCACGCGGTGATGGTCGCAAGATTCCTTCACGATGCTGCTCCTTCGAACTTGAATGCTGGGTATCGCGCTGAAAATGCCGGAATGTCGTCCCCATGGACGCGCGGCCCGGCTTCACCAAACACCCAGCGGGCAGGCCGCTCAATATCTGGGAATCGCAGGTCTGCATAGGCGCTGTATCCGCCGCCACGCTCCTGCGGCTCTAGATTCGAGCCGAACACGTAGACATCGGTTATCTGCGCGTCAGGCAGCCACGCAAGCACCAGGTCGCACATCGCTGCCTGAGCGGCTTCATTCTGGCGAAGTCGCGCGCAATCCATCGCGTGACATGTGCTGCAGCAGTACACGAAGTCGCCCCGGATCACGTAATCATCGTCGGCGCGCGCCCAGTTCGAGCAACCGTGGCGCCGGCATTCAAAGCCCCAGCCAGCGTCGATCAGTGCCTGTGGTGGTACCGGGCCAGGCGCGTACCGGTCCAGCTCAGGTTTGCGCCGGCAGTGGTCGACTTCATGGAATTCGCAGCCGCATTCGCTGGCGCCTTCGCGCCTGGCGGTTGCAGAATTGGTGGCGAAGATGATGGCCCAGTTGTCGCCGCCGTCGTAGACCTCGTACGCTTTCAGCTGCTTCATGTAACCTCCTGTGCCGTGGCAAACATATCCGCCGTTTTGTCGTCGCGCACCATCGCTGGCGGCATAACATCCAAGAGTTGGCCGATGGTCTGCGTGTTATCTTCTGGTCCATACGGCAGGCAATCGACGCTCCATTCATCCGGCAACTGCGTTTCGGCGGTAATTTCGCCTTCCGACTGCGCGTCAACCGGCTGATCGGAAGTGATGTCGCCGAAGTCGGATTTGAAGCGCTCTTCAGCTTCCGTTTCGCTGGTTGCCAGAATTACCGCAGTTACGGTCGCGGAGACGGTGTAGAGGCGCAGGATCATGCTATAACTCCTTGCATGGCCGCCGACAAGCCGACGTCCTCACCTATCGTGTAGCGGCCCGCCGGGCGCCCGCAGAACGGGCAGAGGTTCACGTTGCAGCCGATGGTCTTGCCCTTGGCGCTGCTGAAACCCTTCATTGGGCCTTTGACACAGAACGGGATTTGCAATACTGACTTCAATCCCGTGTCGGTGATCATGAGCGCCGTGCTGGTCGCGGTGACAGTGCAGTCTGCGCCGGCTTTCAGTTTCATGTGTTCCCGGATGCGCTTTTCGACGTCGCTTATGCAAGTGCAGTTCATGCGGCACCTTCTTTCAGGAATTCGCGAATACGTTCGGCCATTGCACCGCCACCGGCTACCTGGACGATCAGTGGCAGCGTGCCTTCGAGTAGTGCGCGGGCGGTGGCGCGCTTATCCTCCTGCCGCTTCGCATGCTTGCTCAAGCCCAGTGCCGTCCAGCCTCCGTCAAAGTGATCTTGCGTCAGGCCTTGGCAGGCGTTCCAGGATGCGGCAAGGCGGCTGGCGTCAGCAGCGCTCAGCGCGTCATGTTGATCGCCGCATTTGCCAGTTATGGCAACCGCGCGCTTGGTGCCTTCGATGCCGACTACGTGATATTCGCTCTGTGCCCCGCCCATAGTGATCAGCATGGTGCCGGCGGCCAAGTGCGCCATGGTGTGCTGGCTGCTCATGCTTCCACTCCCGCCACGCCCAGCAACTCGCGGTTGCCGTTTGTCTGCATCGGCCCGACGACCGAGCCTTCCATGGCTTCCAGCAGCCGGGCTGCCCGGTTGTAGCCGATGCGCAGGTGGCGCTGCACCAGCGAGATCGACGCGCGCTGATGCGTGCGCACGACGGCCACGGCTTGGTCGTACAGCGGATCGGCCGCGCTGCCGTCGCCGGCCGGCACGGCGCCCAGGCCTTGGCCGTT
>JAIENA010000144.1 GCA_019751755.1 Burkholderiaceae bacterium | reverse complement strand
ACCAGCGGCTTCATTGCCGAGGGACTGGGCTCGTTCTTTGACGGCTTGATCATCATCGCGATGGATGGCGAGGAACACAAGAAAACCCGCGCCCTGCTGCAGCCGGTGTTCACGCCTGACACCGCCAACCGCTGGCGTGACAAGCTGACCGGCGTCATGCGCAACGAGTTCCTATTGCCGCTGGTGCCGCACAAGAAGGCCGACCTGATGGAATTCGGCCTGCACTTCCCGATCCGCGCGATTTATTCCATCATGGGCTTCCCGGACGACCAGCCAGAAAAAATCCGCCAGTACGCGGCCTGGGCGCTGGCCATCCTGGCCGGGCCGCAGGCTGGCGCCACGCCGGAAAAACAGGCTGCAGCCCGCACTGCCGCCATCACCGCCGCCAAGGCGCTGTACCAGGCGGTGCTGGAAATCGTCCAGCACCGCCGCGCCACCGGCGATACCGAAGGCTATGACCTGATCAGCCGCCTGATCCGATCGGAACTCGACGGCCGCGTGCTGAACGACCATGAAATCGCTACCTTCGTGCGCTCGCTATTGCCGGCGGCCGGTGAAACCACCACCCGCACCTTCAGCTCCATTTTGACCCTGCTGCTGCAACGTCCGGCGCTGCTGGAGCAAGTGCGCAACGACCGCAAGCTGATCGCCAAGGTCATCGACGAGACCGTGCGCTATGAACCGGTGGCCACCTTCAAGGTGCGCCAGGCGGCCAATGACTTGGACATCGGCGGCCTCCAGGTGGCCAAGGGGTCCATGGTCCAGTGCATCACGGCGGCCGCCAGCCGCGACCCGGACGTATTCGAGCGCCCCGACGAATTCGATATTTTCCGCCCCGTCAAACCGTCGTTTGGTTTTGGTTATGGCGCCCACATGTGCATCGGCCAGTTCGTCGCCAAGATGGAATTGACGGTGGCGCTGAACGCGCTGTTCGACCTGTTCCCCAACCTGCGCCTGGACCCGGACTATCCGCTGCCGCAGATCACCGGGGTGATGCTGCGCGGCGCATCCGAAGTCCACGTGCTGTGGGATTAAGGAGCACCGCATGCATACCACACGAGAATTGCCGCCCCGCGCCGACTTCGGCTACCAGGTGCTGGTGGCGCCCTACCAGGTCACGGGCGCCGCGCTGAACGCCACGCGCGGCTACTTTGGCCTGACCATGAGTAAAAGCATGCCGTTTGGTTCGGTGCGCGACGACGAAGGTCACATCTATTCCTTCGTGCGCTCCCTGCTGGCGCCGCAGGGCACGCCGAACCCGACCCGCTTCCTGTATCAGTCGACCCGCGTCGATGGCGCCAACATCCGGCTCGACAAGGCGAAAATCGCACTGCAGGCGCTGACGCCGATGCCGCTGCAAACCTTCGACGGCGAATCCGTGCGCTGGAGCAGCGTGCGGGGCGAAGCCGGCAACCCGTGGTCGATTACCGCTTCGGGCGAACGGCTGCACTGGCAAGAGGAAGGCTTGTTCGACCTGCACGGACCGCTGATCGGCAGCGGCATGCAGTGGTATTTGCCGGGGGTGGACTGGGGCACGTTTTATGTGTCGCAACTGTACGACCTGTCCGGCACGGTGGAAGGCCGCCCGGCCCGTGGCGTGGTGGCGCTGGACCAGGTCTACCTGGCCGAGGGCGGCGCGATCCATTTCCAGAAAGACCTGGTGGTCAACAACAAAATGCATGTGATCTGGTGGTCGTTCGCCACCATCTACAAGGACGGCACCTTTGACGCGGGATCGTTTATGGTGGGGCATGACCGCCTCGGTTATGCGATCTTGATGAACGAGAGCGGCGAAGTGCGCAGCACCACGCGGGTCGAAGGCAAGGTCCAGCATGTGCCGGGCAGTTATTTCGCGGCCGAGGCGGTGGTGACCTTGGAAAATGGCGAACAGTGGGAATTTTTGCCGGACCCGAAGGGACACATGACGGATTTCGTTGGTGGTTTCCCGATCACGGCGCAGCAGGAAGGCCGCTGGCGCCGCGTCGGCGACACCCGCGAGCCGGACCGCTGGATGGCGTGGGGCGAGTCGGACCGTAGGAATGGGACGGCTCGCAATGTGCGGGGGGCCGATTTGTAACCGCCATGCGCCGCCGCGACGCATGCACGGCGGATTAGCGGGCGACGCCCGCGTAATCCGCTATGTGCCGCCAGGATCAGAACACAGAATACGGCACCGTCGCCACCTGGTTCACGCCAGGTTTGCTCCAGTCACACACCCCGCCCGGGAAGATCGCCGCCAGCGCCTTCTTCTCGGCGTCGCTGAACGTCACCTGGTAGTCGCTGAAGGCAATCGGTTTCAGCTGGCATTTCAGGATGTCCGCCGCCACCGGTCCGCCCGCCTCGATGCGCGGCGCGGTATACGACGGCCAGATCGCGTTGCACTGCCCGCCCGACGTGCCCAGGGTCTGGGTCTCGGCAATGAATTGCGGTGTGGCGGATTTGGTGAAGCAGCCATCCACCGCTTCCGCCGGTTTGCGCGCGATGACTTTGTCGCGCTGCGGCAGCGCCGAGCCGTCGGCCTTGACCGCGTCCATCCATTTCACGAACGCGCCCCAGCCCTTGCTGGCGGACGCCTGTCCCACCGCAGTGGTATCGGCGGCCGGCGCGCCAAACAAATCCGTAAAGGACACACCCCCACGCCACATCACGTGGTTGCGAGTATCGCCGCCGTGCTTGCCGGCCAGGCGCTCGCGCACGGCGAAGTGGAACCACTGGTAGTGGTAATAATTATCTTCGTCGTAGTAGCCGCTGGTATCAAAAATGGGAATCGACGACAGCCCGCTGCCGGCGCCCAGTTGCAGGCCGCTCTGGTACGCACGCAAGATCGCGCGCTCGTCGCCTACCACCCGGCCGGCGATGTAATTGCCGTCGATGTCGACGCCGCCCACCTTCTCGTTCAAGTCGAGGAATTGCGCGACCGTGATGGCGCCTTGGTTCAGCGCGGCCAGGCCATATTGCACCCCGACGTTGTCGTACGGACGCTTGGCGAAGCCGGTGGTGCTGTCGACGCCGTAGATATTGCGGGCGACATCAAACACCGTGGGGCGGGCGCCCTTGGGATTGGCGACCGGGTCGTAGCGCAAGCCGGGTGGCACGGCGGCGCTCCATACCGCCGACTTGTAGCCGCCGATAAATGGGCTGGCGGGAATCGCATCGACGCGGTTCGGCACCGGATCGGTGCGGCCCGATTGCAACGCCAGGTCATACCAGGCACGCGCGTTCTTGTGGCCGGACACCGCCGTCATTTGCGCTTCGGTCAGGCCGGCACCGTTGTTCTTCAACAGGTAATTGCTGAGAAGCTTGGCGTCCAGGCTCGATACCGCGATCGACAGCGCATCCGGGAACGTCGCGTTGACAAACACGCCGTCAAACAGGCCGGGGAAGGCATCGGCCACCTGCAGGCTGGTATAGGCGCCGCCGGAGGTGCCGACGCTGACCGTGTAATCGGGCACGCCATAGGTCTTAATAAAATGTTCCTTGCCCATCATGGTGGTTTCACCGGCCAAGGTGGCGTTGCAGCTGTTGGTCGGGTGGTTCAGCGAATTGTTGAACACCGCATAGCCTTCGCCCAGGCGCGCTAGGTTGTCGCCGGTCAGCACGCTGACACCCAGCGCCGCGCCCTGGACATACCAGCCGCCCGCGCAACCGGTGCCATGCACCGCGATCAGGCGCTTGTTCCAACCCTTGGGCGATGCTAACGGCGTGGGCGTTCCTTCCCTGGTCGGGTCGAACAGCACCGCGTTCTGGTAAATGCCCCGGTTCATGGTGCCGGTTTCGACCCGAACCACGAACGGCACGGTGACACCGGCCGTGGTGGTGGTGGTGGCCACATCGGCCGGCAGCGCCAGCGGATCGGCGAGCGGCTTGAGCGCGCCACCGGCGGTCGAACGGTACACGTACTGCACGCGGGTCGGCGCCGAACAGTTGGCGTCGGTGGCGGCGCCCAGCTTGCTGCCATCGGGCAGGACGAAGTCCTGGGTCTGGCAAATGTAGGGCGCCAGCTGGGGGCCGGACAGCATCGGCCCGGTCAAAGGGTAATTGGTAAGGCGCAACGTGGACGCCGCGCCGCCATAGCTGGCGTTCAGCGTGTTGACGCCCTTCGCCAGGCCGGCCAGCAGCGCGCGGCGGCGCAAGGGATGCTCCCCGTCGGCTTTGAATGCCGCCGTCACGTCGGTGCCGTTCAGGGTCACCAGCAGGGCCGGGGCCGAGAAACCGGCGGCCGGCGCCGGCACGGTGATGTCGACCAGCGCATCGCCGCCGGACACATAGTCGGCTTTCGACGACAACAGCGCAATGCCGGGTGC
>JAIENA010000010.1 GCA_019751755.1 Burkholderiaceae bacterium | reverse complement strand
AACCGGCTGCCGCCCAGGCCGCACCGCAGCGCGCGGCGGCGCCGGCCGGCCCGTCCGCCGTCCGTTCGGGCGCCGCCAACGAGACGCAGACGCGTTGAAAGCCTTGCCATGAATCGTCCACATTACATCTTGTTGCCGGTGAGTCCGGTGTTCATTGCGTTCAGCCTGTTTTGCGCCTTCCTGCTGAATCTGGTGCCGTGGGGGCAGTTTATCGGCGCACCGGATTTCGTCGCATTGACGCTGGTGTTCTGGGGCGTGCACCAGCCCCGCAAGGTCGGCATCGGCACCGCGTTTTTCCTGGGCTTGCTGATGGACGTGCATGATGCGACGCTGCTCGGTGAAAACGCGCTGGCGTACACCCTGTTGTCCTACTGCGCCATCATGATTCACCGCCGCGTGCTGTGGTTTCCGCTGCTGACCCAGGCCATGCACATGTTTCCGTTGTTGCTGATGGCGCAATCGGTGCAACTGATGGTGCGCTTTATCGTGTCGGGAAAATTCCCCGGCTGGTGGTATTTCATCGAAAGCGTGGTCGCCGTTGCCCTGTGGCCGTTCATTACGATGATCTTGCTGGCGCCGCAGCGCCGCGCCATCGACAAAGACCACACGCGCCCGATCTGAGCTGCTTACTTGCGTCACCACCTTACGCCACCACCTTACGCCGCTAACCAGTTGTCCCGATGACCGAGTTCAAGAATACCGAACGCGAACTGCACCTGTTCCGCCTGCGCCTGTCGGCACTGGGCTTGCTGGTGTTTGTCTGCTTTGCGCTGTTGTTGGCGCGCTTTGTGTGGCTGCAAGTGGTCCAGCACGACAAGTACATGACGCAGGCGGAAGAAAACCGCATTGCGTTTGTGCCGGTGGTGCCGAACCGTGGCCTGATCGTTGACCGCAACGGCGTGGTGTTGGCGCGCAATTACTCCGCGTACACGCTGGAAATCACGCCGTCGAAACTGCGCGCGCCGCTCGACAGCACCATCGATGAACTGGCCAAGCTGGTGTCGGTGGAAGCCAAGGACCGCAAGCGCTTCAAGCGCCTGCTGGAAGAAACCAAGGGTTTCCAAGGCGTGCCGCTGCGCACCCGCCTGACCGATGAGGAGGTGGCGCGCTTTTCCGCGCAGCGCTTCCGCTTCCCCGGAGTCGATATCCAGGCCCGCTTGTTCCGCCAGTATCCGCTCGGTGAAACCGCGTCGCACGTGATCGGCTTTATCGGCCGCATCAGCCAGAATGAAGCGAAAGTCATCGAGGCCGGCGACGATGCGCGCAATTACAAGGGCACCGAACATATCGGCAAGGAAGGCCTGGAAAAGAGTTACGAGAAGCAGTTGCACGGGGTCACCGGCTACGAGGAAGTGGAAGTGTCGGCCGGTGGGCGCGCGGTGCGCACCTTGTCGCGCACCCCGGCCACGCCCGGCAACAACCTGGTGCTGTCGATCGACATCGAACTGCAGAAAGTCGCGGAGGAAGCGTTTGGCGAATGGCGCGGCGCGCTGGTGGCGATCGAACCGTCGACCGGCGATATCCTGGCCTATGTGTCGCGGCCTGGCTATGACCCCAACCTGTTCGTGGACGGGATCGACACGCAAAGCTGGAATGAGTTGAATACCTCGCTGGACCGGCCGATGGTGAACCGTCCGCTGTCGGGCACCTATGCGCCTGGTTCCACCTTCAAGCCGTTCATGGCGCTGGCCGCGCTGGAAACCGGCAAGCGCACCCCCAGCCAGGCCATCAGCGATCCCGGCTACTTCTACCTCGGCACCCATAAATTCCGCGACGACGTGGTGGGCGGCCATGGCTCGGTGGACATGCGCAAGTCGATCGTGGTGTCGTGCAACACGTATTACTACGTGCTGGGCCGCGACATGGGGATCGATGAAATCTACAAGTTCATGAAGCCGTTCGGCTTCGGCCAGCCAACCGGCATCGACCTGGATAATGAAAAGAGCGGCATCCTGCCATCGCAGGAATGGAAGCGCGCGCGCTACAAGAAAAATCCGCAAGCCGGCAAATGGGTTGGCGGTGACACGATTTCCGTCTCCAACGGTTCCGGCTATAACTCGTACACGCCGCTGCAGGTGGCGCACGCGGTATCGATCCTGGCCAATAACGGCGTGGTGATGAAGCCGCACCTGGTCAAGAGCGTGGAGGACGGCGTGAGCAAGGCGCGCACCTTGACCGTGCCGAAGGAAAGCTACCGTATTCCGCTGAAGCAGCAAAACGTCGACTTCATCAAGGAAGCGATGGTGGGCGTGACGTCCGAGCCGGGCGGCACCGCCTACCGCGCGTTCGCCAATGCGGGGTATACGGTGGGCGGCAAGACCGGTACCGCGCAGGTGATCGCGATCAAGGCCAATGAAAAGTACAACGCCTCCAAGCTCGATGAGCGCTTGCGCGACAATGCCTGGTTCACCGCCTTTGCGCCGGCCGACAAGCCGCGCATCGTGATTGCCATGATCGTCGAAAACGCCGGCTTCGGCGGCCAGGTGGCGGCGCCGATCACCCGCAAGGTGCTTGATTATTACCTGCTGGGCAAGCGGCCGACCGAGAAGGATACGACGCCGGTGCCGAAGGAAGATGCGGCCGAATTCGTGCCGGTGGAAGAACCGGCCGATGAGGAAGCGGCGGCGATTGCCAATGAGCAGCGGATTGCGCCGGACGCTGCACAGCCTGGTGCGGCGACGGCGAAGCCGGGCGTCCCGGCCAAACCGGAGCAGCCGCCGCTGATCCAGCCGTCGGCCCAGCGCCCCGGCGTGCACCCGGGGGCGGCGCCACATCAGCATGCCCCGGCGGGGCCGGGCGCCAAACCCGCCACGGCCACCCAGCAGGCGGCGCCAGCGGGTCAGCATGCCAAGCCTGGCGCCGGCGCGCCACAACCGGTGACCCCAACCGGCCAGGGCGTCAAACCTGCGGCCGCTGTGCCACAGCAGGCCGGGCCCGCCGGCCAGGGGGCAAAACCTGCCGCCGCTACGGCGCAACCGGTGGCGAAAGCGCCAGCGCCTGTGCCGCACCAACCCGTACCGGGCTTGCCGCCGGGCACGCCGCCGGCGTCGCGCAATAAAGAATAAGGAGGCTGCATGCCGATCAATGAAAGGCGTTCGTTATGGCGCCGCGTCAAGCCTTACCTGGCTGTCTTCGATCCAACCCTGATGACCATCGTGATCGTGCTGCTCTCGACCAGCCTGGTGACGCTGGTGTCGGCCAGTATCGGCATTCCCGGCAAGATCGAAGACCAGATCCGCAATATCGTGATGTCGTTCCTGACGATGTGGGTCGTGGCCAATATCTCGCCGCAAAACATGATGCGCATTGCCTTGCCGGCGTATGTGATCACGGTGTCACTGCTGATTGCGGTGGCGCTGGTCGGCACCATCAAGCTGGGCGCGCGACGCTGGCTGCACATTGGCGTGGTCGATATCCAGCCGTCGGAATTTGCCAAGATTGCCGTGCCGCTGATGCTGGCATGGTTCTTCCAGCAGCGCCAGGGCATGCTGCGCTGGGACTCGTATGCGGTGGGCGCCTTGCTGTTGCTGGTGCCGGTGTTCCTGATTGCGCGCCAGCCTGACCTGGGAACGGCGCTGCTGGTGGTGGCGGCGGGCTTTTGCGTGATCTTCCTGGCGGGACTGCCGTGGAAAGCCATTGCCGCGCTGGTGGTGGCGGCGGCCGCCTCGATGCCGGTGGCGTGGTCGATGCTGCACGATTACCAGCGCGAACGCGTGATGACGCTGATCGATCCGACCACGGACCCGCTGGGCAAGGGCTTCCACATTATCCAGTCCACCATTGCCGTCGGTTCCGGCGGCTTGATGGGCAAAGGCTGGAAAGAGGGCACGCAGGCGCACCTGGAATTTATTCCGGAGCGTACCACCGACTTTATCTTTGCCGTGTATTCGGAGGAATTCGGCCTGGTGGGCAACCTGTTCCTGATGTTTATGTATCTGCTGTTGATTGGCCGTGGCCTGATGATTGCCGCCGGTGCGCCGAACTTCTTCACGCGTTTGCTGGCGGGCGCCGTGACCATGATTTTCTTTACTTACGCCTTCGTTAACATGGGCATGGTCAGCGGTATTTTGCCGGTGGTGGGCGTGCCGCTGCCGTTCATGAGCTATGGCGGCACCGCGCTGCTGACGCTGGGGCTGGCGTCGGGCATCCTGATGAGTATCCAGCGCCACCGCAAGCTGGTGCAGACATGAGGCGGGCCGCGACGCTTCCCGCCTGGCGGCGGACGGCGCTGGCCGCCGCGCTGGCGCCGGCCTTGCTGCTGGTGGGCTGCGGCACC
>JAIENA010000454.1 GCA_019751755.1 Burkholderiaceae bacterium | reverse complement strand
GCCGTCACCATGATGAAACTGGTCGATGAAGTGCAGACCAGCCGCGTGACGCTGGTGGAAACCGTGAGCCGCAAGGCGCGCCAGTTTGGCGATGAGTTGTTCAATCCGATGTACTTGAGCCGCAACGAGAATAACCTGCAATGAAGCCCTATTTACAGCCCTGGACCTGGGCCCTGCTGGCCTGCTGCAACGCCGCGCAGGCCGATGACAGCGCGGTGCTGACGCTGCGGGCCCAGACCGAATCAATCGAGAGCGCAGCCGGCCAGTCCAGCCGCAACTACGTGCTGGGCGAGTTGCGCTGGCAATCCGACCTGCTGCGCGGCGTCGTCACCGCGCGCCAGGACAGCCGCGATGGCGCGGTATTGCGCATCAACGAGCTGTCGCTGGAACGGCCGCTGGCCGGCGGCTTTGCGACCATCGGCAAGAAAGTCATGAGCTGGGATGTCGGCTATGCGTTCCGGCCGCTCGACGTGGTGCAGCAAGAGGACCGCCGCGCCTTGAATCCCAACACGCTGGAAGGCGTGCCGATGCTGGCGTGGGAAGCGTTTGACGAGCGCCACGCCATCACCGTGGCCTGGACCAACCCGGGCCACGGCAAGCACGACCAACCGCAAGACGATGGCGCACTGGCCGTGCGGCTATACCGCCAACAAGGCGCCACCGACCAGTATGCGGTGCTGCGCGGGTCGGGCCGCAATGGGCTGGAAGGCGGCGTATCGTTTTCCCATGTGGCCAGCGAAGCGCTGGAATTGCACGGCTCCGTGCTGCTGCAACAGCGGCATGATGCGTGGGTGTATGGCCCCCGGACGCCGCCACGCTGGCAGCGACGCGAAGGCGGCGGCAAGGCGCTGGCGGGGCTGACCTGGACCACGGAGAGCAAGTTTTCGGTACTGGGCGAGGCGTGGCTGGATCGCACGGCCGCGCCAGGGCGGCAGCGCAACCTGCTGCTGCGGGCGTCGCAGACCGAGGGTGACTGGGAAGTGGCGGCTGATGTGCTATGGCAGGCCGGCCAGGGCGCGGTGGCCGGCAGCCGCGTCACGTCGCTGGCGGCCAGCTGGAAGGCGTCGCCATGGCTAGTGAGCGCCAGCCTGCGGCATTTCAGCGGCGCGGCCACCGTGGCGGCGCGCAATGTCGCGGTGGCGACGGTGCAGTATGGGTTTTAAGCTTACATCTGCCGGAACAAATGCGCATATAACGGGCTGACGCGCACCTTGTCGCTGCGGCCGCGCAGCGACAAGGTCAGCTTGCCGCCTTCATCCTTCAGCGCCGACAGCACGCACGCGGAATTGACGATGGTGCCCCGGTGTACCTGCCAGAACACCTTGTCGTCCAGCTGCGGCAGCAATTCCTTCAGACTGGTACGGATCAGCGCCTCGCCCTCCTGCGTCACCACGTTAACGTATTTATCGAGCGCTTCAAAATACACCACGTCACCGATCGGGATCATCTTGACCTGGTTGCCGACCGCCGCGCGCACCAGCGTCAGGCGCTCCGCCACCGGCGCCACCGCCGCCGCCGACACGCCAGCCTGCGTCGGTATCAGCGCGGGCATCAGCGCCCGCATCTGGCCCAGCAAGTCTTCCAGGCCACCGCCAGGCGCTTTCGCGGCCAGGCGGGTTTTCAAGCGCTCCACCGTGCGCGCCAGGCGCGCATCGGTGACGGGTTTGAGCACATAGTCGGCCGCTTCGCGCTCAAACGCATCAACCGCATAGTCATCATAGGCCGTGACAAAGACGATTTGCGGGAACGGCCGATCGCCGTCCCATGCGTCGGCCAACGCTTCGGCCACTTCCAGCCCGGTCATGCCGGGCATTTTGATATCGAGGAACAGCACATCCGGGCGCAGCACCAAGGTCTGCTCCAGCGCCGCCACGCCGTTCGGGCAGGTGGCGGCCAGCGCCAGTTCCGGCCACAGGCGTTTCAGCGCGTGGGCCAGCGTGGCGGCGAGGATCGGTTCGTCTTCGGCAATAATGGCGTGCAGGGTCATATTCAGAAGGTCACGTCAAACGGGTAAGGTGATGCGGGCCAGCGCGCCTTCGGGCTGCGCCGGTTCCAGGGTCAGGCTGGCGTGCTCGCCATACAGCGCGCGCAAGCGTTCGCGGGTATTGGAAAGGCCGACATGGGTGCCTTTCTTGCCAGGGCCGGCGGCCGGTCCACGGCCGCTGTCCTGCACGGTCAAGGCCAGCGCGCCGCCGTGCAGCGCGGCGCCAACCGTCACATGGCCGCCTTCGATCTTCGGCTCCAGTCCATGGGCGATGGCGTTTTCCACCAGCGGCTGCAACAGCATCGGCGGCACTTCGTGGGCGCGCAACGCGGGCGGCAAATCTAAGGAGTAACTGAGGCGCTCACCCATGCGGATTTGCATCAGGCCGAGGTAGGCGTCCATCTGTGCGAACTCCTGTTCCAGCGTATTGCTGCCGGCGCGCGACGACACCAAGGTGGCGCGCAGGTACTGGATCAGCAAATCGAGCATGTGCTGCGCGCGCGGCGGATCAATTGCGATCAGCCCCTGCAGGTTGGCCAAGGTGTTGAACAGCATGTGCGGTTCGATTTGCGCCTGCAGCGATTGCAATTGTGCTTGCAGCGCCTGGCGCGCCACGGTTTCGGTGCGGGCCTTTTCCTGCGCCAGCTCGGCTTCCGCGCGCATGACCTTTTCGCGGTGGGCAAAAAACACGGTGGCGCAGCCGGCCGCAATCAAGGTGAGCACCAGGCTGCTGATGGCGCCGGGACTGGTGAACGAAAACAGGGCCTTTAACTCATAGCCCAGGATTTTTCCGGCCAGCCAGCCGCCTCCGATTTGCGCGAACGGCGCGCAGGCAAACACCAGCAGCGCGAACACCGGCCAGTTCGGACGCGCGTCTTCCCCCCAGATCGCCAGGCGAATGCCATCGATCAGCAGGAAAGCCGTGGTGCCAATGCAGGTGGAAATAATCAGGCTGGAGATAAAACTGCCGTTACCGCGCAAGACGTAGGTCACCACCAGCGCGCAGGCGACATTGAACACCATGGTGTAGCAGAAATCGCGCGCCATGCGGCGGAACGGAAAGGTGGACAACTTCAGGGCAATCATGGCGGCGCACCGAGGGAAGGATGCCGCATTCTCGCGTGCCGTTAGCGCAAAGGCAACCCGGATGCGACGAAACCGTTGCGCAGCGGAGTGAAACCGGTCTCCAGCGCCGTGAATTTTGGAAATTCGCTGAAATTGCGCCTACTATCGGTATATATCCCGTCAACATGGCGGGATCACATGACGGGAACACCACATAGCGCCCCGTGAAAAGATTGCCTTTTTCTTAAGCAACGCTACAATGGAATATCCCACCATTCGAGGGTTCACCATGACGAATACCTCCGCTCAACGCGCCGCGGCCATGCTGGCCGAAGACCTGTTGCTGCAAGTCCTGGCCGGCAAAAAAACCGCGACCTGCATGCCGCTGGCCAAATTAACGGCGGCCGGCACGCCCATCCCCGAACCGGGCAAGCGCGACGTGGTGCTCGACGGCGACGGCGTGCCCGCCTGCACGGTGGAAACCGTGGCGGTCATGACGTGCCGGTTTGATGAAGTGACAGAGGAGTTCGCCCGCGCCGAGGGCGAGCCATCGCTCGATGCCTGGCGCATTGCCCAGTCACGCCACTTTGCCCGCAATGGCGGCTTCACGCCGGCCATGAAACTGGTGTGCGAAGAGTTCAAGGTGGTGGAAATGCTGGGGGTGTACAAGAACACCTGAACCAAGAACACCTGAACCCGATGTCGGCATTACAGCGCCTTACTGGCCGAGGCAAATGATTCGGGTCTCGTATTCCTGGGCGCCCGGTTTCTTCTTCTTGGCCCAGGCAATCGCCTCTTCCGCCTGGGCGATCGTCATGACGGTGGCTTTGTCCTTGTTCTTGATGAAGGACACACCTTCGAACACGCCTTCTTTGCTACGCATGACCTTGGCAAAGACGGGCGGCTTCTTGTCGCCCTCGCTGATTTTGTTTTGCTGAACCAGGTAGCGCTGATCGTTATTTTCCATGGGAATCTCTCGCATAAGACGCCCCGCTGCGGGGGCTGAAATGCAAAAAGCCCAACCAAAACTGGCTGGGCTTGATGCGTATTCTGGCTCCCCGACCTGGACTCGAACCAGGGACCTGCGGATTAACAGTCCGTCGCTCTACCGACTGAGCTATCAGGGATTAGAGGTTATAACTAAAGACATTTGGCTCCCCGACCTGGACTCGAACCAGGGACCTGCGGATTAACAGTCCGTCGCTCTACCGACTGAGCTATCAGGG
>JAIENA010000391.1 GCA_019751755.1 Burkholderiaceae bacterium | reverse complement strand
AGGCGCTTGAAGCGCTGTTTGTGTTCGGCCCACGGGAATTTGCCGGAATCGACGATGATCCCGCCGATGGAGTTGCCGTGCCCGCCCAGGTACTTTGTTAGCGAGTGCACGACGATGTCCGCGCCATGCTCGAAGGGGCGCAGCAGGTAAGGCGAGGCGACCGTGTTGTCGACAATCAGCGGCAGGCCGTGGCGATGGGCGATGGCCGCCACCTTTTCCAAATCGGTGATGTTTCCCAGCGGGTTGCCGATCGATTCCACATATAAAGCCTTGGTTTTTTCGTCGATCAGGCGCGCGAACGATTCGGGCTCGCGATAGTCGGCAAAGCGGGTTTCGATGCCATACTGCGGCAGCGTATGCGCGAACAGGTTGTAGGTGCCGCCGTAGAGCGTCGACGCCGACACGATGTTATCGCCGGCTTCGGCGATGGTCATGATCGCATACGTGATCGCGGCCTGGCCGGAGGCCAGCGCCAGTGCGCCGACGCCGCCTTCCAGCGCCGCCACGCGCTGCTCCAGCACATCCTGCGTCGGATTCATAATGCGGGTGTAGATGTTTCCTGGCACCTTCAGGTCGAACAGGTCCGCCCCGTGTTGCGTGCTGTCGAACGCGTACGACACCGTCTGGTAAATTGGGACGGCGACCGCCCGGGTGGTCGGGTCGGGTGCATAGCCGCCGTGTACAGCAATGGTTTCAAGTTTCAAGTGTTCTCTCCTCGTCGCCTGTGCGGCGCATAGATCTTGCGGTGATGCGAAATCGCTTGTTCGTGGAATTGGGCGCCGGCGTTCAGGTACGGGACATGCGGTCCTCGCCTTGCCGCTGCGTCAACCGGGAAAAGAGTAGCGATATGCGGCCGCGCGGAGAACGAATAAATTCGGATTTGCATATGCGCCAGCCATGCTGGTCAGCATCTCGATTGACGGCGGCGTTGGGGAGGTTTGCGCTGGAGAGATGCTGACTAGGATCGGTCTACTGCATCGAGATGGTGTCTCGCGATGTGTCGTGTCCGTGAGGATGTGTGATTTTTATTGGAACTCAATCTGGTATTCTGGTGCAACGATGGGTTTTGGCCAGAAGCTGCCGGTCGTCTTTCCGCGTTGCCCATTATTTGAATTGCTATGGAAATTATGTCAGTGTCACCCTCAAATAACTTTGAGGTGCGGATGGAAGTGTGGGAAGCTCGGAACTCGCTATGGGTGTATAGCCCTTCGGTATGGGACGTCAAGCGTGACCACTGCATATTTTCATTTAAAGACGAGAGCTGGTCAGCCGAAACCAGCGTTTGGGAGGACGAAGCAACTGTTAGACTGTGCCTGCGCAAATTTCCAGGCAATCATCGACCAGACAGTTTGAGGGTTGATATAGACTGTTTAGCTTTAAAAGCGAAGATGATTAGCCCGGCGACAGACCTATCCTTTGAAGACCTTGAAAGCGCGCTAGATAAAGCGTTGAAGTTTGACTCTTGAGGGGCAATACGGCCGCGTTCGGCCCAAAGCCGACCTAAACTAGTGATGGATGAAGATGCCGATCGATGCCCTTTCTGTGATGATTCAACGTGTGGTCGATGCTGAGGTCTGCCCCTGGATTCTGGAGTGCCTGCTAATTGACGCGGACGGCGACGAACATCGGTTTATTGAGAAAGAAGCGGTACCGCTTGCTACAAATCTGTCTGGCTCCACAATTTATCCTCAGCCCGCTCAACTAGCTTGCGTCGTCCTGAAACGACGGACTGATGAAACTGGTCGGGAGCTAGCGCTTATCAGCACTACTAAACCATGGGGTACGGAATCGATCACTGGTGCGACGAGTTTAAGGTGTCTGATGCGCAGATTGTGTAATTGGAATAAGCGACGGTTGGGGACGCAAGCGGCCTTGACGGACGAGACCAATTGGCCGTCGATTACAATCGGCAAGAACCGGCCACAAGCCGCCGCTCGCAACTTTAGATGATTGACGATGATGAAAGTGCAGGTCAATAGCATCACTGTTTTGATTACTTCACTTGAATAGCTGGGAGCGCTGTTAAACGAGTGTGACCTTGAACCAGAATTTGAGCAGTGGGTAACGGCGGAGCCATTTCCCTCAATGTACATGCTCCGAAATAGAGAACATGCTTGGCTGATGCATATGCGCAATAAAGACGATTCAGCCCACTCAATTGGTAGGTACTCTGGAGACAGTGTTTTTAGCTTTAGATTGGCGAATGGACAGATGAATGAGTACCCGCTTTCCTGGTGCATCGAGGTCGAGCAATTCTACAAGGCTATTGCTTATTTTTATGTGAACCGGGAAGCTGCTCCCGGCTGGATAATGGAATTAGTGGCATACCGAATTCGGCCATTAACAGCAATTTGCGAAATCCGCTTCTCGCTTTACATCTAATTATTCTTAGTCGATGCTTTAGGTAAAATTTTGTTGGTCAACGTTTAATAATAAATAGATGAAATCACCGGTGCAGTCGACAGTAGCATCTTTACTCGGAATGAGAAAATACGCCCACGTTACAATAGCAATTATCCTAATTATTTTTGGGGCAGTACTTATAGCTCAAGATTCAGCAACTGGCTTTTGGCCGTGTGGCGCTGCCTTAGTAGTTGCTCTTCACAGGAAAGTTACAGGACAACCCAAGGCGACAAACGGTTGGTGGCGGCAGTTCGGTTTTGCATTGTTGATGTTAATCTGCACTGCCGGAATTTGGTATGCTGTTGCAACGTCACCTAGTCAGTGCGGGTTTCAGCACCTACAGCTTCGTTTTTTCAGCTGCGCACTAACGTTTAGCGTAGGCTTTACAAGCGTCCTGACTATTTGGGTGGTCGGCATATGCATACTATGTAATTTTCCAAATTCAGAAGACACGAAGGATTTGTATCACTCGACACCATCTTGGGCCGCAATCAAGGAAAGCGGTTGCATATTCCCGACGGCTGATGGGCGAATCTATTTTCTCGACAGGGATGAGAAGCTTGGAAAAAAGGCAGCCGACGGCAAGGATATCAAACTGATTTTTAGCGCAGCTAAGGAAAAGGGTATAGCGAAAAAAGCAGGATTCGGTCCGTTTATGTATTTACGCTTTAAAACTGGTCGAGGAGAGTGGCTTGCTGATCCTTATCACTACTTAACTATTGATCGTTTTTTTGAATGCGTAAATTCAAGCAGCGTCATTATTGATGGCTACACGTTGAAGAAGGCAACGGGAAGAGCGAGGTGGCTGTTGCAAATTCGACGATGGTCCGCTCTAATTTTCATTTCCCCGATATTCGTTTCATCATTAATAGGCGCCTTGATTTTTGAAAAAAATTTCGCTGGACGCTTGAATTGGTACAATTTATGGATGTTGTGGATTATTGTCATTGTTGTGTTTTTTGTTGTGGTTGCGTATTTTCTTCAAAACCTTTACAACAAAATTGTATTTAATTCATTAAAAATATAAATGGCGCCCCCAAGGGGTGGGCTAAGCCACAGCCACTAGGCTTGTGATTTCATTAAATAGTTACGATGCAATTGGCTAAGAATGAAGGTCCGTAACGGGGCGATAGCGGCCAGTCACAAAATACACGAGCACCACAGGGCTGTCCTGTTTTCCACCGCCAGTCTAATATGCCTGAATCGGAGCAGGTTCGGTCTAATGGAATCCAGAATCACCAAGCTGCAAGAGTTTGTAGACCAAAATCGCCTCGGCAAGGAGACTACTGGACCGGATTAGCCTATTGCTCCTGCAAGACCAGACCACGTTGCACATTGCAATTTTTCGGATAGACCGCTATTGCTGTAGCTTATAAAAGCGCGCTCTGCCATCGGTGGCCTGACGCTAATAACTATCGCCAGGACATTCAGTCCTTTCGAGATCGTTCTAAAACTTGGGTCAGAGAGACGGAATAGGGGCCGCTTTAGCGTGTCGCCCCGTGGAACTGGACCCCAATAGATTTTTGCCCCAGATTTGTACACCATTCTCGACGCGGGCATGGGGATTTTCGCCCGAATGAGACGACGACGGCCCTGAATAGTCTGAATTAGACCGTGGATGCATTTGATCAGCCCTCCCGGGGCGCAGATTGGGGGAGAGCCGACACTGGCATGCTCCGGCAACCGGCTCCCCTCGTCAGCAAGCCGAGTCGCAACAAGCCCCCATAATTAAAATTCAATCATTTCAACTATGCGCGGGACCGGCAACCCCGTTAATCCCCATCGTCATCATCGAGTTCCGCCTTGACGGTTTTTGCCTTGGCCGCATCGGCCTGCGACTTGAG
>JAIENA010000336.1 GCA_019751755.1 Burkholderiaceae bacterium | reverse complement strand
GGCGGCCAGCGCATTGGCGGCGGCGTCGGCTTGCTGATAAGTAAAGACCACGGTGGCGCCGTCGCGGGCCAGGCGGCGCACGATGCCGGCGCCAATGCCGCGCGAACCGCCGGTGACAAAGGCGACTTTGCCGCTGAATGGGGTGGCGGCGTTGGTGGCGGTTGCGCTGGTGGTGGTGATGGTGGACATGCTGTTCTCCTTGGGTGTGGTGGGTTGATGGAGTCCAGTATGGTCCACTGATTCCTGTTGCACTAGCCGGTAATCGGTCGATGCAATTTCAACCATTGGTATAAGATAGAGCGTGCCTGCGACGCTCAAACAACCTTTTGCAATGAACGAAGATATCTAACGATGGAACCGCTCAACTACCTAGCCGCGTTTATCCAGTCGGCCGAAACCGGCAGTTTTTCCGCTGCGGCGCGCCGCCTGGGCCTGACCCCGGCCGCCGTCAGCAAGAACGTCGCGCGGCTCGAAGCGTCATTGGGCCTGCGGCTGTTCCAGCGCAGCACCCGCAGTTTGACCTTGACCTCCGGTGGCGAACGCTTCCTGCAGCAGGTGGGCGGCCCGTTTGCCGGGGTGCTCGAAGCCATTGAAGGCGTGCCCAAGGATGACGGGCAGCCGTCCGGCGTATTAAAAGTCGGCATGGCGCCCGCGTTTGGCCGCGAATACTTGTTGCCGTTGCTCGATACCTTCCTCGACCGTTATCCGGCCGTTTTGCCGGACTGGCACTTCGACAACCGCGCCGTGGATTTGATTGGCGACGGCTTTGATGCGGCCGTCGCCGGCGGCATCCCGCTGTCGCAAGGCGTGATCGCGCGTGAACTGGTGCGCATGGACGTGGTGGCGGTGGCGTCGCCGGCCTTTATGCAGGGCAGGGCGGCGCCGGCGCACCCGTCGGAGCTGGCGCAACTGGACGGCATCGTGCGGCGTTCGGTGTCGACCGGACGCGCCAAGGCCTGGAGCTTGCGCCACTTGAGCGGCGACGAGGGCCTGGCCACCTTGCGTCCGCGCCTGATTTTTGACGATCCGGACGCCATGGCCCATGCCGCCTTGCGTGGCTATGGCGTGGCGCTGTTGCCGATGGCGCACGCGGCGCCGTGGCTACAGCAGGGCAAGCTGTTGCGGTTGCTGCCCGACTGGCACGGCGACGCGGGGCCGGTGTCGATTTACTATGCCAGCAAGAAGTTGTTGCCCGCTAAAACCCGCGCCTTTGTCGAGCACGTGACGGCGCATTTCCGCCAGCCGGCGGTGGCGGCATGGTTTGACAGTACCCGTTATCGGTGACGTGGCGTCAGGGTTCGACCGAATGCGAGCGCTTCATGCAGCGCAGGACAAAGGTCGAGCGGCTGTGGCGCAGGCCCGGCAATTTATACAGTTTGCGGCGCAGGAATTCCTCATAGCCGGCGGTGCCGGCCACCGCCACCTTGATCAGGTAATCGTATTCGCCGGTCAATAAATACGCTTCCATCACTTCCGGCAACAGCGCCAGCGCTTCGCCGAATTTTTCCAGCATGTCGTCGTCGTGCCGCTCCAGCGTGACTTCGATCAGCACCGTGTCCGGCAGCCCCAGCGCCTTCTGGTTCAGCAGCGCCGTATAGCCCTCGATGACGCCGGATTCCTCGAGCGCCTTGACCCGGTTCCAGCATGGCGTGGTCGACAGGCCGACTTGCTCGGCCAGTTTGGTGTTCGACAGCCGCCCGTCGCGGCGCAGTGCGCGCAAGATGCGGCGGTCGGTGTCATCAAGGTGGCTGGGGTAAGAATGATCTTCCATAATTTGCCTAAAATGAAGATGAATGTTCTTCATTTTAATGGAAGTTGGATAATCTTTGGATGCCTATTCCCCACCGGTTCGCGCATACTGGCTGCCATCAACACGCCACAACGGGAGCCTAGTCATGTGCCATCAAAAAACCCTGCGCTTTGCCATCGAAGCCGATGCCGCCCTGTCCACGCTGGAAAACGCGCTGGCCATTATCCGCCGCACCGGCATCAGCCTCGATGGCTTGCGGATAGCGCCGGGTACGGACGGGATGGATGTGTGGATGCGGCTGGAGGCGCCGGAAGAAGACGCGCTGACCTTGTGCCGCATGCGCTTGCACAACGTGGTCGGCGTGCTGCCGATCCGCGAATTTCCTCGGCCGGTTGGGCTGGCGTTGCAGGCGGCCGGGCAGGCCGCCTGAGCGGGTTACGTCACTTGGCCGCTTAACCAGGCTAATCAACCCGGCAAATACGCGTACTTGAACGAGAACACGATGGCGATCACCCACACCACCGGTTTGACTTCGCGTGCGCGGCCGGTGGCCAGTTTCAGCACCGCGTAGGTAATAAAACCAAAGGCGATGCCGTGGGCGATCGAATAGGTGAACGGGATCAGCATGGCGGTGATGGCGGCCGGGATGCTTTCCGTGGTTTCGCCCCATTCCAGGTCCGCCAGATCGCGCAGCATCAGGCATGACACGAACAGCAGCGCCGGCGCGGTGGCATAGGCCGGCACCACGCCGGCCAGCGGCGCGATGAACAGGCAGCCCAGGAACAGCACCGCCACCGTCAGCGCGGTCAGCCCGGTGCGCCCGCCGGCCTGCACCCCGGCCGCGCTTTCGACATAGGCCGTGGTGCTGGACGTGCCCAGCAGCGAGCCGGCGACAATCGCGCCGGAATCGGCCAGCAGCGCCTTGTTCAGGCGTTCCATCTTGCCCGGCACCAGCAAGCCGGCGCGGTTGGCCACGCCCATCAGCGTGCCGGTGGCGTCAAACAGTTCGACCAGGAAGAACACCAGCACCACGTTGACGATGCCGACCGACAGCGCGCCGTTGAGATCGAGTTGCAGCCAGGTCGGCGCGAGCGATGGCGGCGCGGAAAACAGGCCATTGAAGTGGTTGTCGCCGAACACAAAGCTGAGCAGCGTGACCACCACGATGCCGATCAAAATCGCCCCTTTGACCTTCAGTCGGTCCAGCGCGACGATCAGCATAAAGCCGAACGCCGCCATCAGCGCGGGTGGCTTGTGTAAATCACCGGCGGCCACCATGGTGGCCGGATTGGCCGTGACGATGCCGGCGCTTTTCAGCGCAATCAGCCCGAGGAACAGCCCCAGCCCGACCGTGATGGCGGTGCGCAGCGAATGCGGAATGCCGTTGACGATCAAACCCCGCAAGCCCAGCAGGCTGACCACGATAAACAGGCAGCCGGAAATAAACACGGCGCCCAGCGCGGATTGCCACGGCACCCCCATGCCCAGCACCACCGCGTAGGCAAAATAGGCGTTCAGGCCCATGCCGGGCGCCATGCCGATCGGGTAGTTGGCGTACAGCGCCATGATGGTGGTGCCCAGCGCGGCGGCCAGGCAGGTGGCGACAAACACCGCTTCCTTCGGCACGCCGGCGTCGCCAAGGATGGCCGGATTGACGAAGATGATGTACGCCATGGTGAGGAAGGTGGTGATGCCGGCCACGATTTCGGTGCGGACGTCGGTGCCGTTTTCCTTCAGTTTAAAGAGAGTTTCTGCAATGGTCATGGTTTCCCCGTGGTTTTTTTCCGCAGCATATCATTTCGCGGCCAGTTGCCATGCGCCGTTTTGTATCGTTAATGCATGGGTTATCGATAGCTGGTGCAGGAAGCGCGCATCGTGCGACACCACCGCCAGCGCCCCGGGCCAGTCGGCCAGCGCCTGTTCCAGCGCTGTCATCGACGCCAGGTCAAGGTGATTGGTCGGCTCATCGAGCAACAGCAAACGGGCCGGCTCGCGCCGCCACAGCGCGCACGCCAGCGCGGCTTTGAGGCGTTCGCCGCCGGACAGACTGGCGGCCGGCGTCGCCACCTGCGCCGCGCCCAGTCCCAGCAGCGCCAGCCGGCTGCGCAATTCGCCCTCGGCCAGCGGCGTGTCGAGCTGCCGCAGCCGCTGCAACACCGTCTGGTCCGGCGGCAGCAGCGCCGTCGCATGCTGGTCCAGCCAGGCCAGCGGCACGCAGGCGCGGCAGGCGCCCGCCGCCGGCGCCACCTGCCCGGCCAGCATCCGCAGCAAGGTGCTCTTGCCGCAGCCATTCGGGCCGGTGACGGCAATGCGCAACGGGCCGCTCCAGGTCATGCTGGCCTCGACCGCTGCGCCGGTCGACGTCGGCCAGGGCGCCAACGCATGCTCGAACACCGCCACCTGCTTGCCCGGCGGCACGGTGGAGGCGGGCAGCACCAGCGCCCGCGCGGGCGGGGCCTGCACCCT
>JAIENA010000360.1 GCA_019751755.1 Burkholderiaceae bacterium | reverse complement strand
CTGGCGCGGGTCGGCGGCGCGGAAGGCGCCGCCGCACTCGATGCGGGCCTGGACCGCATCTGGCACGTGATGCGCGACTGTATTGCGCACGGCCTGGAAACCGAAGGCAAGCTGCCGGGCGGCTTGAACGTCAAGCGCCGCGCCGCCGCTTTGTGGCGGCAAGCCAAGGGCGCGCCGGTGGCCAACGAATTGCCGCACGATGCGCTGCACCAGGTCAGCCTGTATGCAATGGCGGTCAACGAGGAAAACGCCGCCGGTGGCCGGGTCGTGACGGCGCCGACCAATGGCGCGGCAGGCATTATTCCCGCCGTGCTGCGCTATTACGCCGAGGATTGCCATCCGAGCGACCCGGTGGCCGGCGTGCGCAGCTTCCTGCTGACGGCGGCCGCGATCGGCATGCTGTGCAAGCGCAACGCGTCGATTTCCGGCGCGGAAATCGGCTGCCAGGGTGAAGTTGGCGTGGCCTGCGCCATGGCGGCGGCCGGCCTGGTGGCGGCATTGGGCGGCAGCAATGCGCAAATCGAAAACGCGGCGGAAATCGGGATTGAACACCACCTGGGCATGACGTGCGACCCGATCGGCGGTCTGGTGCAGATTCCCTGCATCGAGCGCAATGGCATGGGCGCCGTGAAAGCCATCACGGCGGCGTCGCTGGCGCTGAAAGGCGATGGCACCCACTTCGTGTCGCTCGATGAAGTCATCGAGACCATGCGCCAGACCGGCGCCGACATGCAGGCGAAATATAAAGAAACCTCGCTTGGTGGCCTGGCGATCCACGTGGTGACGGTGAACCACGCCGCCTGCTGACGGCGGCGACGTTGTAAAAGTAAATACCAAGGTAGACACGAAACAGCAGAATATTTCAAATATGTGCGCAATGTACATATAAAGTCTGGTCGGACTATAATACCCGTTCGAATACGCATGCCAACCGGACTTACATACCTATGCAATACGTGTCTACCCGCGCCAACGGTGCAACCGCTTCCCAATCTCCTCAACAATTCTCCGATATTCTGCTGGGTGGCCTGGCCCCGGACGGCGGCCTGTACCTGCCGACTGAATACCCGCAAGTGACCGGCGCCGAGCTCGATGCCTGGCGCAAGCTGTCGTATGCCGACCTGGCGTTCGAGATTTTGAAGAAGTTTGCCACCGATATTCCGGAAGCGGACTTGAAGGCGCTGACGCAAAAAACGTATACGGCCGAGGTCTACCGCAATGCCCGCGACGGCGAGCAGGCGTCCGACATCACGCCGCTGCGCGTGCTGGAAGAAGGCAATGGCAAGAAGCTGGTGCTGCAGGCGCTGTCGAACGGCCCGACGCTGGCCTTCAAGGACATGGCCATGCAATTGCTCGGCAACCTGTTTGAATACGCGCTGGCGAAAAAAGACGCACAATTGAATATTTTTGGCGCCACCTCCGGCGACACCGGCAGCGCGGCCGAATATGCGATGCGCGGCAAGAACGGCATCAAGGTCTTCATGCTGTCGCCGCACAAGAAAATGAGCGCGTTCCAGAGCGCCCAGATGTTCAGCCTGCAAGACCCGAATATCTTCAATATCGCGGTCGAAGGCGTGTTCGATGATTGCCAGGATATGGTCAAAGCCGTGTCGAATGACTTGACCTTCAAGGCCACGCAAAAAATCGGCACCGTCAATTCCATCAACTGGGCCCGCGTCGTGGCGCAAGTGGTGTACTACTTCCGTGGCTACCTGCTGGCCACCACGTCGAATGACCAGAAAGTGTCGTTCACCGTCCCATCGGGTAACTTCGGCAATATCTGCGCCGGCCATATCGCCCGCATGATGGGCCTGCCGATTGATAAACTGGTGGCGGCCACCAATGAAAACGATGTGCTGGACGAATTCTTCCGCACCGGTGTGTACCGCGTGCGCAAATCGGCTGAGACCTACCACACCAGCAGCCCGTCGATGGACATCTCGAAGGCATCGAACTTCGAGCGCTTTATTTATGACCTGGTGGGGCGCGACGCGGAGCGCACCCGCACCCTGTTTGCCAAAGTGGAAACCCATGGTGGTTTTGATTTGTCCGGTTATCCGGGCGGCGATGGCGACGAGTTCCACAAGGTCAAGGAATATGGTTTTAAATCCGGCAAGTCGACCCACGAAGACCGCCTGAACACGATCCGCGACGTGGCCGACGACTACGGCATCGTGATCGACACCCACACGGCCGATGGCATCAAAGTCGCCAAGGAACACCTGGAACCGGGCGTCACGATGATCGTGCTGGAAACCGCGCTGGCCGCCAAGTTCAATGAAACCATTCTGGAGGCATTGGGCCAGGATGCCGAGCGTCCCGCCGGCTTCGACAACATCGAGGCGCTGCCGCAGCGTTTCGTCGTGATGTCGACCGACGTGGCGAAAATGAAAGACTACATCGCATCCAATACGGGCCTGTAAATGGCGGGAGCAGGCGTGGAGAAGTCAATGAAGCCAAACAAGCCGATGCTGACGGTCAGCGCGGCGCTCGAATTGCTGCTGTCGGCGGCCACGCCGGTGGCGGAAACCGAAACGCTGCCGACGCTGGAAGCGAATGGCCGCGTGTTGGCGCAGGCGCAGGTGTCCGGCATGAACGTGCCGTCCGCCGACAATACGCAGATGGATGGCTACGCGGTCCGGGCTGAAGATTGCGCGGGCGGCGCGGCCACCTTGACGGTGTCGCAGCGTATCCCCGCCGGCCATGTCGGGCAGCCGCTGCTGCCCGGCACCGCCGCGCGCATCTTTACGGGTGCGATGATCCCGGAAGGGGCCGATGCGGTCGTGATGCAGGAGCAGTGCGAACTGGCCGGCAACCTGGTGACCATCAACCATGCGCCGCAGTCCGGCGAATGGATCCGCCGCGCCGGTGAAGACATCACCCACGGCAGCGTGATCCTGGCCGAAGGCACGCGCCTGGGGAGTCCGGAACTGGGCCTGGCCGCATCGGTCGGCCTGGCGCAATTGCCGCTGCGGCGGCGCGTCCGGGTGGCGGTGTTCTTTACCGGCGACGAATTGACCATGCCGGGCCAGCCACTGGCGCCGGGCGCGATCTATAACTCGAACCGTTTTACCTTGCGCGCGCTGCTGGAAAACCTGGGTTGTACCATCACCGATTTCGGCATCGTGCCCGATTCGCTGGACGCCACCCGCGCGGTGTTGCGCCAGGCCGCCGCCGGCAATGATTTGATCATTACCTCGGGCGGTGTGTCGGTCGGCGAGGAGGACCACGTGAAACCCGCGGTGGAAGCGGAGGGCAAGCTCAATATGTGGCAGATCGCCATGAAACCGGGCAAGCCGCTGGCGTTTGGCGAGGTGCAGGATGCCTGGTTCATGGGCTTGCCGGGCAATCCGGTGTCGAGCTTTGTCACCTTCCTGATGTTTGTGCGCCCCTTCATTTTGAAGCTGCAAGGGGTGCGCGATCCAGCCGCGCTGACGCCGAAGGCCTATGCGCTGCGGGCCGACTTTGACTGGCCGAAAGCGGACCGCCGCAACGAATTCCTGCGTGCGCGCCTGAACAGCGCGGGCGGACTGGATTTGTTTGTTAATCAGGGTTCGGCGGTGCTGACGTCGGCCGTCTGGGCCGATGGTCTGGTCGATAATCCGCCAGGGCAGGTGATTGAGCGCGGCGACATCGTGCGCTTTATTCCGTTTTCCGAGGTGATGCAGTGAAATTGACGTTGAAATTCTTTGCCAGCGTGCGCGAAGCAGTGGGCACGCCGACGGAGACGCTGGAGTTGCCGCTGCCGGCCGCGACGGTGGGTGACGTGCGCGCCGTGCTGGTGGCGCGTGGCGGCCCCTGGGCCAGCGCGCTCGGTGAAGGCCGCGCGCTGCGCATGGCCTGCAATCAGGTCATGTGCCAGCCGGCGACCCCGGTCAACGACGGCGATGAAGTGGCCTTCTTCCCGCCCGTGACTGGCGGTTGATAATGGTGGCCGATACCGGCTGCTGATCACTGCTCGACCAATAGCCCCAGCAAAACCAGCGACTGCTGCCACCCGAGGTAGCACGAGGAGGCCGGTATCACGGCCGGTACCCCTTCCTGCACGATGTGCACTTCGGTGCCGCAATCGACCGCCGTCAACGTGACGGTGGTTTGCATTTCCCCTGGCAGGTTCGGGTCATCGAAGGTGGCCGTATAGCGCAATAGCGCGCCCGGTGTCAGCTCGCGGTAGACACCGCCAAACGCATGGCCGTGGCCGGT
>JAIENA010000414.1 GCA_019751755.1 Burkholderiaceae bacterium | reverse complement strand
TCACATCCTCACAAGTCACGTTTCCTTCGGCGCAATGAACATCAATCCTCACCAGGAACGACGGAGTCTCGAGAACCTCGGCATGAGCCGTAAAAGTCAGTCCGGCAAAAGCGGCAGCAACGAGATGTTTCATTATGGCCCTACGTGATGTTGACACCCCAACCGATACACTCCCCCGCATCCATCTCGGGAAATCCGACACCGAACAGCAGCGCCGGCACCAAGCGGATCGGCGGGCCGTTTTGGAACAGGCGACGACGCCCGGCAACCTGTGCAGTTCCGTCCAGCCCATACTTGAAGGAGAATTCAGGACAAAAAAAAGCCCGCTACAAGAGCGGGCTGAATCTATTTCCTTGGAGGGAGAATAGAGGAGACATAAGCATCATGCTGCACCGCGCCAAATAATTCCACTTTATATTAGTGATGTCAGAAATCACTGGCGCGCATATCTATCAGAAAGACAACGGTTATTTGCCGAGGTCCGCCACGTACGGCAGCACGCGCGATGCCAGACGGGTATCGGTTTTCAGCAAGCCCACCTCGTCGGCGAGGATGTGCACGGCTTCCATCAGCAACACATCCTTGGCGGCTTTGGCGGCCTTTTCCGCGTCGATGTCGGCGGCCAGGCCGCGTTCATCGGCTTGCAGGCCGTCATCGGTGCGCAGCGCGCCTTTGACGGCGGCCACTTTCTTCTCCGGCTTGCCGTTCTTCACGGCCGCCACCGAAGCGGCCGATGCGGCGGCTGCCTTGACCTGCACATCCTTCGGATCGGGCACCAGTACCGGATCATCCGGCGACAGCGCCGCCGTGGCCAGGCGCTGTTCACGCAGCTTGGCGCGGGCTTCCTGCTGGTCGCGTTCCTTGCGGCGCGCGGCTTCGTTGAGCGAGATGACATTATCCTTGCGCAGCTTTTTCACGGTGGCGATATCTTCTTCCAGGTACTGGAAGTCTTTGTCGCGCGCCACGCGCTGCTCGTGCTTCTTGTCGAGCAGCGGCACGATTTCCTTCAATTCGCCGGCCGGGATATAGACCGCCGGCTTGATCGAGGTCCATGGCAGCGCGTTGTCGTAGCTCGATTCACCAAAGTTGTCCGGGTCCGACATCGACGGCAAGGCAATGTCCGGCTGCACACCGCGCAGCTGCGTGGTGCCGCCATTAATGCGGAAGAACTGCGCCACCGTCATTTTCAGTTTGCCGTAGCGCGGCTTGTCGGAGGCATTGTGGCCATCGAGGTTCCACAGCGTTTGCACCGTGCCCTTGCCGAACGACGGCTCGCCGATCACCAGGCCACGGCCATAGTCCTGCAGCGCCGCGGCAAAGATCTCGGACGCCGAGGCCGACGAACGGTTGATCAGCACCCCCACCGGGCCATCCCATGCCAGCCCAGCGTGCGTGTCGCTTTCGACTTCGACCCGGCCGGCGGCATTACGTTGCTGCACCACCGGGCCCTTGTCGATGAACAGGCCGGTCAACTCGACCGCTTCATTGAGCGAACCGCCGCCGTTGTTGCGCAAGTCGATCAGTACATTGTCGACTTTTTCACGCTTCAACTCCGTCAGCAGGCGCGCCACGTCGCGCGTGGCGGACTTGAAATCGCGGTCGCCACGGGCGCGCGCTTCGAAGTCCTGGTAGAAGGTCGGCAGCGCAATGACGCCAATGCGGCGTTTGGCCGTGCCGTCGCGCACTTCAAAGATGGATTTCTTGGCCGACTGTTCTTCCATGCTGATCTTGTTGCGCACCAGCGAGATCTGCGCCAGCTTGCCATCCTGGCCGGCGTCGGCGGGCAGCACTTGCAGGCGCACCGTGGAACCTTTGGCGCCACGAATCTGCGACACCACATCGTCAATCCGCCAGCCCACCACGTCCTGGAAGGCGCCGCTGTCGCCTTGCGCCACGCCGACGATGCGGTCGCCCACTTTCAGCTTGCCCGACAAGGCCGCCGGGCTGCCCGGCACGACTTCGCGGATCACCGTGTAATCGTCACGCTGTTGCAACTGCGCGCCGATGCCTTCGAGCGACAGGCGCATCGCGATATCGAAGTTTTCGGCAGCGCGCGGCGCCAGATAATTCGTGTGCGGTTCGATCGACATCGCGTAGGCGTTCATGAAGGTCTGGAACACATCTTCGGTCGACAGCTTGCGCGAGCGGCTGACGTAATTCTCGTAGCGCTTGTCCAGCGTGGAGCGGATCGACTTGTCGTCCTTGCCGGCCAGTTTCAGGCGCAGCCAGTCGTTTTTCACGCGCTTGCGCCACAGGTCCCGGGCTTCGGCGTCATTTTTAGGCCATTCGGCTTTTTCACGATCGATCATGTACGACTCGTCGGACGTGAATTCGAACTTGCCCTTCAACAGTTCGCGCGCATACGCCATGCGTTCATTGAAGCGCTGCTGATACAGGTTGTAGATCGCGAACGGCACTTGCAGGTTTTCCTGCATGATCGCGTCATCGAGTTTGGTGCGGGCCGATGCGAACTGGTCCACGTCAGCCTGGACAAAGAACAAGCGGTCGCCGTCGAGCAGCTTGAAATAGCGATCAAAGATCTTTTCCGACATCGCATCATCAAGCGGCGTCGCCTTGTAATGGAAGCGCGACAAGACCTGGGAGGCGACGACGGCGGCCTGGCTTTGCGCAGCAATCGGTTTGGCATCGGCTTTTTCCGGCACCGCGGCGCCCACCTGGACTGAAATCGCCAGCGCGATTGCGCTCAACAGCATCTGCTTCTTCATCGGCATACCCCCTCAAAACTTTTCATGGAACCGGCGCATCATATATGTGCCGGCGCTTCGGCTTATTCTACAGCGCGTATAGCGGCGGCGCAGCCTATTTCCCTTACAGATCCGGGGGCAAACCTTAAGGCAGGGTTAAAAATGGCAGACTGGCAGGCGCAATTGGCAAGGTTTGGCGGCTATACCCGCCAATAGTGCAGCGCGGCCCAGAGCGAGCCGCCAATCAGCAGATACGGCCAGGAGAGCAGGGAAATCTTCCAATCGGCCTTCGAAGGCCAGCAGGCAAGAAATTGGGGCGCCACCGCAAAGGCCAGCAATAAATCGATGCCTTCGAACTGCCAGCCGGGCCGGGTCCGCCACAGCGCCACCAGCAGCGGCACGCCGGCCACCAGGAATGGCGCCAGCGCGGCCGGCGCCGCGTTATACCAGCGCACCCGCATCAGGCTGACGGAACCGAGTTGCCAGCCGCCGGCCATGCGGCGCGGCACGACGGAAAACGCGGCGGGCCGCGCATAAGTCAGCAGGCCGACAAAGAAATGCGCCAGTTCATGGCACACCGTCCCCGCCAGGCGGAACAGCAGGAAAAAGGGGTGCCAGGCCGCAAGGCGGCGGATCACCAGCGCCAGCGCCAGCGACGGCGCCAGGTACAGCAGCATGTCGAACACCGCGCCGCGATACTGGCAAATCCAGGCGGCGGCGATGGCGGTGCATTCGAGCATGATGAAGGGGAGTTATTCTGAATAGAAACAGCGCCCGCAAGCCTGACGGTAGTGTTCGTTACCGCCAATACTGATTTGCTCGCCGTCGCGGATGCGCCTGCCCTGCTCATCGACACGGATATTCATCGTGGCTTTTTTACCGCAGGTGCAGATATTCTTGATTTCCTCGATATCGTCGGCCAGTCCCAGCAGATAGGCCGAGCCCGGAAACGGTTCACCCCGGAAATCCGTGCGCAAGCCATAGGTAATCACGGGAATGCCCCGAACCTGCGCCAGCTTGTGCAATTGCTGGACCTGGGTGGTGGACAGGAATTGCGCCTCGTCGACCAGCACGCACGCCACTTTCTGGTCGACCGCGTGCAGGAAATCGGTTTTCGCGTCGAACACTTCGGTCGCGCGCTGCGGCCCCAGGCGCGACGTCACGTGGCCCACGCCATAGCGGTCGTCGATCGCCGCCGTGAACAAGCGCACGGCCTGGCCCTGCTCTTCGTAGTTATGTGCGACCTGCAACATGGCGGTCGATTTACCGGCATTCATGGCCGAGTAACGGAAATAGAGTTTTGCCACTTAGACACCAAATTATGCTGCGTTGATGCCGCGGATTATACGGCGCGGGGTTTAAAAAGGTGCATACTTTTGCTGCCCTTTGCATAAAATGCATATACAAAATGAACTCTCCCACAGCTAAACGCCTCGCGACGTTGTAGCTGGGGTTTCGCGGGTCAAGGACTTTGACTTGGC
>JAIENA010000045.1 GCA_019751755.1 Burkholderiaceae bacterium | reverse complement strand
AGGCGTGCATTCGTGCACAATCTAGCAGTTGATGCATCAGTAGTCGGCCCACACCATTGTTTTCATTGAATATTTCCGAATAGGGTCAGGCGTGCATTGATGCATTACCCTGAGTGCCAGCAACACCGGAGGCATGCGACTGAACGCACGAATGCACGCCTGACCCCACTGCCTGATACATTGCCCAGGCGCGGCAGCAATGCGAGGACATACGATTAAACGCATGAATGCACGCCTGACCCCATTGTTACTGAAGGGAAACTCGTATGGAGCCTGCCAGCAACCGTGATCTCGACTTGATTCTCGACCGACTGTCGCGCGACGACGCCTTCCGGGCGTGGGTCGCCGATGATCCGGTGGCCGCCATGGCCAGCCTCGGCGTCGTGATCGGCGCCGGCCAGTTGACTGACAAGGTCATCCTGCCGTCGAGAGAAGTCATGATGGCCGCCCGGCTGGCGATCAAGGCAAAACTCGACAGCGCCGCCGGCGCCATCCCCTTCTTCCTGTCCGGCAAACTCTGACGGCGGCGCCGGCTTCGGCGCCTGGCACGGCTGACCTGGCTGACTCGGCGGGCGGCATGCCGTATGATGATGCTCTGCCCAACCTGACCGGAGCCGTTCATGATTGAAGGAAAATCCCTGCGCAGCGACTTGCACCACCTGGACCGCGCGCTGCAAGCCGTGCAGCGCGCCTTGCTAACCACGTGCGGTGGCGCCTCGGCACTGTGGATGGCGCCGCTGCCACGGCTGATCGCCGAAGTGGACGAATACCTCGACGACGAGGAAGCCCCGGCCTTGACCGTTGAGCGGGAATTACACGCGCAAGCGGAACGGCTATTGGGGCCGCTGCCGCCATCGGACGGCGAATTCCGCGCCCGGTACGATGCGCTGCGCCAGGCAAATCCGGCGCTGGCGTCCGCGCATGCGGCACTGCAGCAGGTGCTGGCGGCGTTGCCTGCTTATCCGATGCCCTGAGCCGTAGCCATCAACGATAGCGCGCAATGGTGGCGATCATGTCATCGTATTCGATTGGCTTGGCAATAAAATCATCCATGCCCGCATCCAGGCACTCGGCCCGCTCGGCCTGCGTGACCCCGGCCGTCATGGCGATGATGGTGGTGCGCAGCCCCAGTTCCGCGCGGATCGCGCGGGTGGCCGTAAAACCATCCATGACCGGCATCTGCACATCCATCAGCACCACGTGGTAACGGCTGCCGTGGCGCCGCATGGCGTCCAGCGCTTCCTGGCCATTGGCCACGATATCGACGGTCGCGCCGGCACCCTGCAGCATGGTGGACGCGACCACCTGGTTCAAGGCATTGTCTTCCACCAGCAACAACACCATGCCGGCCAGTTCGCCGCCGGCGTCCGCCGAACCGTCACGCTCCGCTTGCAGGGTCTGCGCCGCCTGCGCCGCCTGCAACACCGCCGCCAATAAACCGCGCCGCGTGGCCGGGCAATGCAGCACCGCCGCGTGCCGCAGTTCGGCGGGCAGCGGCTGCGCCAACGCGCCGAAGCCGGAAACCAGCCGTACCACAAACGGGGCCGCATCCAGCGCCATCGGCGTCATCCGCGCCAGCACCGGCGCCAGACTGGCGGCGTCAAACGATGGCCCCGCCACCAGCCCCGCATAATGTACCCCGGCCGTGCTATCGAGCAGGCGCAACGCCTGTTCAATGCTGGCCGCGCGACCAAAGCGCCAGTCCCACGGCGCCGCCGCCTGCGCCAGTGCGCGGCCCGTGTCGTCATCGTCTTCCAGCAGCAACACGGCAATGCCGCACAGCGCGGGGGCCGGCATCGGCGGCGGCGCCGACACGCCGGCCGGCCCGTACGGCAACGTCACAATAAACGTGCTGCCGCGATCAAGTGCGCTGTCGACGGTAATGCCGCCGCCCATCAGGCGCGCCAGGCGCTGGGCGATGGCCAGCCCAAGGCCGGTGCCACCGTGGCGCCGGCTCATCGACGAATCGGCCTGGACAAACGGTGAAAACAGACGCGGCAGCAAGTCCGGCGCCATGCCCGGCCCGGTGTCGGTCACCGACCAGCGCAGCATGCGCCGGGCGCCTTCTTGCGGCGCGACGCCGATGCGCAGCAGCACCTTGCCCTGCTGCGTGAATTTCAGCGCATTACCGGCCAGGTTGATCAGGATTTGCTCCAGCCGCATGGCGTCGAGCCGGATGCACAGCGGCACGCCCGGCTCCACCTCGATGACGGCGCGGATCGGCTTGTCGCCGACATTGACCGCCATCACCGCGCCAATCGCATGCACCACGTCGTCGATGCAGACATCGGTTTCGGCCAACTCCATCCGCCCCGCCTCGACCTTCGAGTAATCCAATATATCGTTAAGCACATTAAGCAGAATGCGGCCGGACGCGGCGATCATGCCCAGGTAATTTTGCTGCTCGGCCGTCAACCGGGTCCGCTCCATCAACTGGGCGATGCCCAGCACCGCGTTCATCGGCGTGCGCAATTCATGGCTCATGTTGGCGACAAACGCGCTTTTCGCCTGGCTGGCCGATTCGGCACGCTCCTTCGCGCCCAGCAATTCCTCGGCCGCCCGGCGCGCCTCGGTTTCCGAACGTTCCAGCACCGCGTTCTTGTCATGCAGTTCGCGCGTCATGCGTTCGGCCAGCGCCAGCGCTTCCAGCCGGGTCGACGACAGCGAGCGCACCATTTCAAAGAACAGGATGCTGACCAGCGCGCCCAGCACCAGCACGATCAGCGCCTTTTCGCGGTCGATGCTGTCTTCAAAGCCGGGCGTCGACAGCACCCGCACCCGCCAGTAGCGCCCGGTGTGGCCCAGCCTGACGGCTTTTTCCAGTGTGTATTGGCGCGCGAACACCGTGTCGCCGCGCCGCGCCGCCGCGCCGCTGCGGTACAGCAGCGGCCCTTGCGCATCTTCGCGCACCTCCACGCTGATTTCCGGCAGAGCCTCCAGCGCCATGCTGCCAAACAAGTCTTGGAGGCGGAACGCGGCGTAAATAAAACCGGTCAATTCCTGCCTGCGCGCAGCCTCGGCGCCGGGATCGGCGCCACCGCGATACACCGGGTGGTACATCACGAAGCCGGGCGGCGGGGCCTGGCCCTGGTCAGCACGCTCGCTGAGCAGCGTCAGGCGCGAAGTGGCGGCAATCTTGCCGCTGTGCGCCGCCTCGATCAGCGCGGCGCGGCGCACCGGTTCCGACAACAGGTTAACACCCCAGACCCGGCGATTGCTGTCGTCAAAAGGGGCCAGGTACTGAACCACCGCCAGTTGCCCGTCCACGCTGCCGCTGGGCCAAACATGGAATGCCGGGTCTTCGACGCGCATGCTGCGTTCATACGTGTCCAGCATGGCCTCATCGAGCCAGGCGACGTAGCCGACACTGGCCGAGCCGGGGAAGCTTTGTTCGATTTCCAGCCCGGCCACGAAGCGCGCCCACTCCTTGCGTTCCACCGATTGCGATGCGGCGAAATAGGTCGCGCTAATCTTGAGCAACCGTTCGTAATCACCCACCCGGCGTTCCAGGCGCTGCCACACTTGTTGCGCGGTGCGCTGGAAATGATCGGCCGCGCGCTGTTCCGTATAGTCGCTGACCATTTGCCACGACACCGCCGTCGCCCCCAACCCCGCATACAGCACGCACAGCGGCAACAACGGCAACAACGGCAACAACAGCGGCCACTCGATGCTGCCGCGCGGCCCGTCCGGCGCGCGCCACTGCGCATTGCGTTCGGCATCGGCACCCGCCATCAGCGCCGTCACGGCGACCAGCCCGATATAGGCGCCCAGCGACAGCAAGGTGCCGTGCTGATGGCCGACCACAAAGGCCGGCGCCCCGGCGGCGGACGACAGCCATGCCGCCAGCACGATGACCATAACCAGTACACCACTGCAGCGCTGACCGAAGCGCCACGCGGCCCAACCGGCGCACGGCAGCAGCAGGAACGGCGCGCTCGAAAACGTCGCATGGCCGGCCAGCGGCAGTCCGAACGCCACTCCCAGCAACACCAGTGTGACGCCGGCCAGCAGTACCGCTTCCAGCCGTCGACCGGGCAACCGCATTGCGCCATCATCCGGCATTGCCCAGGCCAGCAGCGGCGGCGCCACCACCAGGAAGCCCAGCACGTCGCCCATCCACCATGCGGTCGCCACGCCGGCAACATCGGCCGCGCCGAT
>JAIENA010000312.1 GCA_019751755.1 Burkholderiaceae bacterium | reverse complement strand
TCGACATCGGCTGCGATGCGGCCGTGGCGCGCCGCGCTGTTGTCTGGTACACCAAGGCCGCGCCCAAGCCCAGCGTCAGCAGCAGTGCGCCGCCGATCGTGGCCAGCAACACCGGACGGGCGTTGCCGCGTGGCCGCAATGCCGGTAAACGTCCACGGATCGCGGCTTGCACATGCCGCGTGGTGATGGCGACCGCGCCTTCGCTGGCCGCCGCCGCCAACGCCTGGTCTGCCAGGTGGATCAAGCGCCGCAGATCGGTTTTGGCGGTGCTTGCCAGCAGGCGCGCCGCATCGGAGGCAAACATGTCCAGCCCCTCATAGCCGACCGCACGCAGGCGGTGCGCCAGCAGCGCCGGTACCTCTTCGCTGGCCAGCGGCGGCATGACAAAGCTCAGCGTAATGCGCTCGCGGACCTGGCGCATGGACGCTTGCTTGAGGCTGGTATTGAGTGCGTGCTGGCCCAGCAGTACGATTTGCAGCAGCTTGCCGCTGGTGTCATCGAGGTTGGTCAGCAGACGTATTTCTTCCAGCGCCTCGGCGGGCAGCATATCGGCGTGGTCGGCCATCAGCACCGCATGGCGTCCACCCGCGCGCATCGCCATCAAACGGGTTTGCAACTCGCGCAAAACTTCGTCGCTGCGTTTGCCGTCCGGGTTCACTCCCAGCGCCAGCGCCGTGGCATGGATCACGCCGAGCGGCCCCAGGCTGGCCGGTTCCATGTGGACGATGATGGACTGGCCGGCCAGTTGACGGGCCAGCGCATGGCACAGCATGGTCATGCCGCTGCCGGCATCACCGGTGATCTTGACGATGCCATCGCCATGCGTGACCGCATACGCCAGCGCACCCAGCAATTCGGTGCGCGCGCCGTGCCCATAAAACAGGGCGCCGTCCGGCGCGGCGCCGAACGGGGCGCTGTGCAGGCGGAAGTGGTCGAGGTAGTCGGGCGTGGGCATTGCTTATGTCGTTATTTTTGCGATCGTCAATGCACACTGGCCATGAAGGCTTGTTCCAGCGTGGTGGCGTGGTAGTGCGCCCGGCATTCGTCCGGCGTGCCGATGAATTGCAGCACGCCGTCATGCAGGATGGCCAGCCGGTCGCACAGCGCGTCGACATCGGCCAGCGCATGCGAGGTCATCAAGATGGTGCGGCCCTGCGCACGCCATTGCAGTAGCAGGCGTTTCAATAGCACGTGGGCCTTGGGGTCGAGGCCGCTGCATGGCTCGTCCAAAATAATCAATTGCTTATCGGAAATCAACACCGCCGCCAGACCCAGCTTTTGCGTCATTCCCTTGGAATAATCGCGCACCTGCCGGGTCAGTGCGGACGGGTCCAGGTCCAGCGCGGCCAGCGTGTCCGCCGCGCGGGCGGCATCGTAGCGCTGGCCCTGCAAGCGCAGCACATAGGCGAGAAATTCCGCGCCGGTTAAAAAAGGCGGCGCTTCAAAGTGCTCGGGCAGGAAGGCCAGCGGCGCGCGGGCGCGGCTATCACGGCTGTCGATACCAAATAAAGTGATGTCGCCGTGGTCCGGTGCGCAAAAATCGAGCAGGCAGCGCAGCAGTGTGGTTTTACCGGCGCCATTCACGCCCACCAGGCCGAACAGTTCGCCGGGGCGCACCGCCAGCGACACGCCGCGCAGCACGTCGCGCCCGTTGTGGCGCTTGGCGACGCGGGTAAAACAAATGGCGGATGGGTGCTCGTTCGACAAGATCAATACGCAAGGCGGCAACAATGGCCCTCACTGTAGCAAATATCGGCCTGCCCCGGCCAGTAGGGGATCATTTGGGTCAACTATACTCGTAGAAGTGATACCTTCTGGCATACAATGGCCGCGTCGAATTGTGTAGTGTGTGTGGCAAATACGGAGATGGTTTTATGGCACGGCCGGAAAAAGTCCGATTAGGCGAAATCCTGGTGCAGCAAAAGCTGCTGACGGAAGAGCAACTGGGGCAGGCGCTGACGGAGCAAAAGCGCAGCGGCCGCAAGCTGGGCCGGGTCTTTATCGACAGCGGCTTCGTGACGGAAGAACAGATTTCCGGCGCCTTGGCGCGCCAGATGAACATCCCGTACATCAACCTCAAGTTCTACAACATCAATCCGGAGTTGGTGCGCCTGCTGCCGGAAACGCAGGCGCGCCGCTTCCGCGCGGTCGTGCTGGAAGATCGGCGTGGCTCGCTGCTGGTCGGCATCTCGGACCCGACCGACCTGTTCGCGTACGATGAAATCGCCCGCCTGGTGAAGCAGAACATCGAGCTGGCGGTGGTCAACGAGACCGAAGTGCTGGGCGTGATCGACCGCACCTATCGCCGCACGGAAGACATTTCCGACCTGGCGCGCGAACTGGAGCAAGACCTCGGTGACGTCTCGGTCGACTTTGGCGCGCTGGCCGCCAACCCGGGGCTGGAAGAAGCACCCATCGTCAAGCTGCTGCAATCGGTGTTTGACGATGCGACCCAAGTGCGCGCGTCGGACATCCATATCGAACCACAGGAAACCCGGCTGCAAATCCGTTTCCGCATCGACGGCGTGCTGCACCTGCAAACCGAAGCCGATATCAAGATCGCGCCCGCGCTGGCGCTGCGCTTAAAACTGATGTCCGAACTCGACATCTCGGAAAAACGCCTGCCGCAAGATGGCCGCTTCGTGGTGCGGGTGAAAAACCAGCGCATCGACGTCCGTATTTCGACCATGCCGACCCAGTATGGCGAATCGGTGGTGATGCGTTTGCTGAACCAGAGTAATACGAATTTGAAGCTCGATGCGATCGGCATGCCGCGCAGCCTGGTGGAGCGCTTCCGCGCCATCGTGCAGCGTCCGAACGGTCTGGTGCTGGTGACGGGGCCGACCGGTTCTGGTAAGACCACCACACTGTATAGCGCGCTGGCGGAGTTGAATTCGGTTGAAAAGAAACTCATTACCGTCGAAGACCCGGTCGAGTACCGGCTGCCTGGCATCAATCAGGTGCAGGTCAACGACAAGATTGATCTGAGTTTTGCGCGCGTGCTGCGCGCCGCGCTGCGGCAAGACCCGGACATCGTGCTGGTGGGCGAGATGCGCGACCAGGAAACCGCGCAAATCGGCTTGCGCGCCGCCATGACCGGTCACTTGGTGTTGTCGACACTGCACACCAACGATGCGGCCAGCACGCCGCTGCGCCTGATGGATATGGGCGTGCCGCGCTACATGGTGGGCAGCGCGCTGCAGGCGGTGCTGGCGCAGCGTCTGGTGCGGGTGATTTGCGAGAGCTGCACCACGCCCTACACGCCGACGCCGACCGAAGCCGAATGGCTGAAACTGGAGCTCAAGGACAAAGTCAATATGGCCCGCTACTTCCATGGCAAGGGCTGTTCGCATTGCAATGGCATGGGCTACCGGGGCCGGACCGGCGTCTATGAATTACTGGAAGTGACGCAGGCGGTGGTTGATGCGTCGAACGATCCGGACCCGAACCACTTCCTGAAAGTGGCGCACGCCACGATGCGCGGTGAAACCCTGCGCCGCCACGCGGTACACCTGGTGATCCAGGGCCGCACCACGATTGCCGAAGCGATGCGCATCAGTAACCAGATCGAGGAATAACGCGGTGCCGTATTTTGCCTATAAGGGCCGCAACAGCGGTGGGGAATTGATGCAGGGCGTGCTGGAGGCGGCCGACGAAAACGCGGTGGCGACCCAGTTGATGGGCTCCGGCGTGATTCCCGTGTCGATTGCGCCAACCAAGGCGGCGGGCAAGGGGGCTGAAGGCGATTGGATCGCCCGGCTGACCGAGAAAAAGCCGACGTCGATCGATGTGCAGTTGTTCAGCCGCCAGTTGTATACGTTGCTGAAGTCCGGCGTGCCGATCATGAAGGGATTGGCGGGCTTGCAGGAATCGGCGATCAGCAAGTCGTTTGGGCGCGTGATCGGGGATTTACGCGAATCGCTCGATGCCGGCCGGGAATTATCGGCCGCGATGACGAAGCACCCGAAAGTGTTTGATAACTTTTATTTGTCGATGGTGCGGGTCGGAGAAATGACGGGCCGCCTCGATGAAGTCATGCTGCGCCTGTTCGATCACCTGGAATTTGAGCGGGATATGAAAAACCGGGTGAAGAGCGC
>JAIENA010000068.1 GCA_019751755.1 Burkholderiaceae bacterium | reverse complement strand
GCCAGCGGCGCCTGCCATACCGGCAGCGCGCTGTCCGGCGCCATGTCAGCAACCACGCCGGTGACAACGGCGGGCGCGTTGTCCGCCGCCAGCGCGCCCGCCGGCAACGCCGTCGCCGCGATTGGCGATCGCCACGCAAACGCCGGCTGCAGCAGCAGCGCGGCGCCGGTCACGGCAACGCAGCAGGCGCCCAGCGCGGTTTTGCCGGCGGCCGCCAACCGCGTCGCGCCGCCCAGGTCGGGCAAACGCAATTGGCCCAGCCGCTCACGCACCGCGCCGGCGCCGCCGCTGCCCATCCCCGCGAACGGTGCCGCCAGGCCGAGGGCGCCACCGGACTGCGCCGTCACTTGCAGCTTCAACTGTGCCACCAGCGCCGCCGCATAATCGCGCCGCGCGGCCAGTGGGCGGTGCGCCAGCACGTGGCGGTCGCACCCCAGTTCCTGGGCCTGGGACAAGCCGCCTGCCAGCGACTTCAAGGCCGGGTTGAACCAGAACACCGTCTGCAGCAGCAGGCTGGCATGCAGCCACCAATGGTCGCGCCGCTGCCAGTGCGCCAGTTCGTGGGCAATAATCAATTGCTGCTGGGCCGGATCAAAGCTGCGCAAGTGGCGCGGCAGCAGCAATACCGGATGCCGCAGGCCGGCCAGCATCGGCGACACCGGCGCGCCAGACTCCAGCACAAGTGGCGTGCCATCGGGCGCGCCATCGAATCCCGCATGGCTGGCCAGCGCCCGGGCATCGAGCGGCGTGGCGCAGGCCAGCAGTCCGCGCAGCGCCCGGCGGGCGCGCACCAGCCGCAGCACGCCATGGCCGAGGCCGGCACCGTAGCACAGCAGCCAGGCGCCGGACACGGCCAGCAGCCAGCGCGGCGCCGGGAGCGCGTCCAGCGGCAAGCCGCCAGCATCGTCACCGGCGCCCCCGCTGTCCTCCCCCTGCTGCAGGGCGTCAGCCGGCAATGCGGCCGACGACGCCGGCCGGCTGATTTCAATCGACGGCAGCAGTCGCCACCCGACACTGGCCGGCGCCAGCGCCAGCAAGAACGTCCCGGCGGTGGCGGCCATGGCCAGCAGCCACAACAATCGCTGCGACGCCATGCCAGGCCAGCGGCGACGCACCAGCAGCAACACCAGCAGCAGCACAGCGGCCGTTACCACGCACGTGACGCAAGCTTGCAGGAACGTCACCAGAAACGACATCAGCGACACCATGCTCACACCTTGCCAGCAGGCCAGTCCTGCAACAATTGCTCAAGTTCCGCCAACTCCTGCTGATCGACCAGCTTACTGCCCGTAAACATATTGACCGGCAAAGGCGCGTCCATTTCCATCACCCGCTTGCCAAAATCATGGGCAAACGCAGCCAGCGTTGCCACCTTGTCCAGCGCCGCCGTATAGACCTGCACGCCGTGCGCGGTGTGCTGCTGCACCATGCCCTTCTCCAGCATGCGCTCGAGCGTCTTGCGGGTCGACGACGACGACCAGCCCAATTCGGCTTCGACCGCCCCATGGATTTCACGCGCGCTCAACGGCTGCTGCTTCCACAGGCACTTCAATAAACTCAACTCAGTGACGGACGGTGTCATCAATTACCCCATTAGCGACATTAGCGACATTAGCGACGAATGACGCCATCATACGACACATGTCGCACACCTTGCAATATCAATATGCGACAACTGTCGCACACCAGAAATCGGCGCCGCCCCGGCCAATCGGTTAGCTGGCGCACCGAACCGCGCCAACGCAGCCGGCACACTGGGAACCTGCCCGATCCAACCACCAAGGAGTTCCCATGCGTACCCAACCCGGCAAGAGCAAAGCCCTCCCGAAATCGATGGCCACGGAATCCCCGCCCAACGACGCCATCGCGCTGCTGATGGCAGACCACGAACACGTCAAGGACCTGTTCGACCAGTTCGATGGCTTGGGCGAGCGCGCCATGGTCAGCAAGAAAAAGCTGGTCGATGACATTTGCAATGAGCTGACCAAGCACACGATGATCGAGGAAGAACTGTTTTATCCGGCCGTGCGCGCGCTCGGCAAGCAATTCGAGGACGATATCGATGAGGCGCTGGTCGAACACGCGGCGGCCAAGCAATTGATTGCCCAATTGCTGACCATGGACGCCAGCGACGATTTATATGACGCCAAGGTCACCGTGTTGTCCGAGCAGATCGCGCACCACGTGGAAGAAGAGGAAGGCGACATCTTCGCGACCGTGCGCAAATCAGCGCTGGACCTGGTCGCGCTGGGCAGCCAGATGGCGCAGCGCAAACAACAGATTCCCGACCCGGCCCGCTGATCTCTGCTTTCCCGCCAACGAAGCCCACCACCGGTGGGCTTTTTCTTTTATGATCACGGCGCCGGATGCTGATCAATGCACCGAATAACAACGACAAGGAAGAACTGAAGATGCAGGACGGGAATCACGAACTGAAACGGGGCTTGAAAGCCCGGCATATCCAGCTGATTGCCCTCGGTGGCGCGATCGGCACCGGGTTGTTCCTCGGCATTGCGCAAACCATCAAAATGGCCGGCCCCTCCGTGCTGCTCGGCTATGCGGTGGCCGGCGCGATTGCCTTCCTCATCATGCGCCAGCTGGGCGAAATGGTGGTCGATGAGCCGGTGGCCGGTTCGTTCTCGTATTTTGCCGATAAATATTGCGGCAACCTGGCCGGCTTCATGTCGGGCTGGAATTACTGGGTGCTGTACATCCTGGTGTCGATGGCGGAATTGACGGCGGTCGGCATCTATGTCCAGTACTGGTGGCCCGATGTGCCGACCTGGGTCTCGGCGCTGGGCTTCTTTGTCCTCATCAATTCCATCAGCCTGCTGAACGTCAAGGCCTTCGGTGAAATGGAATTCTGGTTTGCCATTATCAAAGTGGTGGCGATCGTCGGCATGATCGTCTACGGCGCCTACCTGCTGGCGTCCGGCACGGCGGGACCGGAAGCGAGCGTGGCCAACCTGTGGCAACACGGCGGCTTTTTCCCGAACGGCGTGTCGGGACTGGTAATGGCGATGGCGGTCATCATGTTCTCCTTTGGCGGGCTGGAACTGGTCGGCATCACGGCGGCCGAAGCGGACAATCCCTCCGTGACGATCCCGAAAGCCACCAACCAGGCGATTTACCGCATCCTGATCTTTTATGTCGGCGCGCTGGGCGTGCTGTTGTCGCTGTACCCATGGCAAAAAGTGGTCACCGGCGGCAGCCCGTTCGTGCTGATTTTCCACGCGCTCAACGCCGATATCGTCGCCCATATGCTCAACGTGGTGGTGTTGACGGCGGCGCTGTCGGTCTACAACAGCGGCGTGTATTGCAATAGCCGCATGCTGTTCGGCCTGGCCCAGCAAGGCAACGCGCCGCGCGCACTATTAAAAGTCAACCCGCGCGGCGTGCCGATGGCCGCCCTCGGCGTGTCGGCCGCGGCGACCGGAATTGCCGTATTGGTCAATTACTTCCTGCCGGGTGAAGCCTTTGGTTTGCTGATGGGCCTGGTGGTGTCGGCACTGATCATCAACTGGGGCATGATCAGCTGGATCCACCTGCGCTTCCGCCAGCAAAAAGCCGCGACCGGCCAGGTGACGACATTCCGCAGCCTGGGCTACCCGCTGACCAATTACCTGTGCCTGGCGTTCCTGGCCGCCATCCTGGTGGTGATGTACCTGACGCCGGACTTGCGGCTTTCGGTGTATCTGATTCCGGCTTGGCTGGCGCTCCTCGGCATCGGCTACAAGCTGCGTCCTGCCAAGGGCTGACCACCCCGCCATCGGAAACTATCCGCGCGGGGCCATCACACCGATGCGCCCCGCGTGACGATGGCGGCCGGCCACCACTGGGCCGCCCTACCTGGACGATGCCTTGTCATTGGCCGAGGCTTTGTCACTGGCCGAGGCTTTGTGACTGACCGAGGCTTTGTCACTGGCCGATGCTTTATCACTGGCCGATGCCTTACCACTGGCTGATGCTTTGTCACTGGCAGAGGCTTTTTCCGCCGCCGCCATCCGCGCAGCTTTGTCGGCTTTGAGCCGCTCGTCGGTCATTTGCTTGGCCTTGCCATAGTGGGTGCCTGACGTAACCGTGCACGCGGT
>JAIENA010000243.1 GCA_019751755.1 Burkholderiaceae bacterium | reverse complement strand
AAGGCGCTATTGGCCGATGCGAATCGCATGAAAGAACTCGACGCGGCCATTAACACGCGCCTGGAGCACATCCTGCCCGACCGCCTGGCGACGGCACAGGCGGCGATTGCCGTCACCTTGAACCGGCCGGATGCCGACCAGCGCGTACAAACCGCTCAGGCATTAAGGACCGACCGTGGCGTTCCAGAACAACCCAAAGCGCCCGCTGCTGTTGCGGCGCCAGCGGCACCAGCTACACCAACTGCCACAGCGGCCCCAGCGGCGCAGACGGAACTGCAAACACTGCGGGTGCAATTCAAGCAGCAGATCGCATCCGCGACAGCAAGCGGGGACAAACCATTAACCATTGCGGAACTACAAGACCGAATCGCCACCCGTCATCATCTCTACGACAATCTGGCGATTCTGACCCGGATGGACCGCAGAGAGGCAATCGTGGGCGGCGCCCAGCCCAAAGCTTTAGGCGGCGTGGTCTCCCCCGGCTTGGCCACGCAATGGGCCAAGCTCGACGCCGCCGACCTGCAAAGCATGCTGCGCGCGGTAGGCAACCGGCTCGAACATTTCGCGCCAATACAATCGACCATCAATCTGATCAACGGGACCTCGGAGCGCGACAGAGTTTATCAATCCAGCGTCAGCCAAGTGGCGCCGACAATGCGGGAGGACATTGCAGCGGCCCGGCAGCACAGCGAATCTCTCGCTGTCGCGGAGTTCATCCGTGTCAACCATACCAATCCAGAATGGAAAATCCAGAGCAACCTGGATCGCGCAGCGCCGGCCTTACAGCGCATTTTGAAGGATAGCAAACGCATGGGGGAACTGGATGCAGCAGTGCAGGAACACCTGCCTGGCTGGGAGAACCAGCAGCGCCAGGCCGTGCTGGCAACCATCGCCGGCGACTTGCAACCCGCCCGCTTGGCTGCGAACCGTACAGCGCCGCCGCCAGTCCATCAGCAATCACCGGTGGCGCAAGCTGAGCAAGCCCACAACAAGGCATCGCCACAGGGCACCGCGATGCCTGAACCCACTCCCCCGACTGCGAACAGCGCATCCCCTGACAAGGTGGCCACGCTTCAATCCACACGCAACGGGATCGTACCGGCTTCGGGCGTCCCTGCGGACCATGCCCCGGTCATCAAGAAGCTGCTGGAGGACATGAGCTACAAGATCCGCACCGATGGCAGCGTGTTGTACCAGGTACAGGGGAAAGACGCGTTTGTCGATCATGGAGACCAGTTGTTGATGGTGAAAGGCGCAGAAAAAGAAGAGCGGGCGATTTTGGGCGCGCTGCTGCTGGCCAAAGAAAAGTACGCTGGTGCATTCGAACTGACGGGCAGCGAAGCATTCAAACGCGTGGCCATAGAGGTCCTCGCGAAATACAAGTTGGACGTACAGCTGAAAAGTCCGGAACAGGACCTGTTGCGCAAGGAAGCGGGCGGCAAGCAGGCGCAGACCGAATTCACCCGGGCCACGCCAGAGCATCCAGCGGCACCAATGGATTTGGCGCCGCTGGCCGCGCGCGCAACGACTTCCGCAAGCCCCATCGCCTCGGCAGGCGCGCCCCAGCCGCATTCGACGCGGCCGAAAGAGCCCCTACTCGCCAAGCCGGTACCGACGGAATCAGCGGACACGTCCACGGACAACCTGCTGCAAGGACGGCTGCTCGGACATGGCGCGGCACCCCTGAAAAACGCCAAGGACGGCAAACCCAGCTATTTCGTACAAATTCAAAACCCGAATGGCGAATCCAGAACGTTCTGGGGCCTGGACTTGGAGCGCGCGCTGGTCAAATCGGGGGCACAAAAAGGCGACCAGATCGTCTTGCAAAACCTGGGACGCAAGCCGGTGCAAGTCAACGCGCCGACCCATGACAATGTCGGCAACGTGACCGGCATGGGCACCGTCATCTCGCATCGCAACGCGTGGGAAATTTCAACGCTGCAGCCCGTTGCGCGCCGATCCGAAGCAATTGCAATCGCGGAAGCATCGCCCGCCCTGCAAGCGAACAGCGTGGCGGTAAGGGAAGCGGCATGGTGGCAGCGCCAGATCCCACTGGTCCAGGCCTGCATGGAACAAAACCCTGCGCTGCGAGGAAAAATTGAAGAACTTGGACCCCGCCCCGACTCCAGGGATGTGGCGTGGATAGACACACACGGCGACCGCCGTGTCGTCGCCAACGATATCAGCTACGGTGCGCTGTGCGACCGGATGCCCAGCATCAAAGACTGCCTGCAGCCGGTGGTGGCCATGGAAGGCGGCACATTGGACGGCCAATCTAAAACGGCCGGACTAAAACTCATCCGCGCCTCCGAAAACTATCTACAGGGTGTCGCGCAAGTCGACGGCAAGATGCGCCATGTGGTGGCGTTGCTGCCCAGCGCCAGCAGCGACGCTTCGCAAGGTGCTGGGACGCCGATCCCTTTGATGGCAGCCATCCCCGCGCCAGACGGCTTCACGTGGGAACGGGTCGGCCAACTGCGCGCCGACAAGCCGGCGCTAGGCGCAATGGAAAGCAAACATCCAGCGACGATGAATGTGGAAATTGGCCGCGAAACCATCTCCCTCAAGCTGCACACGCAGCCGGGCGACACCTTGCACCAGCGTTTGGGGCTCTCGGCTGCAAGCGATCATCCGCCAGGCCAAAACGAACCGACCGGGCAGCGGCAACCGACGTCTGGCAATCGTACGAACATTGCCCCCACGCGGCCAACAAAGCCCGACACGCCGAGCTATGCCTGAACTCAACCAAGGAGCCAACATCATGCGCGCCAGATACATCATGATTATTACAATCGTCGTCGCCTGTACATCCACCAGCGCAGCGCCCTGCGCCGCCCAGAAGGCAGCGGAACGTGGCAGCAAGACAGGCTACGAGCGCGACAAGACTGCCGCCGAAGAGATGGAGAAAAAGGCCAGCGAATCGTCTGACGTGCTGGCCAAGTGCATTAAAGGCATCACCACGGTGACTGTGGTGCCGACGTTCCCGTCGCTGTCAGATATTTTCGCGGGCGCCATGGAAAAGGTGTGCAAGGTGTCGATCGACAAAGTGCGCGCCGGGTTGCCGCCGGGGATGTCGGGGGTACCTGCGAGGCCTGGAGACTTGATACGACCGGTGCCGGGGATTCCAGGCGTGCCGACGGTTCCAACGGGTGTGCCAAGTCGCAGTGGTGGCGCGCCGACGGAAACGGCTTCCAAATCTGCGGAGTTTTGGAAGCGGATTTGGCGGTGAGTGCTGCGGTGTTGATGCTGGTGCCAGATACGCTGTCGGAAAATCAGCGAACAGCTATGCTGGCATGGAACCATGCTTGCCCCTCTGAATGTAAATTTACCTTATCCGGGCTTAAATATTGCCTAATTTTTTGTCATGCATCCTTGATTGCGGGACGACGCAAGCTGTCGCTTCCGCCCCGTTGCAGCCATTCGCATGGGAGCTTTGGCCGCCTCTTAGGCGGCATTTCTTATGCTAAAATTTTTGCCATTTTTTTAAACACTTATTACTAAACAATGACTACTATTCGACTTTCTCGTCCCGAGGAGGGAGCACGCGCTGTCGAAATCTGGCGCTGCGCAGTTGATGCCACACATGATTTCTTGTCTCCAAAGGACCGCAAAGCAATCGAGGAATTTGTCTGCGATTTCCTCCCGAAAACTGTGCTATGGTTGGCAGTAGATGCTAATGATTACCCTCAAGCATTAATGCTTATCGATGACGGCCACATGGAGGCACTGTTCGTTGACCCGGCCGTCAGAGGGCTGGGCATTGGTGCAGCTCTAGTCTGTCACGGCCTAACGCTTTACCCCACGATGACAACGGATGTCAATGAGCAGAACGGTCAGGCGATGGGTTTTTACGAAAAAATGGGCTTCAAACCGACTGGCCGCTCTCCACTGGATGGACAGGGAAGACCATATCCACTTATTCATTTGGCTTACAGCAGCTTCTGAATGACTGCACTTGGCCGGGTGCTGTCGATTGTACTCAAAGGTAAACTGGCACACTGCGGCTCGGCGGCTGCCGCCCCGAAGCTGCCCTTGCGGCACCTCCGCTTTCGCTGACTAAAACAGCGGCTCATCATCACTCAATGGCC
>JAIENA010000297.1 GCA_019751755.1 Burkholderiaceae bacterium | reverse complement strand
TCAATCTGGCATATCGTTAGCGCAAGGTTGTCGCAAAATACGTATTATTACATACACAGTCATTGCTTGGTATCAATTAGCTCCAACGCAGGCCCTCGCGACGCGACGCCATCACCTGCCATGCTCCGGCATGGGCGGCGGGATCGGCCAGGAAACGTTGTACCGCGTCGTCCGGCGCCGCCGCATCGAGCGACACCCCGACCCAGGCATCGCGCCAGCTGCGCTTGGCCGCATACAGCGCGGTATCGGCCAATTGCTGCACGCTGTCCAGCGTCACGCCATCCATCCGGCCCGGCGCCGGTGGACAAGCCGCATAGCCAATCGACACGGTCTTGCGCAGCACGGTGCCATCCGGCAGCACAAAAGCATGACTGGCCACGGCCACGCGAATTTTTTCCGCCATCACCGGACCCTGGCTGCGTTCGACAAAGCGCGCCAGCAGCAGGAATTCCTCGCCGCCCCAGCGCACGATATGGTCGGAGCCGCGCATGCACTGGCGCAGCACGGCGGCGGCCTGCACCAGCACCGCGTCGCCGGCGGCATGGCCATACTGGTCATTGACGGATTTGAAATGGTCGAGGTCGAGCATCAACAGCAGCAAGTCGGCGCCCTGGGCCGCGCCTTGCTGCGGGGCCCCATCGGCATGCCGGCGCGCTACCAGGTCAAGGTCGGCCGGGAAGGCCTGTTCCAGGAAGCGGCGGTTGCGCAACCCCGTCAACGGGTCGGTCAGGCTGGCCTGCTCGATATCGCGGTAAGCCGATTCCAGCGCGGCGGTGCGCTCGGCCACCGTATGCTCAAGGTGCGCGGCGCGGCGCCGCAGCTGCCGCAAGCGCAGGCGAAACAGGCCGAAGACCGCCGCCGCACCGAGCAGCCACATCAGCGCGCGGAACGGGACGGTCTGGTAAAACGCGGGCACCACCGTGACATCGAGTTTCCATTCGCCGGCTTGCCAGCCGTCCGCGCCGGACGCCTGCACCCGCAAGCGGTATTCACCCGGCGGCAAGCCGGTATAGGCCGCCACGCGCTGGCGCGCATTGACCTCGGCCCAGTCAGCGTCATAGCCTTCCAGCAGGTAACGGTAGCGCACCAGGTCCGGCGCGCGGAAATCGGGCGCGGCAAATTCCAGCCGCAAGCTGCGCTGCGGCGGCGCCAGCACCAGCGACGCCAGTTCCGGCGCGCCCGGCACCGTCTTGCCGCCGACCGACAACGCGGTCGCCACCACGGGCGCCGTGCCGCGGCGCGGATCGAGCAGGGCCGGCCGCACCACCAGCAACCCTTCCGGCGTGCCAAACAACAGGTCGCCGTGGCGCGTACGTGCGCGGCTGGCGATATAGCGGGTACGGAAATCGGCCCCATCGGCCGGGCCATAGGTGTGCCATTGCCAGGTGTGCGGATCGATGCGGGTGCGGCCATTGAGCCAGACCATGCCCTGCGCATCTTCGATCAGGGATTCGGCCGGCTGCGGCGCCAGGCCGGTGCGGCCCGCCAGCACATCGAATTGCGCGGTGTTGCCATCCCAGTTGCGCAGCAGCGCCACGCCCGACTGGGTGGCCAGCCACAGCCGACCGCTGCGATCGACCATCAGGTCCGGCACCCAGTTATCGGGCAGGCTGTCGACGCGCTGCGGGTCGCGGCGGATGCGCACCACCTTACCGGTGGCGATGTCCAGCGCACTGACGCCATTTTCGGTGCCGGCCCACAGGGTGCCGTCGCGGGTAAACGCCAGTGAATCCACTTCAATCCCGGACAGCGTGGCGTCATCGCCCGCCTGGTGGCGGTAAGCGGTGACCCGGCCATCGCTGCCGCCGCCCAGCGCGATACGCGCCAGACCTTTCGACGAACCCGCCCACAGCGCGCCATCGGGCCCGAACACCATGGTGCGGATCGGACCGCCCGGCAAGCCGTGCGCTTCGCCGTAACGTTCAAACGCCGAGGCGCCGGCGCGCAGGCGGTGCAGGGTGCCATCGAGGGTCGCGACCCAGACGCCGCCGCCGGCATCCTGGGCCAGGCACGTGACGGCGCCGTCCGCCAGCGCGCCGGAATCGGCGCGGCGCGGGCGATGACGCGCCACCACGTGGCCATCGGCATCGAGCACATCGACGCCTTCGCCATTGGTGCCCAGCCATAGTTTGCCATCCGCGCTTTCCATTGCGCGCACCACGCCGGGATGGGCGGGCGTGTCCGGGTTACTCGCGCTATGGCGGATTTTCAGGAAGGCACGCGATTGCGGATCGTGGCGCGCCACGCCGCCGCCCCAGGAACCGGCCCACATCGACCCCGAGCGGTCGGCCAGCAGGGCGCCGATGCGCCCGGCGCCTATCGAATTGGTGCTGCCGGCGTCGTGCCGCAGGCGGTCGACCACCTTCAGCGTTGCCGGGTCAATCACGTCGATGCCGTTGCCAAACGTGGCGACCCAGATTTCGCCATTGGCGGCCTGGGCGAAGCTATAAACCCAGCGGTAACTGAGTTGGGACGGGTCCAGCTGCAAGCTGTCGCGCTGCTCGGCCGGCTGCCAGCGCACCAGCAGGTCCTTGGCCGGTGGCATGGCGCCATCCATCCGCAACCGGGCCGGGTCCAGCATGGCGGCGCCGTTGCCATCGGTGGCGATCCAGATCCGCCCCTGGCCGTCCTGGAACAGCCGGATCACATGCTGGCCCGCCAGCGATGCCGGATCGCCCGGCGTCGAGGCCACCCGCAGCCAGCGCCCGTCCTGGTACAGCTGCAAACCGTCATGGGAACCGGCCCACAAGCGCCCTTCGCGGTCCACCAGCACGCTGCGCACCGCATTGCTGGCCAGGCTGGCGGGGTCGGACGGCGCATGGCGGAAATGCGTGATCTTGCCGCTGGCGGGATCGAGCCGGTCGACGCCGTCGAAGGTGGCCAGCCAGATCATGCCAGCGCGGTCTTCGGCGATGCCTTCAACCCGGTCATGCGCCAGGCCGGCGCCGTCGGGCTGGTGGCGGTATTGGGTAAAGCGTTCCGTGCGGGCGTCGAACACCGACACGCCGCCACTGGCGGTCCCGGCCCACAAGCGGCCGTCGTGCGCCACGTGCAAGGCCCGCACATAACTGCCGCCGAGCGCGGACGGATCGCCCGGCCGGGCGCGGTAGACCTGGTAACGGTAGCCGTCGTAACGCACCAGACCATCCTGGGTGCCCAGCCACAGCAAGCCGCGCCGGTCCTGCGCCATGGCGGTCGTCAGGTGGGCGGGCACGTCATCAGGAATGGCAATCCGCTGGAACGAGACCAGGCCGGGGCGGGTCTGGGCCACCGCCAGTTGTGCCGTCACACAGATCAGTGCCGCCAGCAGGTAGGATCGCACAGCGCGCCGCCGAGGGCGCACCCGGAAAATATCAACCATCGGCGCAGAGAAAAAATCCCATTATCACATGCTTAACAGCAACCTATAAATTGCTTCCAGAATATATCTTGTAGGTACCACACCCGCATTTCCCGCTGTATGTTACAGTCTAGAAAATTGCAACAAACACAACAACCCTCCTCCCATGCACATCCGCCAATATCACCATAACGACTGGGCCCGCATTTGCGCAATCCACGACGCCGCCCGCAAATATGAACTCGACGCCAGCGGCCTGGCCGACGCCTTCCTGACCCTGGAACAAACCGGCGCAGCTGAGGGCTTGTTCGACGCCACGCTATTGGTTGCGGTGGAAGATGGCATCGTCGCCGGCTTCGCCGGCTACACGGAGGACGAAATGACATGGTTGTATGTCGATCCTGCCCGCTACCGCCATGGCGTGGGGCGGGCATTGCTGCGGGCGGTGCTGCGCGCCGCCGGCAAACCACTGGCGCTGGACGTGCTGGTCGGGAATGGCGCGGCGCTGGCGCTGTACCAGAGCGAAGGGTTCCGTATCGTCGAGACCATCAGCGGAAAACTGGCCGGCAACGAGCGCTTTGCCGCCTCGGCCCATGTGCTGCAACACCCCGGCCAGACCTGATTGACCGATCAGGCGGCGTGCCTGAATCCCGGCTGGGCGATAAAGCGTTCCAGGTGGTGGTCACTATCGCCCAGCGTCAAATCGATCATGGCCAGCCGC
>JAIENA010000275.1 GCA_019751755.1 Burkholderiaceae bacterium | reverse complement strand
CGCCTCGATGAAGTCATGCTGCGCCTGTTCGATCACCTGGAATTTGAGCGGGATATGAAAAACCGGGTGAAGAGCGCGACCCGGTATCCGACGTTTGTGATGATTGCCATGGCACTGGCGATGATCGTGGTGAACGTGTTTGTGATTCCCCAGTTCGTCAAAGTGTTTGAAAGTTTCAAGGCGGAGTTGCCGCTGATGACGCGGATTCTGATCGCCAGTTCAAAATTCACGATTGACTATTGGTCTGTGTTGTTGGTCGGAGCCATCGGCGGCTTCTTTGGATTTAAGTCGTGGACCAAAACCGCGCAAGGTTTGCTGACATGGGACCGCTACAAGCTGAAATTCCCGATTGCCGGCAAGATCATTCATAAAGCGACGATGGCGCGCTTTGCCCGCAGCTTCGCGCTGTCCAGCAAGAGCGGTGTGCCGATTGTGCATGCGCTGACGGTGGTGTCGCAGACGGTCGACAATGCGCATTTGTGTAAGCAGATTGAAACCATGCGTGACAGCGTGGAGCGGGGCGACAGCATCTTGCGCACCTCGCTCGCCGCCGGCATTTTTACGCCGATCGTGCTGCAGATGATTGCCGTGGGCGAGGAGTCGGGATCGCTCGATGATTTGATGGATGAAATCGCGGCGATGTATGAGCGGGAAGTTGATTACGAACTGAAAACGTTGTCGGCGCAAATCGAGCCGATCATGATCTCGTTCCTGGGGGCGATGGTGCTGGTGTTGGCGCTCGGGATCTTCATGCCGATCTGGAATCTCGGGAAAGCGGCGATGCATTAATGCGCAAATGTAAAATGAGTGTCGTGCGCGCGCAACATCAATGTCAGGCTGGCATCACGCTGCTGGAAGTGGTCATTGCACTCACTGTTTTCAGTGTGCTTTTGGGAACCATACTCGAGGGCATTTATTACTATCAAGGCGAGGCGGAGCGTGCGGCAGTGCAACGGTTGGTGATGAATATGCGGACGGCCTTGGAGGGCAAGCATTATCAGGCGATTGTGAGCGGACACAAGTTGGATGAGAGGGCACTCCTGCGTGAAAATCCCACGACCTGGTTGCAGGCGCCACCAGAAAATTATTGCGGCGAAATTGCTAATTCGGCAGCCGGAGCACTGACCCCTGGCTGCTGGTATTTCGATGTTTCTTCACCTAAACTTGTATATGTGTCCAGCAGCAAAAAAAGTTTTCTTGGGGATTCATTTGAGCGTTGGTATTTCAAGGTAAAATCCAATCGCTTGCCCACAAACACTGCCAAGCAGGATGATGCGACCCAGGCTAAGCCGGGCGTCACCTTGGTCCAAGTTGACTCAGGATAAATGTCTCACACATACTTCTATCCTGAACGTCACACCCTTTTGACACCTCGGAGATTTAACAAATGCAAATGAAACAAATGGGTTTGCGACCGCATACCGCGCAGTCTGGTTTTACCCTGATCGAACTGATTGTTGTGATTGTCATTTTGGGCGTTTTAGCGGCAACAGCCTTGCCCAAGTTTGCGGACATGGGCGCGGACGCTCGGCTGGCGAAAATCAAGGCCGCCCGCGGCGCCGTGGCGTCGGCATCGGCGTTGGTACGCAGCAAATGGCTTGCGTCCGGGTCGCCCAGCACGCCGCTGACCGTATCAATGGACGGTACAGCCGTGACCATTAATGCCAGTGGGTATCCGACTGCGGATGCAGCGGGAATTCTGGCGGCCTCTGGCATTTCGACATCGGAGTACGATGTTCAGACGGTTAGTGGCGCCTATACGATCCGTTCCGATTCCGGCCATACGAGTTGTTCGTTCACCTACGACGCAACCGACGGTTCGGTTGGCGCGGCACCAACGGCAAGCTCTAGCTGCTGATGGTGGTTTTAGTTTGAGTAGATTCTCAACTTGCTGCTGGCGATGGCAATCGCTGGTTTAGCTTGGCACAGAGAAATTACATTTGTTTTTATAGGAAATAATGATGAAATTTCGACAATTACCCCCTCAAGCGCGCATGCAGTCCGGTTTCACTTTGATCGAATTGATTGTCGTGATTGTGATCCTGGGTATTCTGGCGGCGACCGCGTTGCCTAAATTTGCCGACATGGGCGCAGATGCACGATTTGCCAAGGCGAAGGCTGCCGAGGCGGCTGTGAAAAGTGCGGTTGCACTCGCGCGCTCAAGGTGGCTGGCCTCTGGCGGCACGGCCGCCACGGTAGGGTTGGAGGGCGCCGTGACCGCGACGGTGACCAGTGCAACCGGCTACCTGACGGCAGATGCAGACGGCATTGAGAAAGCAGTGAGTCTGGATGGCTATGTGGTGGCCAGTGCTTCCGGCACGACGACAATCACGACGGATAGCGGCCACGCCAACTGCAAAGTGACTTATGTCACGGCTGGCACGGTGACAGCGCCTACCTTGGCTAACTGCTGATCTTTGCAAAGTCGACAGTTGATGTGATGAGCAGAACAACTCTTCCGGTGGAGCGGGGCTCCGCTGGTTTTACGCTGGTGGAGTTGATTACTGTGATGGTCGTGGTGGGTGTCCTTGGGGCGGTTGCCGCGCCCCGGTTCTTTGACCGCAAGGCGTTCGACGCCGTTGCCTTTTCCAACCAGGTCGCCAGCATCCTGCGCTACGGCCAGAAAACCGCCATCGCGCAAAATCGCAGCGTCTATGTGCGTTTGAATGGCAGTAGCGTGGCGCTCTGCTTTGACAGCACTTGCGCCAGTCGCGTCACTGCCGCTGCCGGCAGCAATTCCGGCAGCAGCAGCACACTGAGCCAGTGTTCCAATTCCAGTACCTGGGCCTGCGAAGGCATTCCCAGCGGTTTGGCGATGACGTCGGCGTCGATGTTTTACTTCGATCCGACCGGAAAACCATTTCATAGCACCAATATACCGCCAACACTGGTCTCCACCTTCACCACCGATTTGACGATCACCGTCACGGGGGATGGCTTGAGCCACAATACCGTCGTCACCACGGAGACCGGCTATGTCCGTTAAAGCGCGTTGGCGACACGGCTTGACCATGGTCGAGCTGGTCATTTTCATCGTCGTGGTCAGCATCGGTGTGATCGGTATCCTGCAAGTCATTACGCTCAACACCCGCAACAGCGCCGACCCGATGCGCCGCAAGCAAGCCTTGGCCATCGCTGAAAGCCTGATCGAAGAGGTGCGGCTGGCTTCCTTCACCTATTGCGATATTGCCGATCCCAATGTCACGACCGCTTCCTCTCCGTCGGCATGCACGACGCCCGAAGTGGTGGGGCCGGAATTGGCCAACAATAACATTCGCCCCTTCGACAACGTCAATGATTACGTCAGCCAGTTGGGGACGGCGCAGACCTACACCACCGATGTTGCCGGCGTTGCCGGCGTGGCGTTCCCGGCCGGTTACACCGCGACCGTGACGATCAATGCCGATGCCACGCTGGGCCCGGTTGGCGCCAAGCTGGCGTCGGACGGGTCGTCGGCCAATATGAATGTATTGCGCATTACCGTGACGGTCACCTACGGCAGCGACAGCGTCGTATTGGAAACCTACCGCACCCGTTACGCGCCCAATAGCGTCCCGGTCTCATGAAGAGCACTTTCGCCATCCCGCGCCGCCATCGTGGCTTCACCTTGGTGGAAGCCATTATCGTCATGGTGATTACCGGTATTTTGGCCGGCATGGTCGCGGTATTTTTAAAGTGGCCGGTGCAAAGTTATATGGACACGGCGGCCCGTGCGGAACTGGTCGAAACGGCCGACCTCGCCCTGCGCCGCATCAGCCGCGAACTGCGGCTGGCGCTGCCCAACAGTATTGTCCAGTCCGCCGATGGCAGGCAACTGATGTTCGTGATGACCAAGACCGGTGGTCGCTATATCGATGTGTCGGACAACCTGGATAGCGCGATCAAGCCGCTGGACTGGAGTGCGACCGCCAGCACGGTGTTTGACATGGCGGGCGCCGCGCCGACCGGGCGCCAGCAAATCCTGGCGGGTGACTCGGTGGTGGTGTTTAATATCGGCAGCGCGCCGGCGGAGGTCTATAGCGGTGGTAACCGGGCGCTGATCAACAA
>JAIENA010000440.1 GCA_019751755.1 Burkholderiaceae bacterium | reverse complement strand
GCGGTGCGCAAGACCGGTTCCTGGTTGGCCGGCAAGGTGGCAAAGGCTTCCTTCTGGATCAGTTGCGCCAGCGACGCCGGAGCGATCAGGCCCACCGTGCGACCGGGATCGGGCATGCGGTCGGCCGCCGCGGGCGCCTGCTTGCGTTTGACCGCCAGCACCTGGTCCACCAGCCGCGCATCGGCGGAAAACACCACCGTATTGCCGGCCACGGCCAGCGTCGGCGTGGTGTCGCCCAGCTTGGTGGCGACGGTGCGCTGCCAGCGCACGGCGCCGCCTTTGGCCTCGGTCTTTTCGACCGGGCCACCACCGCCCACGGCGACATCGAACAGGCTGCCAAACACCGCTTCGGCGCCTTTGGCGTCGCCCGTGCGGCTGGCAATGAACACCGGCGTGTGCAGCCGCGAATTGCCATACCAGCACGCCGCCACCGGACCGGCCAATTGCTGCGCCAGTGGTTGCACCGGTTCACTGGCCTTGCGGCCGACCCGCTTCAATACCGGCTGCATCGCAGCCCAGTCGGCCGGCACGGTAAAGCAGCCGCCCGGATTGTGCGGCAGCGCGGTCCACAGCGCCGCGCTGTCGTAGCCACCTTTGGCCAGCTTGGCGCCGTCGATCAGGATTTGTGAGCGCCATGCGCCTTTGCTGAAGTCAAAGCGCAGCGCCTGCAGCGCGCCAAAGAAGGGCTGGTAGCCGAACGACAGGAAGTCGGCCTTGACGGCGATGCTGTGCCCTTCGGCCGGGGTTTGATCGAAGTGGAATTGCTCATGGAACGGGTGTTGTTTAGCGGCCGACGACGCCAGCAACCCGGAGACCACACCGGCCGCCGTGCTGTCGGCCCGCGTGCCATCCTTGCCGCCATAGAGCATGCCGGGATGGGACAGGATCACCATCCGATCGCCATGCGCGGCCAGCAGCATGGTGCGGCCGTAAGCATAATTGAGGGCATACACTTGCACGGCATCGCCATCGACCCGCAAGCCGCCGGCGATCTTTAATTGCGTATCCTTGAGCGCGACCTTGCCCGCCTCTTCCAGCAGGCGCGTGAGTTGACTGCGCGAGACGGCAATCGCAAAGTGTTTCAGCGAACCGTCGCCATCGCGCCACAGCGCCACCTCCGCCGGCTGGTCCAGCACCATGCGGATCAATTGATCGCCCCATCCCAATGTATGTTCGTAGGCGATGCGGCGCAGCGTGCCCTTCAAACCCAGGCGGTCTTCGCTTTGCTCGTAATAAAACAGGAAGTCTTCACGCAACACATCGCGCGCCAGGGGGATGGTCAGCAAGTCACGCGGCAATGTCGACAGGCTGCGGGTGACGATCAGTGCGTCAGGCTTGGCCAGGTCAAGGTTCAAGCTGTTCACTGGGCTCATCAAGTCCCATCCCATGGTGCGGTAGCCAACCAGCGCGGACGCGCCAACGGCCACCACCGCAAGAGCCTTACCCAGCGTCGCTTTCTTCATGGGGCACCTGAACGATTGCCATTAAAGTTAGCAATATATCATGCACCCCATGGTGACTGAACAGGAATAATTATTTGTCAGTCAATACCTTGCGCACATAGGCCGGATCGTTGCGGATCTCGTTTTCCGAGAATGGCAGTCGCACCAGCTTCTTGCGCGTAAACAGCGGCAACTGGTCGTCGTAATACGGCGACTTCGGATCGACCGACTGGCCATATGGCAGCAAGCCGCGCGCCACCGGACCATCGCGGTCAAAGCCCACCACCTGGATATACGCGGCGCCCCAGTTGACATTGCGGTAGCCCGATGGCGTCAGGCCGCCTTGCATGAACATCGTGTTATAGACGCCGTCACTATCGCCCAGACCACCATGCAGCGCATGACGTTTGCCGTTGCGCGTCTCGGTCTGGTAATCGCCCAGACGGCCATACAGTGGCACGTTTTGCGCGTTCAATTTGGCGACCGCGCTACGCAGCGCGTTCAGCAATGCCGGCTTGGCGGCGGCAGCGACACCGCGCGGCGTATTGACCGGATCGGCGGGATCGAAGGGGACCGCCCATTTGTTCGGCACGGCGGCAGCGGCATTCCAGAATTCACGGAACAATACCGCGCCACGGCTATCGATATCGGCCTTGCGGTCCCACCATCCCAACACGGCGCAGGCCAGCAACAGATCGCGGTCATTGGCAGCGAGGCAAGCCGGGATCAATTCCGGCAACACCAGTTCCGCCGCATGGACGCGGTTACTGAACAACAGCTCTTCCAGCTCATTGATGCTCAAATGACGCTCGCTGGCCAGCGCCTGCTCAACCTGCTTGAAGCCGATCCGGGTGCGCAGGGTTTGCTCGACACCGGGCGTACCATACAACGGCGAATAGCCAAATGGCGCAGGTCCCGTCAGCGGTGCGCGCGCATTGGTCAGCCAGTACGCATCATTGGAATTGCCGACATAGTCTTCGCGCTCTTGCAGCGGCATATTGGCGGCACCGAACACGCCACCGGTAGCGCCGTCATCCTGCCCCCATGCGCAGGCACTGCGGGTGCCGTCAAAGCCCAGCAATGCCGGCAGCACAAAACAGTTCGATGCGAATTTATCGGCCCCCATGTGAGGAACGCGGCTGGCGTCCATGTACAGCGTGCCGCCATCGCGATCGGCGGCAATGGTATTCACCCAGGGCAGTGCACCGACACTGGACAGGCTGGCTTTCGCGGCGTCGACACTGTCGGCCTGGCCGAGCGACAGCCATTGTTCCAGCATGCGGGTGCCATTGCGGTTAGCGTCGCCCAGCGCGAAGGCGCGTTCATTGGTCCAGCCTATGCCAGCGGCAGGATTGACGAAGACGGCGCCATGCCTGGTCGAATAAAATGTTTTTTGCTTCGTGCGCAGCGTGCCATTGGGCTGCAGCACATCGATGGCGACCGTGCGCGACGTCATTTTCACGGGAGCGCCGTCATAATAGTACGTGGTGCCGCTCGGGTCGGATGGATCCAGTCCGAGCGCGAAGGTGGTGAAGTGGATGGCTTTGGTGACGGTATGGGTCCAGGCCAGGTCCTGATTAAACCCTATCATCACGACCGGCAACCCGGCCAGCGACGCGCCCATGACGTCATACTTGCCCGGCACCGTCAGGTGCAGCTGGTACATGCGTTCCGTGCTGCTCCATGGATAATGTGGATTACCCAGCAACAGGCCACGGCCATTGGCACTGGCGTCGCGGCCCAGGGCCAAGCCATTGCTGCCAATGCCTGCCGGCAGGCCGGTCGGCATCGTCGTTACCGCAGGCGGCATGGCTTTCGCCAGCGTCACCGGTGCGCCCGGATCGCGCGCGGCGCCAACGATACCGGCGGCAAACACGTCGCCGGTCGCGTGCAGCGATTTTTCTTCCACCAGCCGATACATATCGTCGACCGTGATCGGCTTGACCCATGCGGCATTGCGGCATGCGTTCGGCAATTTTTTCTGATAATCGCTCAGGTAGCGGTTGTAACCTTCCGCATAGCCCGCCAGCAGATCCCGAATTTCCTGTTTGCCGGCCACATAGCCGGCACGCAGTTGGTCAATATCGACGTAACCTTTGTAATAGAAATCGCTCTGTTCATTGGTCAGGTCAATATAGCCGTTGGCGATGCCGTATTCGCCGTTTTTCGGCTTGGTCGTGTGCGCATCCGGGCCGAAGTAGCGGGACCGTTCGCCCCGCACCGTGAGGAACGTGTCTGCCAGCATACAGACGTTATCCTGGGCGTAGGCGTAGGCCACACCATAACCGAGACTACGGAAATCACTGGCTTTGACATGCACGACACCGTAACTGGTGCGCACGACTTCACTGCGGATTTTTTCTTTGACGATGTCAGCTGCCGTACCTGATGCAGCCATGGACGCTAATAAGCAGCCCAGCGCGTATGCCTTCATACCTCTCCTTTTGTTTTTTAGATAATTATCAAAACAAAAACAGAGTAACATTCGCAAGGCAAAGTACAAAGCAAAAAACCCCGCCAAGAGCTAACTCAGCGGGGTTTTTAATATAACTAGCCTGACGATAACCTACTTTCACACTGG
>JAIENA010000217.1 GCA_019751755.1 Burkholderiaceae bacterium | reverse complement strand
CACGCGCGACTCCTTGCGAGAAGGTTTTTACAAATGGCAAAGTGTAGCACTCTGGAAAGAACTCGTCGTTGCGGCGCGGCACACGGTACAAAACGTTACATGCCATCTTGATAGTGTTGCCACTTGCCTACAAATCTCTAAATGCCAATTTTTGTCCTCATTAATGATTGCCGTATGCAAGCTGTTTTAATGGCAAGGCCTACGACTTGCGGATGAAGCTTCCACGGTGCAAGGAAGATTTCGCCAATAAAAAAATGTTTACCTGGAAAAATTGCCGCGTAATACGCTGTCCTGACCGGCCAAGGGCCGGCATTCCAACGGACAATTCAACAGGAGACATGCATGAGCGCTGCCGCATCGGACAAACTGCAACACGGCTTTCCCACCCCGGGCCCGCAATCGCCGACCAGCCAGGAAGTCATGGACCATTTGTTCTTCCTTTCCAATGCCGGATGGAAGCAGGCGCGCGAGACCGTGCCGTACGATCACGTGATCATTGGGTCCGGTTTTTGCGCACTGGCGTTTGCGCAGCGCACGCGTGAAAAGCATCCGCAAGCCAATATCCTGATCGTCGAACGGGGATCGTTCTTCCTGCCGGAACACTTCCAGAATTTGCCGCTGCCCTTCAAGAACACCATCGGCGGCTTGTCGGAAACCTTCCCGTGGACCTTGTCCGCGAAAACCGTGGCCGGCACGCCGGAGCAGCAGCGCTACATCCACTGGCAGCATGGCATGGTGCCGTTCTTTGGCGGCCGCTCCACGCTGTGGTCGGCCTGGTGCCCGCGCCCGAACGTAGACGAAATGGATGGCTGGCCGCGTGCGACGATCGGCGCCGCGCGGGAAAATTTTGGGACGGCGGAAAAGTTGTTGCGCGTAAAAAAAGTCGATGAGATCGACCAGCAGCGCAGCGTCGCCGAGGCCCAGGCCATCGCCAAGACCCGTCCCGTGTATGGCGCGCTGCAGAACACCGTGCAAACCCTGCTCAAAGAGCAGTGCGCCACGATCCCCGGCGTCTACCGCACGGAAGCGGCGCCGCTGGCCTGCAACGCGGAAAGTGTTGACGGCATCGATTTTCAGAAATTCTCGACGCCGGGCGAATTGCTGGCGCTGGCCGGCGTGCGCCTCGGCAGCGCGGGCAGCGCCGGCGGCTGCATCGATATCGCCACCCATTGTGAAGTGGAAAAAATCCTGCAGCAGGATGGCGTGGCGACCGCGCTACAAACCTCGCGCGGCGTCCTGCCACTCGGGAACGCCAACCTGATCCTGGCGATGGGCACGTTGCCGCCCGCCACCCTGGTGCGCAACTCGTTCCCGCAAGCGCCCAACGTGGGCGAGCGCTTTACCGCGCACTTCATTACCGCGATCGTTGCGCGCGTGCCGAAAGCGTTGCTGGACCCGAATGGTGACTTTGGCGACCTGGAGCTGGGCGCCTGCTACGTGGCCGGCGTCGCCAACAACGACTACAAGCAGCAATTCCATATCCAGTTGTCGGCGCTGTCGGACCGCCATCCCGAAAAGAACGCCGGCACGGCGCTGCGCTACATGCCGGACGTGGTGGCCACTGCCACCCTGACCCAATTGGAGACCTCGCCGGATCACGTGGTGTTCGTCTGCGCGGTGCTGGGAGAGCTCGATTACCGCAATAGCGAAAGCTGGTTCCGTGGCAACCCGCAAGATGGCAACCCGACCACCAATTCGCTGCTGCAGATCCAGGAAACCCAAGCCGACCTGCAAACCTGGGATGCGATGGACGCCGCCACTTTCGATATCCTTGAGCGCGTGCTGGGCAAGGACGCGGGCCAGACCGAGTATTGGTTCAGTCAGCCGGAGCCGTCGAATCCGGACGCGGGTGAGTGGGCCGGTGTGCGGCCGACGCCAGCGCAGCGCCGCGTGTCCGGGCTGGTGCATGAAGGATCGTCACTGTATATCGGTGACGGCGAGGACGCGCCGGTCGACCTCGACTATAAGCTGCGCAGCAGCGCCAACGTGTATGTGACGGGCGGCTGCCTGTGGCCGCAGGGCGGGTCGTGGAATCCGACCATGACCATGGTGGCGCTGGCGCAAGATTTGGCCGACAAGCTGGCGCGCAAGGGAGGCGGTGATGCTTGAGACCATCCTGAAGACGGAGCCGCCCATGAGCGTGGAAGACGTCATGGACCGATGCGACGGCATTTATTTGTGTTTCAAGGATAAAAAATCGACCTTCCTGTGGTGCAACGAGAACTTTGCCCGGCTCACCGGGCAAACCAAGGATGACATCATCGGCAAAGTCGACCAGCGCGCCGAGCATGTTAAATTTGACCAGGAGGTGATGGCGAGCGGCAAGCCGGTGCTGAACCTGCATGAAAGCATTACCGTCCCGGATGGTGGTGGCGGCCTGCGGGAAGTGCAGATCGTCACGCAAAAAGGCTTGTTGCGCCAGCCGGGTACCGGTGACGTGATCGGCATCACGGTCTGCTTCGCCTTGCAGGACAGCGCCGATGACTGGATCACGAAGTTGAACCTGACGCCGATTGAGTTGGGCGGCTACTTTGCGCCGGTTGCCACGGCAGGGGAGAGCACGCTGAAGTTTGCGCTGCCGGACCGCTTCAACGGCGACCGCCGCCTGTATTCGACCAATTACTATCTGCTGCGGGACCCGCAAGTGTTGCAACTGCACAGTCTGAATCAGGATGAGCAATGGTTTTATCACGCGGGCAACCCGATCCGCCTGCATTGCTTCACCCCGGACGGGCGCTACCTGGTCACGGACGTCGGCGCCGATCCATCGCGCGGGCAAGCGTTGCAGGCGGTGGCGCCGCACGGCAGCTGGTTTGGTGGTGAAATCCTGGAAGGGGGCTATGGCTTGTTTGGCTGCAGCCTGGCGCCGGGATGGGAAGCCGCCGATCCGGCTCTGCCGACGGCGCAGCAGCTGGCGCGGTTGAAGGCGGATTTCCCGGCGCAGGCCGAGGTGATCAGCCGACTGAGTGCGCAGGCGCTGTAATGCCGGGGCGCCGGGTCTTCCGATGAGCCTGCGGTAGTTGGGTATTGGTGCCGGGGCGCTGACGTACCTGGGGCAAGCGCGATGGGCATGGCAGATTTTGCATGCCCATCGTGGCCCGCCATCACCAGATGTGCGGCTGCGGTGCTGGGATTACGGTATGGCGGGTAGCGGGAAGTTCAGCAGTCCGCGCTGGTACGTTTCCCGGACTTCCGCGATCGGTTCATGGTCGCGCGTGTACAGCACGGCGCGGTGCTCGAACAGGGCCGCAGGAATGGGCAGGGAGGCTGGCGCCATGCCGGTTACGGTACCCTGGATCGGCAAGCTCTCCCAGCGTTCCGGCAACGGCGACCATAATGTTTTCGCGGCGAAGGTGCGGCGGTGGGGCGCCAGCGGCAAGACGACTTTGCCGAACGGGGTATCAGTCTGTTCCAGCAACTGGTTCATGGCGGCGCTCAAGCGGCCTGGCACGTACCAGTTATCCGCCTCCGACAACAAGTGTTCCCCGCAATACAGTTGCACGCGGCGGTATTTCAGCGGGGTTTCCGGTGATACAGCGAGCCTGGCGCGCTGTTCCGGTGTGGCGGGTAGGTCGACGCTGCGCTGTTGCCGCGCCACGATCCTGGCGTCGTCGGCTATGCCATGGTCGGCGCACCATTTTTCCAGCGTCAAGGTGGCGCTGGTACTGGCCAGGAGATTGGCATGTAAGGTTTGCAGCAGGGCTTGCGCTTGCAGTCGGCGCAGATAGGTGTCGGGCCAGGCTGTCGCATCCGCCGCGTGCGCGTGAACGCCAATGCATAGGGTCGCCAGCAGCATCGCCGTCCAGCGGGGAGGGGATTGTGGCGTCATCACTGTGGGCCTGCCAATGCAAAAAGCCGTTGCATGGCAACGGCTTTTTAGTATTTGGTTGCGGGGACAGGATTTGAACCTGTGACCTTCGGGTTATGAGCCCGACGAGCTGCCAGACTGCTCCACCC
>JAIENA010000326.1 GCA_019751755.1 Burkholderiaceae bacterium | reverse complement strand
AAGCTAGGAACGCCGTGCGTTCCGCGCTCTGCCTCCCCGGCCTGAAGGCCGAGGTTTCACGCGCAAATCTGATGAAAAAACCCCAGGACCCGCAGGACACCCCGCATGTACCCGAACAGCGGCTGTACCGCGTTGTCGCCGAGCGTATCCAGCAATTGATCCGGGACGACCAGATCGCCGCCGGCGCGCGCCTGCCGGCCGAGCGTGAATTGTCCGCCAAGCTTAACGTCAGCCGCGCGTCGCTGCGCGAGGCGCTGATCGCGCTGGAACTGGGCGGCGTGGTCGAGGTGCGGGGCGGCTCGGGCGTGTATGTCAGCGAACAGGCCACCCTGCCCGCCGTGGTGCCGGAAGTCGGCCCGGGCCCGTTCGAGGTGCTGTCCGCGCGCAGGCTGATCGAGTGTGAAATCGCCGCCATCGCGGCCAAGAACGCCACCGATTCCGCCGTCGACGCGATCCTCAAGGCGGTCGAGGAAATGGAGCGCAGCCACGAGGACCAGTCCAGCAATGAACTGGCCGACCGCAATTTCCATGTGGCCATTGCGCGCGCCACCGGCAATACCGCGTTTGTCGGCGTGGTCGAGTACCTGTGGGACCAGCGCGGCAGCCTGTGGCACCGGCTCAAGGAACACTACCGCACCGAAGAGCTGCGCAAGGACACCTTGAATGACCACCGGGCGATTCTGGGCGCCATCGCCGAACGCAACGGCCCCGCGGCACGCGCGGCCATGCGGGCCCACCTTGAGCGCGTCACGCGCACCTTCTCGCGCGGCTGAGACCCGCTCCATGCAGGCATGGCGGCTTCCGCTGGCGCGGAAACCGCCATGCAAGTTTGACCTCCCATCCGATCCCACACGGCGCGCCCTGCCAACCGCGCCGGCTTGCGCACGTCCGTCGATGTAAAAATTTGGCTAGTCCAGATTGCGTATTTGGCCAGACCAAATTAAAATGGCCTGACCAATTATAAGCAAAACCACCCACGAGACGCCATGAAAACCATCCCGCACCTGCTGACCGGCCTGGCCGCCGCCATCTTCCTGCTGGGCTCCGCGCACGCCGCCGGCCCCTATCGCAATCCGGACAACAAGAACCTCGACGATGTCTCCGAGGGCACTTATCCGATTCCCTACAAGATGCCGGTGGCCGCCGAGATCACGGGCACGCTGGACCGCATCCGGGGCTATATGGAATCGACCACGCCGACCCGCGTCATCAACAAGAAGACCGGTGCGGAAATCACGGATTTCAGCAAGCCGGTGGCCGAGGCCATTATCGAGCCGGCCAAGGGCGATTACGGCATTCTCGTCTATGAGATGGGCCTGTTCCATTCCGCCCTGCTGAAAGTGGCGGACGCCACCGGCGACCAGCGCTACCTGGCCATGACGCAGCGTCATTTCGCCTTCTTCAAGGACAAGCTGCCCTACTTCGCCGCGCAGGAAAAGCAGTTCAAACTGGAACGCGCCAACAGCTTTGCGCGCTTCCTCGACCCGCGCTCGCTGGACGATTCCGGTTCGTTCTGCGCCGCGCTGATGCGCGTGCGCCATGCGAAAATCGGCCCCGACTTGTCGGGCATGATCACCGCCTGCAGCGACTGGGTCGCCAATAAACAGTTCCGCCTGACCGACGGCACGCTGGCGCGCAAGCGTCCGCAAGCGGTGTCGCTGTGGGGCGACGACATGTACATGGGCATCCCGGCGCTGGCCGAACTGGGCCGCATGACGGGCCAGCGCAAATATTTTGATGACGCCGTCAACAATGTGCTGAACATGTCGCGCTACCTGTTCAACAAGGAGCTGGGCATTTACACGCACGGCTGGCACCAGAACGCACCCGATGCGCCGCGCTTCTACTGGTCGCGCGCCAATGGCTGGGCGGTGCTGGCGATGTCGGACTTGCTCGACGTGCTGCCGAAAGACCATCCGGGCTATGAACCGGTGCTGCACCAGTTGCGCGCCAGCCTGAAAGGCATCGCCGAGCGCCAGTCCGGTTCCGGCCTGTGGCACCAGATGATCGACCGTAACGATTCGTACCTGGAAACCTCGGCCAGCGCGATGTTCGTCTACACCATCGCGCACGCCGTCAACCAGGGCTGGATCAGCCCGACCACCTACGGCTCGATTGCGCAAACCGGCTGGCAGGCGCTGTCCACCAAGGTCACGGCCAAGGGCGAAATCGAGGGTATTTGCGTCGGCACCACGCTGGCCGGCGACCAGACCTATTACTACAACCGTCCCACCAGCGTGCATGCGCTGCATGGCTACGGTCCAACGCTGATGGCTGGCGCCGAAGTGCTCAAAATGCTGAAAAACCCGAACCTCAATATCGAGTACAAGGTGCGCACCTATCACTACCAGCCCAAGGGTAACGGCGCCACCGATTACCGCGAACACCACTGAGACGGAGTTGCTGATGATACGCATGCATGCCCTCAGCGCCGGCGTGGCCGCGCTGATCGCCGCCCCGGCATGGGCCGCCGCCCTGTCGGTCACGGTCAGCCATGAACTCGACATCGCGCGCCCGTCGGAAACCATCACGATTCCGTGGGCCGACGTCAACCGGGCGCTGCCGAACGCACTGATCCAGCGCATCGCGGTCAAGGATGCGCAGGGCCGCGTGCTGGCGCACCAGGTCACCAACGTGGCGCCGCAGGCCAAGGACCCGCACAACGTCGGCATCGCGTATGGCGACCTGATTTTTCAGCATAGCTTTGCCGCCGGCGAAAAGAGCGCCAGCTTCACGGTCGAAAAAATCGACACGCTGGCGCCGGTGTTCCCAACCAAAGTCTCGGCCCGCTACGTGCAGGAACGGCTCGATGACTTTGCGTGGGAAAACGACAAGATCGCGCACCGCACCTACGGCCCGGCGCTGGCCGCCCCCGCCGCACCCGGCAGCGGCAAGGAAGTGCTGGTCACCAGCGGCCTCGATATCTGGTTCAAGCGCGTGCCGTACCCGATCGTCGACCGCTGGTACAACAAGGGCCACGACCATTACCACCATGACGAAGGCGAAGGCATGGACATGTACAACGTCGGCCGTTCGCGCGGCGCCGGCGGGGTCGGCGTGTGGGATGGCAAAACGCTGTATGCCAGCACCAATTACGCGCAGTGGAAAGTGCTGGCCAATGGCCCGATCCGCGCCGTGTTTGAACTGCGCTACAACGGCTGGGACGCGGCCGGCACCCAGGTCACGGAAACCAAGCGCTTTACCGTCGATGCCGGTCAGCAGTTCGACACCATCGACAGCACGTTTGCGTTCACCGGTCCGGCCACGCTGGAGATCGCGGCGGGCCTGAACAAGACGCCGACCGACAAAGGACAAAACCCGGTGATCCAGGTCGAGCGCGACGACAAGTCGCATGCGCTGCTGCAGTGGGTCGAACAAAGTGGCAATGGCGCCTTCGGCACCGCCATCGTGCTGCCCACGGCCACCGGCTATGCCGAAGATGCGCTGAACCAGTTGATAATCGCGCCGGTGGTGTCCGGCAAGCCGCTGCGCTACCTGGCGGGCGCCGCGTGGAGCCGCGCCGGCGAGATCACCACCCGCGAGCAGTGGCAAACCTATGTGGCGCACGCTGCGGCGCGCCTGAATCATCCGGTGCGGGTGGCGTTGAAGGCGGTGCCGTGATTTGAATTGTGTTGTTGTGTTGTTGTGTTGTAGTCGCTCTGTGTGATGTCTTTGGGGCCGGTGAGGAAACTCTCCGGCCCATTTTTTGCGTCAAGACCCGCGATGGGGAAGGTTCCGGAGCCCCGCACCCTTATCAGAGTGATCATTGGTGAGATTTCCATTTGGAAACTTCTGTATACTTCAATTTCTATACATCGTTAATCCAAGTCAACTACCCCGGCCTGAAGGCCGGAGCTTGCAA
>JAIENA010000476.1 GCA_019751755.1 Burkholderiaceae bacterium | reverse complement strand
TTGTCGGCTTTGAGCCGCTCGTCGGTCATTTGCTTGGCCTTGCCATAGTGGGTGCCTGACGTAACCGTGCACGCGGTTTTGGTACACGACAGCCGCGTCAGCAATTCGCCATCGATCCAGTACGCTTCACCGAACTGCCCTTTGCCCGGCGTGATTTCGGAAAACGGCTTGGCGTTGAACTCGGCGCGCACCTGGTCGTAGGTGACGCCCGGCGCGTAATTGGCGGTGATTTCACCGATGCGCACCGCCGGTGGATAAAATTTCACCACCAGCGTTTCCGGCGCAATCGTGTTCTGGACAATAAACGCTTTGCCCAACGAGCTCCAGGTACACACCAGCGCATCGACTTCACTGCGCGGTGAATAAGGCAAGGTCTGCTTGCTGGCATCGGCGCACTTCATGTTGCTGATGCTTTTGACCTTGTATTTGTTGTCACCCACGCGCACGCCCTGGATCACATGCGGACTATTGGCGGCAAAAGCGGCGGGGGCAGCCAGCAAGGCGGCGAGTATCAGGGCAGCGGATTTTTTCGGCATTGTGGCAATCAAAGACAGTAACGGGTTCGACCCAATATATCGGCAACCAGGGCCACGGTCAAAGCGCAGGCGGATTCACAGCCAGGCTGGCACGATTGTCCGGGACAACTGTTGTTTTTAACACGCCAGGCGCCGCGCAACGAATCTGCGCCGCGCCCCGGCACCGGGCTTGCGCCCCCTCGGACAGCACCCGGCGTACGCTATACTAGGCACCCTGCCACAGCCCTGTTCCCGACACCCTATATTCATGCGCGCACGCCTGTTTTTTGCTTGCCTGGCTGCCGCGCTGCACCTGGCCCATGCCGCTGCAGCGCCGGCAGCACCCTGCGCGCCACTGCGTTTTGGCTACACCGACAAGTCGGTGCCGCCCTACTATCTCGGCACCGGCCCCCTGGAACACGACCCGCCCGGCGCGCTGGCGCAACTGGCGCGCGACGCCGGCGCGGCGGCGAACTGCCGCGTGGACATGGTCCGCATGCCGCCGGCCCGCCTGCCCATGAGCCTGGACAACGGCGCGATCGACGCCACCTCGCTGTTTTCGCCCGACCTGATAGGCGAACGGCCCGATATCGTCTATCCGCTGGGCGCCGATGGCAAGCCCGATCCTGCCCGTGGAACCCCTTTGTTTATCGTGGTGTTCGTCCGCGCCGCCGATAAACTGCCCGCCAATGGCGACACGCTGGCGCTGCTGCGTGGCCGCACGCTGGGCCTGTCGCAGGGCGCGCCGCACCGGAAATACCTGAAAGCGCGGGGACTGACGATCGATGATGGTGCGGCCACGCCCGACCTGAACTTCGAAAAGCTGAAACTGGGCCGCATCGACGGCTTCGCGATTGCCCTGTTTGCCGCCGGCGACATGGATGACGACATCCGCACCCGCTTTGCCGGCCAATTCGTGCGGCTCGATAAACCCCTGATGGTGTCACATTCGTGGCTGGCGCTGAACCGCAGTTGGTACCTGCAAAACCGACGCCAGGCCGAAGCCATCTGGCGCTGGTATGGGGCGCATGGCCCGGCACGTTTTGCCGAACTCCTGCTCCAATACCGCCGCTGACGCCCCCCGGCCGCACTGTTGTGTTTTTGGCAGAATCACCTGCCCGTGATTTACATCCCGCCCCCTGCTTGCGTAAAGTAAGCTAGTTGCGCCCGGACCACGTCCACCAACCGATCCGCCGCGCACCACCCACAGGATGCTCGCCATGCCCCACGCAATTGCGCTCACGCCACGACGCCAACGGCAACTTGCCTGGGCCGCCGCCGGCGCCTGCGCACTGTCCGCGCCGCATCCGCCAGTCATGGCTGAAACCCTGCCAGAGCCGGTCCAGCAGGTCTGGGTCACCGGCACCCGCCTGCCCGCCCCCGGGGCGGAAGCGCCGGTCCCGCTGCTGGTGGTATCGAGCAATGACATCGCCGCCTCGGGCGCGGCCAACGTCCAGGATCTGCTGCAAAAACTGCCGGCGCTGGGCCTGCCGGGCTTCAGCCGCAGCAACTCGAATTTCCTGCCCAACGGTGCCGGGGTCGCGACGCTGAACCTGCGCAACCTGGGCGAGGCACGCACCTTGGTGCTGGTCAATGGCCGCCGCTTTGTTTCCGGCGTGCCGGGCAACAGCGCGGTTGACCTCAATACCCTCCCCACCGCACTGATCGACCGGATCGAAGTCATGACGGGCGGCGCGTCGGCCGCGTACGGCTCGGATGCGGTGGCCGGCGTGGTCAACCTCATCCTGAAAACCGGGGGCGCCGGATGGCGCTATGACGTCTCGGCCGGACGCGCCGGCGCCGGTGATGACGACACCCGCCGCGTGACGCTGGGCTGGGGCGCCACCGGCCCAAACGGCGCACTGAACGTGCTGGCCGCCTATACCCGCCAGGGCGCCGTGTATTCGCGCGACCGCGACTACGCCGCCAACGACCAGATTTCCAAAATGGTCGCCAGCGGCCAGGCCGCCGACGCCTTTATCCCGGTCCGCAATTATTCGGTGGCGGCGCCCCAGGGCCGCTTCTTTTTCAGCCGGGGGCCGGACGGGCGTCCCGGCGAATACACGTATGACCGGGCCGGCAATATCAACCCGTGGTCCACCAACGGCAGCGCCACGCTGGCCGCGACCGGCTTCAACCGCGCCGACTACCGCACCATCGCACTCCCCATCGAACGCCTGCTGCTGGCGGCCAATGGCGAGCAGTCGCTGGCCCCCGGCCACCGCGCCTGGTTCGAAGCGAACCTGGCGCGGGCCAAGATCCGCACCATCACCGAGCCACTGGCGCTGTCCTCGGCCGACGTCTACCGGCCCAGCAATGGCCAGGTCCCCGCCGACACCCTGGTCAATGGCGTCGCGCAGCGCAATCCGCTGGTACCGCAATACCTGTACGACCGCATTAGCGACACCAACGGCGATGGCCTGCGGGACTACAGTTTCAGCCGCCGGTTGGCCGAAGCCGGCACACGCAGCGCCGCCATTGACCGCAACATGCACCGTCTGGCCGTGGGGCTGGCTGGCGAGCCGGGTGGATGGCTGGCGGGATGGCGCTACGACAGCTATGCGGTGATCGGCCGCGCCACCGAATCCCAGCTGACGTCCGGCCAGGTCAGCGTGGCCAATTTCCGCAACGCGCTGGCCGCCATCCCCGCTGTCGGCGGTGGCGCCATGTGCGCCGACGCCACGGCGCGCGCGCAAGGCTGTGTGCCCTTGAACCTGTTTGGCTACGGCACCCTGTCCCCCGAAGCGCTGGCCTACATCCTGGCGCCGATGGGACTGGAGACCAGGGTGACGCATAAGCTGCTGGGCGCCACCATCAGCGGCGCGCCATGGACGCTGCCGGCGGGCCCGCTCGGCCTCGCCGCCGGATTCGAGTGGCGCAGTGAAAGCTCGGACAGTATTCCGGATGCGCTGACGCAGGCCGGCGGTAATTCCGGCGGCACCATACCGCGCACCCGCGGCGCCTTCACGGTAAGGGAAGCCTATCTGGAAGCGCGCATCCCGCTGATCAAGGGGGCGCCGCTGCTGCACGACGCCGCGTTCCTCGGCGCCTGGCGGGCCGGTAACTACTCCACGGTCGGCCGCACCACCAGTTGGAATGGCGGTCTGGAATGGCGGCCCGTGCCCGATGTCCGGCTGCGCGCCACGCGCGCCCTGTCGACCCGGGCGCCCAACATCAACGAACTGTATGCACCGCCCACGCAAGTGTCGCCGACCGGCATCAGCGATCCCTGCCAGGGCGTGACAGCCACCTCCTCCGGCACTTACGACAACGCCTGCCGCGCGGCGCCCGGTGTCGCCGCCAACATCGCGGCCAACGGCAAGTTCACGCTGAGCCAGGC